>NZ_CP149822.1:4060000-4396473 GCF_038396755.1 Chitinophaga pollutisoli | reverse complement strand
CAAATACCACCAGTACGAATACCGCCAGCGCGGCGTACAGGGTGATGAGCAGCTTGAAGAGGTTCCCCAGCACGTCGAGGCCGCCGTGGCCTACCGTGTAGGCGATGGCCGCGCCCACGCCCACCGGGGCGAAGTACATCACGATATTGGTGAATTTGAACATGGTTTCGGACAGGCTTCCGCAGAAATCCAGCATGGGCTGGCGCATTTTGTCTTTCACCATGAGCAGCGCGATCCCGAAAATAACGCTGAATACTACGATTGGCAGAATTTCGCCGTGGTAGATGGATTTGGCGATGTTTTCGGGGAAGATATGCAGGATGATGTCCTGCCAGTTCTGCGGCTTGGTGGCCGGCAGCTCTTCGTGGCCCACGGGCGGTTGGGGAACGCCCACGCCCGCCTGGGAAATATTGATGGCCGCAAGGCCGATGAACAAGGCGATGGTGGTAACGATCTCGAAATAAACGAGTGATTTCCAACCCATACGGCCCACCTGTTTGATATCAGAGTGCCCGGCGATGCCCACCACGAGCGTGGCAAAAAGCAGCGGGGCGATGATGGTCTTGATCAGTTGCAGGAAAACTTTGCTGAGCACCTGGAAGTTCACAGCGATGGCGGGCCAGTCATGCCCCAGTTCGCCGCCCACGAGCATGCTCACGAGGATCCAGGTGGTGAGGGATTTCTTGGCGATGGCATACCACACGAAAGCGGCTACGGTAATCCAGCGGGTGATCATCAGCAGGTCGGCAGGAAATACGCCTGTGAAGTTGTAGTCAATTACATGCAAGATGGCCACAAACGTAAATACGATCAATGCGGTGATCCCTGCCTTCCTAATATTCATCATGAAATAGCGGTGATTTTTTTGGTTTAGATCCTACAAAAGTTGCCCAAAAATAAGGTTCTCGGGCGAAATTCCCGCAGATCCCCCCTACCGCTCGTACATAAAATAAAATATGGGTTTTATCCTGAACACGTTATATTTGACGATCTGAAAACAAATCTAACCGCTAGTTTCTAGTATCAACCATCAACTTCTATTCAATTTATGAGTAACCTTTTTGCCAAGAAACCGATGTCGGTCCTGCTCGGTGAAGCAGCAGACTCTGAAAAAGGTCTGAAACGGACACTCGGTTCAGGGGCGCTCGTTGCATTGGGTATCGGAGCCATCATCGGCGCCGGCCTCTTTTCCCTGACAGGCATCGCGGCGGCAGAGAATGCCGGTCCCGCGGTAACCATCTCCTTCGTACTCGCCGCCATCGGTTGCGGTTTCGCCGGCCTCTGCTACGCCGAATTCGCCTCGATGATACCGGTTGCCGGAAGTGCCTACACCTACTCCTACGCTACCATGGGTGAATTCATCGCCTGGATCATCGGTTGGGACCTGGTGCTGGAATACGCCCTCGGCGCCGCTACGGTGGCCGTTAGCTGGTCGAAGTACCTCCTGGAGCTCCTCCATAAATTCGGAATCCATATCCCCCACCAGCTGGCCGCTTCCCCCTGGGAAACCGTTACGCTGAGCGACGGCACCCTCATCTCAGGCGGTTGGTTCAACCTCCCCGCCGTTATCATCGTATGCCTCCTTTCGCTGCTGCTGATGAAAGGCACCCGCGAATCCGCAGGGATGAACAACTTCCTCGTAATCCTGAAGGTGACCGTGGTGATCGTGTTCATCGTACTCGGCTGGAGCCACATCGATCCCGCCAACTACGAACCCTACATCCCCGCCAATACCGGTAAATACGAAAACTTCGGATGGACCGGCATAGCCACCGGGGCCGCCGTGGTGTTCTTCGCGTTTATCGGCTTCGACGCCGTTTCCACCGCCGCCCAGGAAGCCAAGAACCCCCAGAAAGGCATGCCCATCGGCATCCTCGGTTCCCTCCTGATCTGCACCATATTATATGTACTCTTCGCCCACGTCATGACCGGGCTGCTGAATTATAAAGAATTCGCCGGCGATGCCAAACCCGCCGCCACCGCATTCGCGCAAACCGGGTACGACTTCCTGCAAACCGGCCTGATCATCGCGATCCTCGCAGGTTACACCTCCGTGATCCTGGTGATGATGCTGGGCCAGTCCCGCGTGTTCTACTCTATGAGCCGCGACGGCCTGCTGCCCAAATTCTTCAGCGACGTTCATCCCAAATTCCGCACCCCCTGGAAAACCAACCTGTTCTTCATGGCGTTCGTGAGCCTGTTCTCCGGCCTCGTTCCGGTGAGCGACCTCGGCCACATGGTGAGCATCGGTACCCTCTTCGCCTTCTCGCTGGTATGCATCGGCGTCCTGATCATGCGCAAGAAGATGCCGGAAATCCCCCGCGCCTTCAAAACCCCGCTGGTACCGTTCGTTCCCATCATGGGCGTTATCGTATGTACTTACCTCATGTACTCCCTGCCGCCCGAAAGCTGGGGCCGCCTCGCCATCTGGCTCGGCCTTGGCCTGCTGATTTATTTCACTTACAGCCGTCATAACAGCAAACTGGGTAACAACAAACCGTAAAAACATCCCTTTGTATATAAAATCCCGCCGCAATGGCGGGATTTTTATTTCCCCGAATCCCGGATTTGCCCGGAATTTAATATTTTTGCAGCCTCCTTATCTCCCGGTGCGCCGGTACATAAGCAAACTCTTTCTAACACTATGGGACGTATTTTTGAAGTAAGAAAAGCGACCATGTTCGCCCGTTGGGACCGCATGGCCAAACAATTTACCCGCATCGGCAAGGAAATCGCCATGGCGGTGAAACAAGGCGGTCCGGACCCTGACAACAACCCCGCACTCCGCCGCTGCTTCCTCAACGCCAAAGGCGTAAACATGCCGAAAGACCGTGTGGAAGCTGCCATCAAACGCGCGATGGGGAAAGATAAGACTGATTACGAAGAAGTTGTATACGAAGGATATGCACCTCATGGCGTCGCCGTAATGGTGGAAACCGCTACCGACAACACCACCCGTACCGTTGCCAACGTGCGCATGCACTTCAACAAAGAAGGCGGCAGCCTCGGCAACAGCGGTTCCGTAGCCTTTATGTTCAACCGCCTGGGCGAGTTCAAAATCAAAAACAACGGCCAGAACCTCGAAGACCTCGAACTGGAACTGATTGATTTCGGGCTGGAAGAAATCGGGGAAGACAGCGAAGGCAACATTATCGTACGCGCCACTTTCACCGAATTCGGCAATATGGCCAAAGCGCTGGAAGAAAAAGGCATGGAAGTGATCGCCTCCGAGCTGAAACGCATCCCCGCAAATACCGTGGAGCTCAACGAAGAACAAGCCAAGGAAGTATTGCAGCTGATCGACCGCCTCGAACAGGACGAAGACGTGCAGCAAGTATTCCACAACCTGAAATAATCGCTCACTCGTTATATGCGAAGGCCCGCCCGATCCGGCGGGCCTTTCTTATTTTGCTCCTCGCCCCGAGTAGAGATAGATGGCTGACGTTGGGTTGATGTATGAAAAGTGCAACATTCAATGCAGCCGACCGGAATAAAAAAAGCCTGCTGGCCGCAGGCTTTTTAATATCTAACAGATTCGGAACTAACCGCCGATTACATTTTGCGGATTCCCGTCCAGGAAAGCTTTCACATTTTCCACCGTTTTCTCCATCAGCCGCGATCGCGCTTCCCGGGTTGCCCAGGCAATGTGTGGGGTGATGTAGCAATTACGGGCCGATAGCAAGGGATTGCCTGCCGGAGGAGGCTCGGCCGATAATACATCCAATCCCGCTCCGGCAATTACACCGTTATTCAGCGCTTCCGCCAGGTCGGCCTCCCGGATGAGGGGTCCGCGGCTGGTATTGATGAGGAAAGCGGTAGGTTTCATGGTTGCAAGCAGCCTGGCGTTCACGAATTCCTTGTTGGCCTCGTTGAGCGGGCAATGGAGCGACACCGCATCCGCCTCCCGGAAACAGGTGGCCTGATCCGTGAAGGTGACGCCTTCCATTTTGTCGCGCTCCGGGTGCTTGTGGCTCACGATCACGCGCATGCCGAAGGCAATGCCAATACGGGCCACCGACTGACCGATCTGTCCGAAGCCAATGATAGCCAGCGTTTTGCCGGCGAGCTCCTGGAGGGGCATTTTCCAATAGCTGAAGTCGGGACTGGCCGTCCAGTCGCCGTTACGCACCGAAGTTGCATGCAGTCCTACGCCCTGGCAAAGTTCGAGGAGGAGGGCGAAGGTGAGTTGGGCAACGGAAGGGGAGCTGTAGGCAGGCACGTTGGAAACGGTGATGCCTTGTGCGCGGGCGGCGGCCACGTCTACCACGTTGTAACCGGTGGCCATAACGCCGATATATCGGAGGTCCGGCAGTTGTTGTATGACGGAAGCGGGGATGAGGGATTTGTTAGTGAGGAGGATGTTGGCTCCGCGCGCGCGGTCGGCCACGTCGGAGGGGGCCGTCCTCTCGTGGACGGTTACAGTGCCGAGGGCTTCCAATGCGCTCCACGACAGATCTCCGGGCTGCAGGGCATATCCATCCAGTACTACGATCTTCATTTGAGCAGTTTTTTGGGTGAAGGACTAAAAATAGTAAAAGCAATCCGCAAACATGCATGAATTCCTTTGATTTGGGGGGGAAGGAAAGAAGTGCGGAGTGGCATGGACATAAAAAAGGGATCAGTTCGGCTACGGGGGCTGCAGCTTTTCTGATCCCGGTTGCAAAAATCAACACCAAAAGAATATCGTTCATTATGTATGATAGTTGTAACAAGACGGATTGCATGGAAAAACAATGGATGAAATTCGATTGGTGGACGAATCTGATCCGCTGTGTGTATCATCCGTGGCGGCGTAACCGTTCTCCAACGATGCAACATATTCCGGTGACCGCAAATGAGGTGGTTAACAAACAATATCACCCATGTGCTTATTTACAATTGAAAATCTTTGGCATTAAACGCATCGTAGATTTATTTTCTTGTCGCTGAGCAAGGTCCGTCCCTGGGTGGCATCTGCGGATGGCCGCAGCATTCACATCGGAGTTTGCGTAGCATTCGCGGCGGCGTTGCGGTACTCCAACCATGCAGTATATTCCCGGTGACGGCAAATGAGGTGGTTAACAAACAACATCACCCAAGAGCTTATTTACAATTGAAAATTTTTGGCATTAAACGCATCGTAGATTTATTTTCTTGTCGCTGAGCAAGCTCCGTCCCTGCGTGGCATCTGCGGATGGCCGCAGCATTCATATCGGAGTTTGCGTAGCATTCGCGGCGGCGTTGCGGTACTCCAACCATGCAGTATATTCCCGGTGAAGGCAAATGAGGTGGTTAACAAACAACATCACCCAAGAGCTTATTTACAATTGAAAATTTTTGGAATTAACTGCATAGTGGACTTCGGTTCTTGTCGCAGCGCAAGGTCATCCCCTGAATGGATTCCGCGGGTTGCCGCAGCACTTGTATCGGACGTATCGTTCAAACCTCCTGCGCAATTCAATGAGCGGCTGTCTGCAATGTGCCATGCGTTCCGTTTACGCCTCCAGCTATTCTAACTGTGCATCCGTCCGCGACATGCCATAAATTCCATTTACATCTCCAGCTATATTCTAACTGCGCATCATCCGCAACATGCTATGCATTCACTTTACCTCATCTGTGCTATTGCAATAAGCATCCATCCGCGACATGCCGTGCATTCCATTTACACCTTCCAGGCCGTTCTATCTAAGCATCCGTCCGCAATATGCCATGCATTCCATCTACTATCTTCTGCGATATTCCAATGAGCATCCGTCCACGACATGCCACGCATTCCAGGTCCCTTTTTATTTGTAGGGATCCCTGCCATCATCCCAGTAGCCTCTCACTAACAGGCATGCCTATGACCTGGCCGGGGAGTTGTTTTCCAGGTATCGGGCCAGCAATGGAATGAAAAGAAAAAGAAACATGCGCGGTGGGCGGCGGTACTTGTTTTCAGCGCAGCAGTTGCACTTTATGAAAAACATTATTGAGTTTGTCGATCACGAAATTACCGTATATCGACCGGTAAGTTCCATAGCAGACTTTACCGCTGACTTCCATATTGTGCTCTTTGCCCAGCGGGTGCATCCCTTCTACCAGGCCCGTAAACCGCATCCGCTGTAATTGGCCGCCGCAACGGCATTTGATTTCAGAAAGCTTCTTGTGAGAGTATACAATGGTACTGCATCTAATACATCTTGCTTCCATAATTCAGTTACGTTTGTTTGTTACAAATTTTGGTTGTCTAACGCAAGGCTTGTTTGAACGTAAAAAATAGCGGGTCACAAACAGCTCATGTGTTTGTATAGTCTAAAGAGGAGAAAAATGTTGGAGAGGGTTAAAAAAGAAGAAGAAAACCTGTACCTGTTTTTTCCGGGCGGTTAGTCCGGCGATGCGTGGATTATGGTTAAAAATTCTTTTGAAAAACCAGGCCAGGTTCGCAGAGAACAATTTCAAAGGATATGGGTGAACATTCTTTCGGATCTGGCGCTACGGCTCCCCGCCGACCGCTGAATAAAGAAGGCCGCCCCTTAAAGGACGGCCCCCGTTTTCAGCCTATTTGAACCGTCTAAGCAATTTCATTGTTGATCGTGACTGCAATTTATCTCATTCCATTAACCAATGAATAGCAAACGAGAGAATGAACAAACAATGAACATTAACCGACGGAAATGAACAAGTATATAACTGATAATAAAACAGATATGAATTAAAATGAATAGCTTTTCTTGAAGAGCATCCACTGCGCCTGCGCCACCGCAGGGTTGCGGGGATCGCTGTTAACAATCAATAAGTAGCCAGCCAGGCGGCTCAACTGCCAATCTTCCGCCATCTCCCCACCCTGCCAGCAATATATCCTCCGGAAATTCAACGTCACCGGCATCCGCAATGCCGCACAAGCCTGCATCGCACGGTCCAGCGCCACGCGTAGCCCGTCGGCCGTATACCCCAGCATCTCCCGCAATTCACTGGCGTAAAAATCAGGCGCCGCTTCGGCCTCCGCCCGGTGCTGCTGCTCGAGGATCGCCTCCAGGTAATCGATTGTTTGTAACATAGACTTCCATTTTAAACAGTTTTACAATTCCCGCTTCGCCAGCTTCCGGAACAGCTTTTTCTCCTCCTCCGTCAGATGCTGCGGCACCGTGATCCGAATCCGTACATAAAAATCCCCTGGTACGCCGCCCCCTCCTTCCGCCTCAGGCAACCCCTTCCCCTTCAACCGGAACAACCGCCCGCTGTCCGAACCTTCCGGGATCGTCAGTTGCACCGCACTTCCCGGTACCGGCACCTGCACCTTGCCCCCCAACACCGCCGTATACACGTCTACCGGCACCTCGAGGTACACATCCCGCCCCTTCAGCTCAAACCCTGCCCCCGGCACAATGCTCACTTCAATCAACAAATCCCCGGCCTCCCCGCCATTCATGCCCGGATTGCCCTTGCCTTTCAACCGCAACACCTGACCATCGGTCATGCCCTTCTTTATCTTCAGGTTCAGTTTCTGCCCGTTCACATTGATCTGCCGCGTCCCGCCGGCGTACACTTCTTCTATTCCGATATCCATCGATGCATGCAGATCCCCGCCACGCCGGGTGCGCGCCCTGCCCTGCTGCGCCCTGCTGCGGAAACCGCCACCGAACAAATGCTCGAAGAAGTCCGAAAATTGACCGCCGTCGCCAAACATATCCTCCGCACTGTACTGTCCGCCCCCGCTCTGCTGGGAACGCCAGCGGTTCCAGTCAAAGTCGCCCTGCTGCTGACCCGCCTGTTCATAATATTTCCAGTTCTCCCCGAACTCATCGTACTTCTTCCTTTTCTCCGCATCTCCCAGCACTTCGTACGCCTCGTTCAGCTCCTTGAACTTCTCCTCGGCGAGCTTGTCGTCGGGATTTTTGTCCGGATGATACTTGACCGCCAGTTTGCGATACGCCTTCTTTATTTCGTCAGCGCTCGCTTTCTTGTCCACGCCCAGTATCTTGTAATAGTCTTTGTATTCCATATCTCTTATAATAACAATTCTTGCGCCGGCCTTGTTGGGCAGCCAGAATGACAAAAAAAGCGCCCCCTGCAGCATACAGGGGGCGCGTACAATCAAATTAATATTGGCAGGTTCGCTATTCCCTGATCATATCCATGACAACTTTTACGACGTCTTCCGCATTGGGTTTGGAGAAATAGTCGCCGTCGGACCCATAAGCCGGGCGGTGCGCCTGGGCAGAGAGGGTGCGGGGCGCCACGTCGAGCCAGCGGTAGCCGCCCTGTTGTTCCATCACTTGCTGGAACATGTAAGCGGAGCCGCCGCCGGGAACGTCTTCGTCCACGAACAGGATGCGGTTGGTTTTTTTCAGTGATTCCAGAATGGAATGGCCGGTATCGAAAGGCAGGAGCGTTTGCACGTCGATCAGCTCGCAGGAAACACCCAGTCCGGCGAGGGTTTGCAAGGCCTCCTCGATCACGCGCAGGGTGCTGCCATAGGAAACAATGGTAATGTCGGTGCCTTCGTGGAGGATCTCCGGAACGCCCATAGGCACGGTAAATTCCCCGATATTTACCGGCATTTTCTCTTTCAGGCGATAGCCGTTCAGTGATTCGATCACAATGGCGGGCTCATGGGCGCTGAGGAGGGTGTTGTACATCCCGGCGGCTTGCACCATGTTGCGGGGCACGCATACGTAGAAACCGCGCAGGGAGTTGATAATCATGCCCATCGGACTGCCCGAATGCCAGATGCCTTCCAGCCGGTGGCCGCGGGTGCGGACGATGATCGGGCAGAACTGCGTGCCGCGGGTGCGGTATTGCAGGGAAGCCACATCGTCGCTGAGGGGCTGCAGGCCGTACAGCAGGTAATCCAGGTATTGGATTTCCGCGATGGGGCGAAGGCCGCGCAGCGCCATACCGATGCCCTGGCCCATAATGGTGAGCTCACGGATGCCGGTATCGGCGATCCGGGTTTTGCCGTGGATGGCCTGGAGGCCGGCAAAGCCCTGGTTCACGTCGCCGATCTTGCCCACATCTTCCCCGAAGGCGAATACCAGGGGGTTGTTGTGGAACAGCTGATCGAAGTATTTATTGAGCACTTCATAGCCGTTGATCACGGGAGCGTCGTCGGTATATTGTGCGGGCACTTCCGGTACGTTGAGCGCCGAATTGGCGCCGGTGGCGTAGAGGAGCGTGTTGTAGTTTTCTTTTTCGGTAATGAGCTGGTTGTCGTAGAACAGTTGCAGTTCGTTGATGGCGGGCGAGAAATCGCGCGGGTGGCGGAAGAGGATGTGTGCGGCGGATTTAAGGACATCCCTGCGCAAGGGCTCGCGGTTGGCGGTCAGCTCCTGGATGGTTTGTTGTACAAACTCCACATCGGCACGGCCTTCTTCGATGATCTGGCGGCAGATACCCGCCAGTTCCTGCACCTGGTTGCGGATGGGCGCGATATACTTCTCCCATGCGCGTTTACGGCCTTCATGGGCCAGCACTTTGGCTTCGGCTTCGATTTCCTGGAGGGAGCCTTCGTCGGCCAGGACGTTATCGACGAGCCAGTGACGCATTTTGGTATTGCAGTCGAATTCCTTCTCCCATGCCAGCCGGTCCTTGCTTTTATAGCGTTCGTGGGAGCCGGAGGTGGAGTGGCCCTGGGGCTGGGTGATCTCTTCCACGTGGAAGAGCACGGGCACGTGGGTTTCGCGGGCTTTGCGGATACCTTCTTCAAAGGCTTCGCACAATCCGGCGTAGTCCCATCCCTTTACATTATAAATCTCCAGCCCGTTGGTTTCCTCTCCCTTGCGGAAGCCTTCCAGTGCGGCGCTGATGGAGCCTTTGGTGGTTTGGAGCTTGCGGGGAACGGAAATGCCATAGCCATCGTCCCACACGAAAATACATAACGGTACCTGGAGTACGCCGGCGGCATTTACCGTTTCCCAGAAATGGCCTTCGCTGGTGGAGGCGTCGCCGATGGTGGCGAAGCAAACCTCGTTACCCTGGTGCGAGAGATGCGTGAGCCCTTCCAGCTCCGGAACTTCGCGGAACAGTTTGGATGCGAAGGCGAGCCCTAACGCGCGCGGCATCTGCCCGGCGGTGGGCGCCATATCGGCGGCGGTGTTCTTTTGCGCGGTAAGCGGCAGCCAGTTACCGTCTGCATCAATATTGGGTGTAGCGAAATGAGAATTCATCTGGCGGCCGGCGGAAAACGGATCGTTCTCCAGGTCCGGATCGGCGTAGAGCTGGGAGAAAAACTGCTCTACATTGGCGACTCCGGTAGCAAATGCCCAGGTCTGATCGCGGTAATAACCCGAACGGAAATCGCCCGGTTTGAAATACTTGGACATCGCAATCTGGGCCACTTCCTTGCCATCGCCAAATATCCCGAATTTGGCCTTGCCGGTCAGCACCTCGCGGCGCCCCAGCAGGCTCACTTCCCTGCTGATACAGGCCAGCCTGTAATCATTCAAAACTTCCCTGCGGAACTCTTCAAACGACAACTGGCTTTGCATATTCATAGCTAATTCGTTGTTTTCGATCATGCCATCCTTGTTAAAGCACAAATGTAGGGGAAATTGATGAATGGGTAAATGACTCGGCACATCACGCTAAAATTAAATTTTTAAGAAATTTTTAATATCTTGATATGCACGGTTCAGTTTTTGGCCGTAAATTTGAACTGGAAACTGGTAGAAACGTAAATGTTTAACCAAATCGTTTAAAAACCAATGTTATCATGAAAAAATTCGTTGTATCCCTATTTGCAACTTTACTGGTTACCACATCACTGTGGGCGCAGGCACAGAACGGAGGCGGAACGGCTAATGCAGTGGACGCCAAACTGAAATTCAAGAAAGAAACGGTGGATTTCGGCAAAACCAAGCTGAACAAACCCGTTACCGTTACTTTCGAATTCACCAATATCTCCAAAGAACCCGTGCTGATCGAAGCCGCCAAGCCCAGCTGCGGCTGCACCACCCCGAAGTGGACAGTAGAGCCCATCCTTCCCGGAAAGGCAGGTACCATCACGGCTACCTACAACGCCAATGCGGCGGGCAAGCCGATGAAAACCATCTACCTGAAGCTAAAGGGAGTTGACCAGGAGAAGGAACTGTTCCTCACCGGAACCGTCGAGAACTAAGAGAAACACTTGCAAATAGATGCCTCCCGATCCAAACGGGAGGCATTTTTGTTTTATATCATTTATAACATGGCGAGTTGCCTTACCTTTGCCTCGCAAAAAACCAACACCAAATGCCGAACATCAGTCAGCGCGGCCAGATCATGCCGCCCTCTCCTATCCGCAAACTGGTTCCCTTCGCAGAAGCAGCCAAAAAGAAAGGAGTTACGGTTTACCATCTTAACATCGGCCAGCCCGATATCGAAACGCCGCAGCCCGTGCTCGACGCCGTGCGCCATTCCGACTTCAAAATCCTCGAATACAGCCACAGCGCCGGCAACGAATCCTACCGCCGCAAACTCACCACGTATTACGACCGGTTCGGCATCCAGCTCGACCACAACCAGATCATCGTTACCACCGGCGGCTCCGAAGCCATTATTTTCGGTTTCATGGCCTGCCTCGATCCGGGCGATGAAGTGATCATCCCCGAACCGTTCTACGCCAACTACAATGGCTTCGCCGTAGAAGCGGAAGTGAAAGTAGTGCCCGTCACCTCCGGCATCGAGTCCGGCTTCGCTTTGCCCCCCATTGCTGATTTCGAAAAGAAAATCACGCCCAAAACCAAAGCCATCCTCATTTGCAACCCCAATAACCCCACTGGTTACCTTTATAGCCCGGAGGAACTGAACGTGTTGCGGGATATCTGCAAAAAATATAACCTCTACCTGTTTTCCGACGAAGCATACCGCGAATTCGCGTACGACGGCAATACCCTTTCGGCGTTGCAGCTCGAAGGACTGGAAGACAACGTCGTGGTGTTCGACACCATTTCCAAGCGTTACAGCGCCTGCGGCGGCCGAATCGGCGCCCTGGTGACCCGCAACAAAACACTGCTCGACTCGGTGATGAAATTCGCGCAGGCGCGCCTGAGCCCTCCGAGTTTCGCGCAAATCGCAGCAGAAGCCGCTGTGGATCTGCCCCTGGATTATTTTGACGGCATCAAGGCGGAGTACAAAAGCCGCCGCGACCTGTTGGTAAAGCGCCTGAATGAAATCCCGGGGGTATTTTGCCCCAATCCGGGCGGTGCTTTCTACGCCATGGCGAAACTGCCGATTGACGATGCCGACCGGTTCTGCCAGTGGTTGCTGGAAGATTTCAGCTATGAGCAGCAGACTGTCATGCTGTCTCCAGGTACAGGCTTCTATGCCACGGCTGGTTTAGGCAAGCAGGAAGTACGCCTGGCGTATGTTTTGAACCTGTCCTCCATCGATAAGGCGATGACTGCCCTGACGAAGGCGCTGGAGGTTTACCCGGGCCGCAGCTAAACTGTCAGCATATACTGCCAGTTTGAGTTAAAAAAACATCAAATCTGAAAAACTGACAAAAATCATGTTTTCAGAAATCACCGCCTGGAATGCCTGCCAGAAGCCTTATTTCATATTATAATTAATTCTATATAGCTTTTCAAGAGCACATGGTTTAAAATTTATGGTTTTTTAGTTTTGAAATTTAATTTTTATGCCTATTTTTACTGTGTAATCGGGACGCAAAGGTAGAAGAGAATTAAATAACAAAATTCAATATACATGTTAGACAAATTTCTAAACCTGCTTTGCAAAAAATTAACTTGTATAATTTTGACAAATGGGAAAATGGCCCGACCTTTGCATTATCAACATTATGTAAAAAATCGGCGAAGAACTAAAACGTTTTAGCTAAACAACATATTTTTGTATCAGTTTTTCATAACGTGGAATTTATAAAGGCAAACGGCTCTGATCACAGAGCCGTATTTTTTTCCCTATAGTTTCCACCAGATCCAACCGATTGCATTTTGAAATCCTCTATTTCAAGAAAACTTACCGCCTTTTTAAAACATACACTACCCGAATTTTTCCTATTATTGTCATGTAATGAAAAGACAAGGTAGGTATCGTGCCTAACCGCATGGTACCTTTCGCTAGTTTTCATAACGTGGAATTTTAAAATGCAACGGTCCTGACTCCTCAGGACCGTCTGTTTTCCGGCCTGCCCTGCTTTCCCGCCACTTATACCCATAAAAAAAGGCCCCCATGCGGAGGCCTCTTCCTATCTTTCTACATACACCAAATTATTTGGTGTGGTTGCGGATCATCGTAAAGAAATCGTCGAACAGGTAGCGTGAATCGTGCGGACCAGGCGTGCTTTCCGGATGATACTGCACCGAAAACGCCGGTTTGTTCTTGATACGGATGCCTTCCACAGAATTGTCGTTCAGATTGATGTGCGTTACTTCCACGTTCTCGGAAGCCGCTACCGCCTTCGCGTCGATCGCGAAACCGTGGTTCTGCGTCGTAATCTCGCTCTTGCCGGTCAGCAGGTTCTTTACCGGGTGGTTCAGGCCGCGGTGACCGTGGTGCATTTTATACGTCGGGATACCGTTAGCCATAGCCAGCAGCTGGTGCCCGAGACAGATGCCGAAGAGCGGGCGCTCGGCGGCCAATACTTTTTTAATGGTTTCCACGGCGTACGTCAGCGGTGCGGGGTCGCCAGGACCATTGGAAATGAAATAAGCATGCGGTTTGAACTCCTCACACTCTTCAAAAGTGGTTTTGGTAGGATGCACTTTCAGGTAAGCACCTTTTTCGGAGAGGCATTTCAGCATGTTGCGCTTCACCCCGTTGTCGAGCACCGCGATGCGGATTTCGGCGTTGGGGTCGCCTACGAAATAAGGCTCCTTTGTGGAAACCGCCTCGCAAAGGGCGAGACCTTCCATGGAAGGTACTTCCTTCAAACGTTTGGCCAGTTCCTGCTCGTCGAGGATCTCGGAGGAGATAATGCAGTTCATGGCGCCCTTGTTGCGGATGTGGGCCACCAGCGCGCGGGTGTCTACCTCATGGATGGCTACCAGGTTATTCTCTTCCAGGAACTGGGCGAGCGACTGGTCCGCCATTTTGCGGGAATAGTTGGAAGCGATGTTTTTGCAGATCAGCCCGCTGATTTTCACAGCGCTGGATTCCACGTCTTCCTTCTTGGTGCCGTAGTTCCCTACGTAGCAGTTGTTCATGATCAGCACCTGTCCTTTGTAGGAAGGGTCGGTGAACACCTCCTGGTAGCCGGTCATCCCGGTATTGAAACAAAGCTCCCCGGATGCGGTACCCACTTTACCGAACGCTTTTCCGTGGAAAACGGTGCCATCTTCGAGCAACAGCATGGCAGGCTGTGTAGATCTGATAGTCTGCGGCATTTCTTCTTACCCTTTCTTTTTATGCCCCGTTAGGGACGATTAAAACTTTGCAAAGTTAGGGCATGATTTTGAATTTCGCGCAGGTTTTTCAGATCAATTCAAATGAACGGAGGTCATGATTTTGTCAGCCGCCTGTTTTCCGGCAACATCGTCGGCCGCGTGGGTCACCAACAGCTGTACCTGGCTGCCACCGCGGACGAATATCAGGCTATGGAAAGCGATCGGAGCGGTTTCCCGCAATACGTAAGAACCTTGCTGGATCAGGGCGGGTTGCCCGTCGATCTGTAATTCCCGGGAAGTGTAGCTGAAGCGCGACACGCCGGCGCGGGTTTCCATCCTGCGGGCGGTATGCTGCGCGGCGGTTTCGAGCAGGATACTGGATTGGGAGAGGTAAACGGATTCCTCCATGCGGATGACGATCCCCTCGGTCCTCCCACCTGCCTGGAAGGCCTTCATCCGTATGTTGAGTCGCTCCTCCGCGGATTCGGGCTTGAGGGACAGGGGGCTTTGCATCCGGATGAGATGCCCCCGGAACGTACGCCATTGGGCTTCCTCCAGGAGGCTGGCCGATACCCGGGGCTCGTGGAAAACGGCCATCAGGTAGGGGCCGTATAGGAAACTAAGTCCCGTACAGATGATAAATACGGCAATTGCGGCCGCCAGGGTAAGCTTCTTTCGCCCTGTGAACCCGGTTTTCCGCGCTTTACGGCGCTCCAGTGCGGCGTAGTCCGCCTCGGAAATACCGAATTCCTGCCCGAATGCGTCGGGCGAACCGTCGGGATGTTGGGCGAGCCAGTCTTTATAAATAACTCGAAACTTTTTGCCGCAGGCGTCGCAGAAGGTGAGATATTCGGATTTTAGTGCGCTGTATTCACTGCAATGTTGGCATTTCATGTAATGCATAGGAAAGGGGCGTTAGGTGCCGGCGCCTCTAAATTACGTTTTTTCTATATATAATCAAGGGTCTGGGGGAATAAAAAAGGGATAAGGTGCAGACCTTATCCCTTGGGTATAGCTTTATCGAAAAACTACTCGGCAGCAGGAGCTTCAGCAGCGGGTGCTTCCGCTTCGCCTTCCGCTTTTTTCTTACCGCCGGCACGACGGGTTTTCTTGGCGGGGGCTTTATCTGCAGCGGCAGTTTTGCCGTAGATTTCGTTGAAGTCAACCAGTTCGATCAGCGCAGTTTCGGCGTTGTCACCGATACGTTTGCCGAGCTTGATAATACGGGTGTAACCACCGGGACGGCTGGCGATTTTCTCGCTAACGGTACCGAACAGTTCCTGGATAGCTTCTTTGTCCTGCAGGTAGGAGAACACAATACGACGGTTGTGGGTGTCGTCGGTTTTACCACGGGTCAGCAGGGGCTCAACGTAAACGCGGAGCGCTTTGGCTTTGGCCAGGGTGGTGGTGATACGTTTGTGAGCAATGAGTTCGCAAGCCAGGTTGCTCATGAGGCTTTTGCGGTGAGCGGCTGTGCGGCTCAGTTTGTTCAATTTCTTTCCGTGACGCATGACTTTTTGTTGTTTGGATTCCCTCGCACCGTGTCAGGAATTGCAAGGTACTTGTTATAAAATGCAAATCACGCCATCCATAGCGGCGGCGTGATTTAGGCAGTGAATACTATTCTTCGTCGAGCTTCAATTTGGACAGGTCCATACCGAAGTGCAGGCCTCTTTCGCCCAGCACCTGTTCGATCTCGCTGAGGGATTTCTGACCGAAGTTGCGGAATTTCATCAGTTCTTCCTGCTCGTACTGTACCAGTTCGCTCAGGGAGTTGATTTTCGCCGCTTTCAGGCAGTTGAATGCGCGTACGCTGAGATCCAGATCTTCCAGGGGAGTTTTCAGGATCTTGCGCAGCTGCAGGGTTTGTTCGTCTACCACGTCTTCTTTCTCAGCGTCTTTCGTATCGAAGCTGATGTTTTCATCGGTGATGATCATCAGATGCTGAATCAGAATGCGGGAAGCTTGTTTTACCGCTTCTTCCGGGTGGATAGTACCGTCTGTCACCACTTCCATGATCAGTTTCTCGTAGTCGGTCTTTTGTTCCACACGGGTATTCTCGATGCTGTATTTCACGTTTTTGATCGGCGTGAATACGGAATCGATCGCGATATAACCAAACACCGCATCTTTGGGTCTGTTTTCCTCAGCCGGAACATAACCGCGGCCTTTGCCGATGGTCAGTTCGATATCCAGCTTGGCGGAAGGATCCAGGGTGCAGATCAGCAGTTCGGGGTTCATGATCTGGAAAGAGTTGGTCGCTTTCTCGATCATGTCTGCCCGGAACTCGGTTTTGCCTTTGATGGAAATCTGGATTTTCTCGCTGCTAACTTCATTCTCAACGATTTTCTTGAAACGAACCTGTTTCAGGTTGAGGATGATTTCAGTAACGTCTTCCGTGATACCTTTCAAAGTGGCAAACTCGTGATCAGCGCCTTCGATCTTGATACCCACAATGGCATAGCCCTCCAAAGACGACAACAGCACACGGCGGAGCGCGTTACCAATTGTCACACCATAACCCGGTTCTAACGGACGGAATTCGAATTGAGCTTCAAAGTCTGTTGACTTCTGCAAAACGATCTTGTCAGGCTTTTGGAAATTAAGAATTGCCATTGATATGCTTGATTTATGTTTTTAAGGTATGTTATACGCCTATAGCCACCCCGGAAGTCCGGGATGGCTATATCGTTATTACTTGCTGTACAATTCCACGATCAGTTGTTCCTTGATGTTCTCAGGAACGGATTCCCTTTCAGGATAAGCGATGAAAGTACCTCTCAGTTCTTTCTCGTTGAAGTCTACCCAGTTGAACTTGGGGTTTTTGCCGCGAACCTGGCTGGTAACAGCGGTGTTACCTGCGGATTTAGCTTCCAGGCCTACAACGTCGCCGGGCTTCAGCTGGTAGGAAGGAACGTTTACCACTACGCCGTTAACGGTAACGTGTTTGTGGGAAACGAGCTGGCGGGCAGCCGGACGGGAAGGCGCGATGCCCATGCGGAATACGGTGTTGTCCAGACGTGCTTCCAGCAGTTTGATCAATACTTCACCAGTAACGCCTTTACGACGGTTCGCCTCTTCGAAGAGGTTACGGAACTGTTTTTCCAGTACGCCGTAAGTGTACTTCGCTTTTTGCTTCTCTCTCAGCTGTTGAGCGTACTCACCCAGTTGTTTACGCTTGCGCTGTGCGCCGTGCTGACCGGGAGGGTTGCTGTTCTTGCCTAAATACTTGCCATTTCCTAAAATGGGCTCTCCAAAAATCCTGGAGATCTTGGTCTTTGGTCCTGTGTACCTTGCCATGTTCTGTTGTGCAGATTTTTAGTTACGGTGCACGCTCATTTAAAAATCTTAAAATCCGATCGTGCACCCACTGGTGAATAAATAAATATAATAAAATATGAATTACGAATACGAATTAACCGGTACAAAAGTTCAATTGTACCGGATAATTCGTATCGGAATATCTGATGACTATACCCTTCTCTTTTTCGGAGGACGGCAACCGTTGTGCGGCAGCGGCGTAACGTCTTTGATGAGGGTTACCTCGATACCGGAATTCGCGATGGCGCGGATAGCGCTTTCACGGCCGGCGCCGGGACCTTTCACAAAGACGTCAGCTCTTTTCAGGCCGGCGTCGATAGCAGTTTTGGCGGCATCGGAAGCAGCCAGCTGGGCAGCGTACGGAGTGTTCTTTTTAGAACCCTTGAAGCCCATCTTACCAGCAGAAGACCAGGAGATAACCTGACCCGCCTTGTTGGTGATGCTCACGATGATGTTGTTGAAACTTGCAGAGATGTGTACATCGCCGAAGTTATCCACTTTTACTACCCTCTTTTTAGCGGCAGCTTTAGTATTCGTTGCTTTTGCCATAATTCGTTATAATTCCAACTATGAAACTCCAAATCCGTTTGTCTATAAAAACCCTTTATGCCGCCGCCTCCCGGATTTGGACGGAGGACCAGCAGACCAGGGATTCTATCACTATTTCTTCGTCGCCTTCTTTTTACCAGCAACCGTCTTACGCTTACCTTTACGGGTACGGCTGTTAGTACGGGTGCGCTGGCCTCTAACCGGCAGACCTTTACGGTGACGCAGCCCGCGGTAGCAGGCGATATCCAGCAGACGCTTGATGTTCATCTGAACTTCAGAACGCAGTTGACCCTCAACTTTCAGCTCCGCATTGATAATGTTACGAATCGCACCCTGCTCATCGTCATTCCAATCCTTTACTTTCTTGTTCAGATCAATTTCCGCCTTGTTCAGGATATATACTGCGGTGGAGTGACCGATTCCGAAGATGTAGGTCAGTCCAATTTCACCCCTTTTGTTTTTAGGAAGATCAATACCGGCTATACGTGCCATATTAATTGTTTAGTTTATTATTCTTTATAATGAGTAACAGATGCGATTATCCCTGACGTTGCTTAAAACGGGGATTCTTTTTGTTGATCACCAGCAATTTACCCTTGCGGCGAACGATCTTGCAGTCTGCACTTCTTTTCTTGATGGAAGCTCTTACTTTCATGAGTCAATAGTTATAAATCTACTAGTGTATTTTACTTATTTATACCTGAAAATTATACGACCCCTGCTCAAATCATAAGGGCTCATTTCAACCCCAACCTTATCGCCCGGCAGGATGCGAATATAGTGCATCCGCATTTTTCCAGAAATGGTCGCCAAAATCTCATGCCCGTTTTCCAGCTTTACCCGGAACATTGCATTTGATAAGGCTTCGAGAATAATACCATCCTGTTTAATCAGTGCCTGTTTCGCCATAAAAATTTTTAGGAATGCAAAGATACCATAAAAAGTTCTGAATCAGAAAAATTTAGGGCAAATTATATTTATTAATATCCGGTTTGTGGATAAAGTCCCCTCCCCTGTTGTGCATAAGTCGATAACTGCTTGCGAAACAGATGTATATGTATTGGGAATAATTATCTTAACCTTTTGTCTTATTGCGCTACCGCTCCCGCCAAAACAGGATTTTGCTGCTCTGCCGCTTCAATTTCCACAAATGTAGACAGCACATCCGCCTTCCCCTTCTGCACAGAAACCGTGTGTTCGTAGTGAACAGACACCTTCCGGTCACGCGTCACCACCGTCCACCCGTCCTCCAGGTATTCCACATCCCGGGTGCCCAGGTTGACCATCGGCTCGATCGCGATCACAAGGCCTTCTTTCAGCACCGCTCCGCTGCCCCTGCGGCCGTAATTCGGCACCTGTGGGTCCTCATGCAGGTTGCGGCCCAAACCATGCCCAACAAGCTCCCTGACAACGCCATAACCGCGTTCTTTCTCCAGATAGTCCTGGATGGCATAAGCGATGTCACCCACGCGGTTGCCCACCACCGCTTTCTCGATCCCCTTGTTCAGGGCAGTCTTGGTAGCGGCCATCAGCTTCCGCACATGTGACGGCACTTCGCCGATCGCGAACGTATAGGCGCTGTCACCATGGAATTCGTTTTTATACACACCTACGTCTACCGACACGAGATCGCCCTCGCGGATGATATAGCTGTTGGGAATGCCATGCACTACCGCTTCGTTCACGGAAATGCAGCAGGTATTGGGAAAACCCTTATAATTTTTGAAGGAAGGCACCGCGCCGTGGTCGCGGATGAATTGTTCCGCGATAGCATCGATGTCCAGCGTGCTCATGCCGGGCTTCAGCTGACGGGCCACTTCCGCGAGGGTAGCGCTCACCAGCTGGGCGCTTTCGCGCATCAGCTCTATTTCTTCACTTGTTTTATAATGAACCATAACATGCAAAATTAACAAAAAATGACGAGACAGCCGTGCCGTAAACTAAACAGCCATCCTGCCCATTGGTTCAGGATGGCTGCTAATATGTTTTGCCTTGCGGTTACGCGTTGGCGGGAGATGTTCTGCCTTTGATGCGGCCGGAGCTCATGAGGCCGTCGTAATGACGCATGAGCAGCTGGCTTTCGATCTGCTGCAGGGTATCCAGGATTACGCCCACCATGATCAGCAGGGAAGTACCGCCGAAGAAGGTAGCGAACTGGCTGTTGATGCCGAGTGCGGCAGCGATGCCGGGCAATACGCCCACCAGTGCCAGGAACATCGAACCGGGGAGGGTGATCCGGTCCATCACGGCGCCGATGTAATCAGCGGTGGATTTACCGGGTTTCACACCGGGGATGAACCCGTTATTGCGTTTCATTTCGTCCGCCATTTGCGTGGGGTTGAAGATGAGCGCGGTGTAGAAGAACGTAAATACGATCACCAGCACGGCATAGATCACATTGTACCAGGGGTTGGTGTGATCGCTGAAGATGCGGATGAAGCCGGAAGCGCTCTCGCTCTGGGTAGCAAAACCGATCGCCGTGGCCGGGATAAACATGATGGCCTGGGCGAAGATGATGGGCATAACGCCTGCAGCATTCACCTTGAGGGGAATGAACTGGCGAACGCCGCCGTATTGTTTGTTACCGACGATTCGTTTGGCGTAATTCACGGGGATTTTGCGCGTGCCCTGTACCAGCAGGATGAGCCCGATGGTGATCACGATGAACATGGCAATTTCCACGAGGAATACGAGCAGGCCGCCGCCCGCACCTGTGATTTTCAGGGAGAATTCCTGCAGGAGGGATTCCGGGAGGCGGGCAAGGATGCCCACCATGATGATGATGGAAGTACCGTTACCGATGCCCTTATCCGTGATTTTTTCACCCAGCCACATAACGAACAGCGTTCCGGCGGTCAGCACCACGGTGGTGGAAAGCCAGAACATGACGTCGCCGTATCCGGGAACAAGCGCTCCACCGGATTGCGTCCTCAGGTATGCAACGTATGCGCTGGCCTGGAAAGCCGTCACGATTACGGTGAGCAGGCGGGTGTATTGGTTGATCTTCTTCCGGCCGCTGTCTCCTTCTTTCTGGAGTTTCTGGAAATAGGGAACGGCGATCGTAAGGAGCTGAATGGCGATAGACGCAGAGATATAGGGCATGATGCCGAGGGCGAAGATGGATGCGCGGGAGAATGAACCACCGGCAAACATGTTAAACAGCCCAAGGATACCTTGCTGGGAAGTCTCGGAGAATTTGGCCAGCTCGTTGGGATCGAGACCGGGAAGGGTGATATAGGAACCAACACGGTATACCAGTACCAGGAGCAGCGTTGTGAGGATGCGCTTGCGCAGGTCCTCGATACTCCAGATGTTCTTTATGGTTTCGATAAATTTCTTCACAGGAAGATAAGAGTTTAATAACGCGTGCAAAAATTCGAAAAGACGCACTACTCCGTAGGCGCCTTCTCTATCGTAATTTCTTAAACCAGTTCCACAGAACCACCAGCTGCTTCGATGGCTGCTTTGGCTTTCTCGCTGATTGCGTTCACTTTCAGCGTTACTTTGCTCTTCAGCTCACCATGGCCCAGGACTTTCACCTGGTCGGTTTTGCTGATGAGGCCGTTCATGTAGAGGTTCTCGAGGCTGAATTCCTGAATACCGTATTTCTCGATGATCGTGTCCAGCTGGCCGAGGTTGAATACTTTATACTCAACGCGGCTGATCGGGTGGAAACCGCGTTTCGGCAAACGGCGCTGGATAGGCATCTGGCCACCTTCGTGACCGCGTTTGCTGGAATAACCGGTATTGGATTGCGCACCTTTGTTACCTTTCGTAGAAGTGCCACCTTTACCGGAAGCTTCGCCGCGACCGAGGCGTTTTTCTTTATGTACTGCGCCTTTTGCAGGACGGAGTTGATGTAAGCTCATTTGTGTAATTGTTTTACTTGCGCGGAAATCAACCGCTCGCTTTTACAATGATAATTCAAAAAAACAGAAAGCCAAATGTAAAAATGAAAATTTTACATTATGCATTCACTTCTTCCACTTTCACCAGGTGGTGCACGGCGCGAACCATGCCCAGGATCTGGGGGGTGGCTTCAACCTCAACGGTATTGTTCATTTTTTTCAGTCCGAGTGCCTTCAGGGTCAGTTTCTGACGTTCAGGACGATCGATACCGCTTTTTACCTGGGTGATCTTAATCTTTGCCATTTTACTTTGATATATTTCCTTTGAAGAATTCCGGCATCCGCAAGGCAAACCCTCCGGAACCGGGGTTATATCCGCCCGGGATTATTATCCGTTGAAAACTTTCTTCATGGACACGTTGCGGGTTCTGGCAACCTGGATGGGTTCGCGCAGCATGCCGAGCGCCTTGAAGGTGGCTTTCACCACGTTGTGGGGGTTAGCGGAGCCGAGGGACTTCGCCAGCACGTCGGTGATACCCGCGCTTTCCAGAACGGCGCGCATGGAACCTCCGGCGATTACACCCGTACCATGGGCAGCAGGCTTAACCAGCACTTTGGCAGCGCCTTCCTTAGCCAGCTGATCGTGGGGGATCGTACCGTGGTGAATGGGAACTTTGATCAGGTTCTTCTTTGCATCGTCGATACCTTTAGTGATCGCTTCCTGCACTTCCTTGGCTTTACCAAGACCGTGACCTACCACGCCATTTTCGTTACCCACAACCACCAGCGCGGAAAAGCTGAAAGTACGACCACCTTTGGTAGTCTTTGTAACCCTGTTGATAGCTACAACCTTCTCTTTCAGTTCCAGATCGCCGGCTTTTACTTTATTGAATGAATTCTTTGCCATTTTTATTTAATAAGAATTACGATATCAGTTTGATTAGAATTGCAGACCGCCTTCGCGCGCGCCATCGGCAGTTGCCTTTACGCGGCCATGGTAGAGATAACCGGAACGGTCGAACACGCAGCTGGTAACACCCAGTGCAGTCGCCTTAGCCGCCAGGGCTGCGCCCACTTGCTTGGCTTTCTCGGTCTTGTTGCCAGTCACACCTGCCAGCGCTTTATCGCGGGAAGATGCAGATGCCAGGGTTGTACCGGTGGTATCGTCGATCAGCTGGAGATAAATCTCCGAGTTGCTGCGAAATACGGACAGTCTGGGCTTCTGTGCAGTTCCGCTGATCTTCTTACGGATACGGAAGCGGATATTCTGTCTTCTGTTTGCTTTTGTAATCATTACTTTAAGTATTTGATCTCCCGATGCTGCCGGGACTTTATTTGTAAAGCAAACACCGGAACACAGTTCCAATGTTTACTTCAAAGTTTTGAAATGTTCCTGCTCCCACCCTTCAGTGGCTTACGCCGCGATGCGAAGGAGCCGGGGATTATTTACCGGCGGATTTACCAGCTTTCTTACGTACAACTTCGTCGCTGTAACGTACACCTTTACCTTTGTACGGCTCGGGTTTGCGGAGGCTGCGGATCTTGGCGGCAACCTGGCCCAGGAGCTGGTTGTCGATACCTTCCAGCTGGATCAGCGGGTTCTTACCTTTTTCAGTTACGGTGTTCACCTTCAGTTCCTTCGGAATCTCGAAGATGATATTGTGGGAGTAGCCCAGCGCCAGGTCGATCAGCTGACCGTTGTGCGCAGCCTTGTAACCCACACCTACCAGTTCCAGTTGTTTCTTGAAACCTTCGGTTACGCCGGTCACCATGTTGGCGATAAGCGCGCGGTACAGACCGTGCAGCGCACGGTGGCGGATCTGGTCAGTCGGGCGGGTGATCAGGATCTCTCCGTCTTTCACTTCCACTTTAATATCGCGGTCGATCGCTTTTTTCAGTTCGCCTTTGGGACCTTTTACAGTCACCTCGTTGGTAGCGCTAACAGTTACTGTTACACCGCTAACCAGTTTAATCGGACTTCTGCCTATACGTGACATGATTCGTCAGTTTATGTTGTTGTGAGGCGGCATCCCGGGTTCAGCCCGTATAGAAGGCTTAATAAACGAAAATGCCGTTGATCCCGCCCTGGTAAAGGACGGGATCAGAATATGATTAATATACGTAGCAAACTACTTCGCCACCTACGTTTTGTGCTTTTGCTTCCTTGTCGGTCATTACACCTTTGGAAGTGGAGATGATCGCCACGCCGAGACCGTTCTTGATACGTTTGAAGTCTTCAGGTTTGGAATACTGGCGCAGACCGGGACGGGAAATCCGCTGCAGGTCCTGGATAGCAGGAACTTTGGTCTGGGGATCGTATTTCAGGGCGATCTTGATGAGGCCCTGCTTGTTGTCTTCCTCGAACTTGTACTTCAGGATATAACCTTTGTCGTACAGGATCTCGGTAATGCGTTTCTTCAGTTTGGAAGCCGGAATTTCCACGATCCTGTGGTTTGCCATCTGGGCATTGCGGATGCGTGTCAGAAAATCTGCTATTGGATCAGTAACCATTGTTAGTTAAAGTTGAAAATGTGTACAATGCGATATCCAATCGATATAGATAGGAATCAAAAAACTACTTCGGGAGCTGGCCCGGTGATAATTACCAGGAAGCTTTTCTTACGCCAGGGATTTTACCTGCCAGTGCCATGTCGCGGAACATGTTACGGCAAATGCCGAATTGACGCATGTAGCCTTTGGGGCGACCGGTCAGCTGGCAACGGTTGTGCAGGCGAACGGGAGAAGCGTTTTTGGGCAGTTTGTCGAGCGCTGCGTAGTCGCCTTCAGCTTTCAGCTGTGCGCGTTTCTCAGCGAACTTAGCCACCATGGCTTCTCTCTTTCTTTGTCTGGCTTTTACGGATTCTTTTGCCATGTGATATTATTGTTGATCTTTTTTGATGTTCTTGAACGGCATACCCAGCTCCTTCAGGAGCTCGTAAGCTTCTTCATTGGTTTGGGCTGTGGTTACGAAAGTGATATCCATACCGGTGATTTTGGTCACCTTGTCGATGTCGATCTCCGGGAAGATGATCTGCTCGGTCACACCCAGGGTATAGTTACCGCGGCCGTCGAACGCTTTCTCGTTGATACCCTTGAAGTCGCGTACGCGGGGCAGGGAAACGGCGATCAGGCGGTCGAGGAATTCGTACATGGTTACACCACGCAGGGTCACACGCGCACCGATGGGCATGTGCTTACGCAGCTTAAAGTTAGAGATGTCCTTTTTGGACAGGGTAGCGATGGCCTTCTGACCTGCGATGCGGGTCATTTCGTCTACTGCGATGTCTACCAGTTTCTTGTCGCCAACAGCACCGTTGATCCCCTGGTTCAGGCAGATCTTGGTCAGGCGGGGAACCTGCATCACGCTCTTATAGTTAAACTTCTTTTGCAGGGCGGACACCACCTCGTTGCGGTATTTGGTCTGCAGTCTGGGTTTATATGATGTTGTTGCCATTATTTGATTACCTCCCCTGATTTTTTAGCGATACGAACTACTTTACCATTTTCCCGCTGACGGCTAACGCGGGTAGCTTTACCAGCCTTAGCGTCCCACAACATTACGTTGGAAAGGGAGATGGGAGCCTCCTGCTTAACGATACCACCTTTGGTATTCTGGGCAGTCGGTTTCGTGTGCTTGGTGATGATGTTCACGCCCTCTACCAGCACTTTCGGGTTGGTTGCGTCAACGATGACTTCCAACACCTTGCGCGCTTTGGTACGGTCCTTGTCCTCACCGGAGATAACCACAACCAGGTCGCCTTTCTTAATGTTGAACTTAGGCTTAAATCTAGTTTTCATCTGTTTGTTTGTTTATACGCCAAGCAAAACTTGGGTCTCGCTTGATTAAAATATATGTCGTTTTATGAAACGGGTCGCAAAGATATGCAAAGATTTCGGATACTGAATTCAGTTATTCACATAAAGACTGTCACAATATATAACCGCCTTATGCCTAATTACTTGAATCCTGTATCCGAAATCCTATGTCGACTCCTTACAGCACCTCAGGCGCCAGGGAGATGATCTTCATGTATCCTTTATCGCGAAGCTCACGGGCAACCGGACCGAAAATACGGGTACCGCGGGGCTCGTCAGAGTTGTTCAGCAATACTACGGCGTTGTCATCGAAGCGGATGTAAGAACCGTCGCGGCGACGGAGCTTCTTCTTCGTTCTAACAATAACAGCTTTGGTTACGGTACCTTTCTTCATACCGCCACCGGGGATCGCGTCCTTTACAGTCACCACAATCTTGTCGCCCACACCTGCGTAGTCCTGGCCGGAGTTGCCGAGTACACGGATGCAGAGCACTTCTTTCGCGCCACTGTTATCTGCTACGTTCAGCCTTGATTCTTGTTGTATCATCGTAATGCGTTTGTAATTGTTTTAGCAGCGGCTGCAGGGCCTTACGGTTGCCGGCAGCTTGAAACAAATAAATAATTATTTTACTTTCTCGATCACTTCCACCATGCGCCAGCATTTGTTTTTGGACATCGGGCGGGTTTCCATGATGCGAACAGTGTCACCAATGCTGCACTCGTTTTTATCGTCGTGCGCCATGAACTTGGTGGTTTTCTTTACGAACTTACCATAGATCGGGTGCTTTACCTTACGTTCTACGTTAACGGTAATGGTTTTATCCATTTTGTTGCTGGATACTACCCCAATCCTGGTTTTTCTTAATTTTCTTTCGGTCGTCATTTGTTGAAAGTTTTATACTTCCTACCGCCTTCCGGCGGAAATGGTGAATGCTAATAGTTTAGAATCCCAGTTGTCTTCTGCGCAGTTCAGTCTGAATGCGGGCCAGCTCTCTTCTCATGAAGCGGATCTGCATGGGATTTTCGATCGGCGTTACCGCGTGGCTGAACGTGATCTTTTTCAGGCGCAGGGCTTCTTCAGACAGTTTGTCTTTCAAATCCTGATCGCTCAGGCCTTTAAGATCCAGTTTTGCTTTAGGCATCGTTATTTATTTTGTTTCTGGTTATCAGGTTTGTTTACGCTCGGTTCAATATCGTTTACGCTACGTAGTCGCGGCGGATCACGAATTTCACCTTGATCGGAAGCTTCTGTGCGGCCAGTTCCATCGCTTCTTTGGCTACCTGCAAGGGCACACCGTCAGCTTCGAAAAGGATACGACCGGGCTTTACTACTGCTGCCCAATGGTCGGGAGCACCTTTACCTTTACCCATCCTCACTTCCAGCGGTTTCGCCGTGATCGGCTTGTCGGGGAAAATGCGGATCCACACGTTACCTTCACGTTTCATGTGCCTGGTCAAGGCTACACGGGCAGCTTCGATCTGACGATCAGTGATCCACTTAGGTTCCAATGCTTTAAGGCCGAATGAACCGAAAGAAAGCAGCGCACCGCGTTTCGCGTTCCCTTTGATGCGGCCTTTTTGCATCTTCCTGTGTTTCGTTCTCTTGGGCTGTAACATCGTTTATGTTGTTAAAAAGTTGTTGTTAATGAATTTTCGTCAGGCCCAACTTATTTGCGCGGGCCACGGTCACCACCTCTTCTCTCGCCGCCACGGCCACCACGGTCGCCACGGTCACCACCACGGCCGCCGCGATCACCACCACGGTGCTCACCGCCCGGACGTCCGCCTTCAGCTTTGTCGGAGATGGCATTCGGGTTCAGGTCACGCTTGCCGAGTACTTCACCTTTACAAATCCATACTTTGATACCGATTTTACCGTAAACGGTCAGGGCGAAGAGGGAAGCGTAGTCGATGTCCATGCGGTAGGTATGCAGGGGAACGCGACCTTGTTTCATTTCTTCGGAACGTGCGATTTCAGCACCACCGAGGCGGCCGCCTACTTTCACCTTGATACCTTCTGCACCCATGCGCAGCGCGGTAGCAATCGCCATTTTGATGGCACGTTTATAGTTGATACGGCTTTCGATTTGTTTGGCGATCGTTTCAGCTACGATAGTGGCATCGATCTCAGGGCGACGGATCTCCAGGATGTTGATCTGTACGTCTTCCTTACCGGTCAGCTTTTTCAGCTCTTCCTTGATGCGATCCACTTCGTTACCGCCTTTACCTATGATGATACCAGGTTTGGAGGTATGAATGGTAATGATAAGCTTACCCAGGGTACGCTCGATCACCACGCGGGAGATACCGCCCTTGTTGATACGTGCGTTGAGGTAAGTTCTGATCTTGTTATCTTCGATCAGTTTGCCAGCATAGTCTTTCTTGCTGCCATACCAATTAGAGTCCCATCCTCTGATGATACCTAACCTGTTACCAATAGGATTTGTTTTCTGACCCATGTTCTGGTTTTATTTGTCTATGAGTTTAAATATATTTTTCCTACAGTTTGCTTAACCTTGTTGAACCGGACGGCTATCAACAGCCAGTGTTACGTGGTTGCTGCGTTTGCGGATACGGTACCCTCTTCCCTGGGGAGCAGGGCGCATTCTTTTCAGCATGCGGCCGCCGTCAACGAAGATCGTTTTTACGTACAGGTTAGCATCTTCTACCCGTGCTCCTTCATTCTTCACTTTCCAGTTAGCCACAGCGGAGAGCAACAGTTTCTCCAGCGGAGTGCTCGGGTGTTTGGGATGGAATTTCAAAATATTCAAAGCTTTCTCTACATCCAGGCCGCGGATCAGGTCTGCAAGCAAACGCATTTTGCGGGTGGAGGTAGGATTATTGTTCAGCTTAGCTACTGCTTCCATTGTTATTTGTTTCTGAGTGATATTAAGTTTCTTGTTTCAGCGTCCGGTCATTGACTGTTTCCTTCGTCCTTTCAGCATCTCCTTTAGCCGGAACCGAAAACGGGAAACCTTAAAACCGATGACTACATTTTCTTGTTGGCGTGCCCTTTGAAGTTACGGGTAGGAGCGAACTCACCGAGCTTGTGACCTACCATGAACTCTGTTACGTAAACAGGGATGAACTTGTTGCCATTGTGAACGGCAAAAGTGTGACCCACGAAGTCAGGCGTAATCGTAGAACGGCGGCTCCAGGTTTTGATCACCGTGCGTTTGGTGCCTTCGTTCTGTTTCAGAACCTTGTTTTCTAATTTAATGTCTACGTAAGGACCTTTTTTAATGGAACGACCCATGTTGTATGTTTATTTACCATCCCCGTCCCGGTTTTACCCGGAACGGGAACGCGTTAGACGTTATTAAAGTTTTTTACCGTTTTTGCGGCTGATGATCAGCTTGTCGGAGCTCTTGTGAGACTTCCTCGTTTTCAGACCCTTGGCGTATTTACCAGTTCTGGAACGGGGATGGCCACCGGAGGACTTACCTTCACCACCACCCATCGGGTGATCCACGGGGTTCATCGCTACACCACGGTTGCGGGGTTTGATACCTCTCCAGCGGTTGGCACCAGCCTTACCGATGGATTGCAGACCGTGATCGGAGTTGGAAACGGTACCCACGGTTGCCATGCAGGTATTCAGTACCTTGCGCAGTTCGCCGGAGGGCATTTTCAATACGGCATATTTTTCTTCCTTGTTGCTCAGCTGCGCGTATGCACCGGCGGAACGCGCAATGGCTCCACCTTTACCAGGCTGCAGTTCAATGTTGTGAACCACGGTACCCAGGGGCATATTTTTCAGCGGCAATGCGTTCCCTACTTCAGGAGCTACGTCGGCACCGCTGTTCACGGTCGCGCCTACCTGCAGGCCCTGGGGAGCGATGATGTAACGTTTCTCACCATCTGCATAGCTCAGCAGGGCGATGAAAGCGGTACGGTTCGGATCGTATTCGATCGTTTTTACTGTTGCGGGAATACCGGTTTTATCGCGCTTGAAGTCAACGATACGGTATTGTTTCTTGTGCCCGCCGCCGATGTAACGCATGGATCTGCGGCCTTGTGCGTTTCTACCGCCGGTTCTCTTTGCCGGAGCCAGGAGGCTCTTTTCAGGCGTGTCGGAGGTCAGCTCTGCATAAGCATTACCAATTTTCCAACGGGTACCGGCTGTAATCGGTTTGTATTTTTTCAGTGCCATTTCTACTTAATTCTAAGATTTAATAGACTATTGTTTAATTGATCTGTATATACATCCAGGTTAACGGCTTACGCCGCTAACGGCACTGGTATATTATATGTTAGCATACAGATCGATGGATTCTCCTTCTGCCAGCGTCACCACTGCTTTCTTGAAAGAAGGCTTGCGGCCGGAGATAAAACCGGCTTTGGTAAAACGGGTCTTGTTTTTCCCGGGCATTACCATGGTGTTCACTTCTGCTACCGACACACCGTAGAAATCCTCTACTGCTTTCTTGATCTCCAGTTTGTTGGCTTTCTTGTCAACAATGAAGTAGAAGCGGTTGAACTTCTCAGTCGCCTTGTTTACCTTCTCCGTGATCACCGGTTTGATTAAAACATCAGACAGTTTCATCTGTTAGTTATTTTATAGTTCGCCGGACTGAAACCGGCCTTGTTGATTGAATTGATTAAGCTTCTACCACAGTCTCGTCTTCAGCGAAGATTTTGGCTGCGCTCTCCGTCAACACCAGGAAGTTGGAGTTCATGATTTCGTAAGTGTTCACGTCGCTCAGCACGGTGGAATCCACGGTGGGGATGTTGCGCAGTGACAGGTATACGTTATCGTTGTACTCGGGCAGCACCACCAGGGTTTTCTTGCCTTCAACATTGATGTTCAGGTTGGAGAGGATGCTCTTGAACTGTTTGGTTTTGGGAGCGTCCAGCTTCAGGTCTTCCACGATGATGATGGAGTTCTCTTTCGCTTTTACGGACAGGGCGGAGATTTTCGCCAGATCCTTCACCTTGCGGTTCAGTTTGATGTCGTAGCTGTGCGGTTTGGGACCGAAGATGGTACCACCACCTTTATACAGCGGGTTACGGATGTTACCTTTACGGGAACCGCCGGTGCCTTTCTGCTTGTGCAGCTTGCGGGAAGCACCTTTTACTTCGGCACGGGTCTTAACCTTGTGGGTACCCTGACGCTGTGCGGCGAGGTATTGTTTCACGGCGAGGTAAATCACGTGATTGTTCGGCTCAACGCCAAAGATCTCCTCGGGAAGCTCAATGGTACGACCGGTTTTCTTACCTTCTATATTTAAAATATCGATCTGCATGTTACTTCTGGATTAAAACGATTGAACCATTGTGGCCGGGAACGGAACCACTTACCAGGATATAATTTTTCTCAGCGAAAATCTTAACGATCTTCAGCCCTTTCACTTTCACGCGTTCAGCACCCATCTGGCCCGCCATGCGCATACCTTTGAATACGCGGGAAGGATAAGAGGAACCACCCACGGAACCCGGAGCGCGCTGACGGTCGTGCTGACCGTGCGTTTTTTCACCCACACCAGAGAAACCATGGCGTCTTACAACACCCTGGAAACCTTTACCTTTGGAAGTACCCACAACGTCGATAACCTCACCTTCAGCGAAAATATCGCAGGTGAGTGTCTCTCCGAGGGCTTTAGCCACGGCAGCATCCGGATTGCGGAACTCAGTAACGTAACGTTTAGGGGAGGTTTGTGCTTTCGCGAAGTGGTTTTGTTCAGCTTTTGTAGTGTTTTTGGCTTTCTTTTCGCCAAATGCAACCTGAACAGCGTTGTACCCGTCAGTGTCTTGGGATTTCACCTGGGTAACCACGCAGGGACCGGCCTCGATGATGGTAACGGCGGTCTGTTTGCCGTTGGCCTCGAAGATGCTGGTCATGCCAATCTTTTTACCAATAATACCTTTCATTTGTTATATAATTTAGCCCAGCGCCTGAGGGATCTCTAGCTATCCTCAGGATGAGCGGTTTAAATGCTATTGGGCGGCTACCCGGAAGGCGTAGCCTGTATTTAATGATGTCGTCATAAAATACCTCAGGCGGGCCATATTGCCCACCTTTGCTGAGGTCCCTTCTCTCCTACGCCTTGATCTCCACTTCAACACCAGAAGGCAGATCCAGCTTGCTCAGCGCATCTACGGTTCTGGAAGAAGACGTGTAAATATCCAACAGGCGCTTGTGGGTGCACAGCTGGAATTGCTCACGCGCTTTCTTGTTCACGTGCGGAGAACGCAGCACCGTAAAGATTTTCTTCTCGGTCGGTAAAGGAATAGGACCTGTTACCACGGCGCCCGTGTTGCGAACGGTTTTAACGATCTTCTCGGCAGATTTGTCTACCAGGTTGTGATCGTAGGACTTCAGCTTGATTCTAATTCTCTGAGACATATGCAATGAACTTCTTCTATTATTACCCCTCAATTTGGGAGGGCAAAGGTAACTAAGTTTTTTATCCCCACAAATAAATTTTGAGGATATTTTCCCCCACTCATTGACTTTTTCACCGCCATTCCCTAGTTTTAGTGGCCGGCACCCTTCTGCCCAGGCCTCTTTTCATCCAACTAACGCTCTTATACCCAATCCATTACACCCGTCAATTCCACTTTCATATGCACCTCCGCCTCCTCATACTATTTTTTTCCCTCTCCCAAACAATTTTTGCCCAATCCTACCCGGAAGACTCCGCCGCCGCCCGCCAGGCCGAATTCGACGCCTTCCAGGCCGATGAGCTCCCCCAGTTCCCCGGCGGCCCCGAAAACATGGCGATTTGGATCAACGCCAACCTCAAAATCCCCTACATCCCCCTCCGCAACGATACCACCGTCACCGTCCACGTCGATTTCCTCGTGGAAGCCGACGGCCGCATCACCCACTTCACCATCCGCCAGCCCGGCTTCCGCAGCCTCGATAAAGCCGTTATCGACCTGTTCGTCATCATGCCCCTCTGGCGCCCTGCCTACCTGGCCGACCGCCCCATCCCCCTCCGCCTCCATCTCCCCCTCAACCTCCACCTCGGCAACACCCTCCGCAAACCCTACGACGTCCCCACCCCCGAAGTCAGCAACATGCCCACCTTCAACGGCGGCGGCAAAGCCCTCGCCTACCACATCCGCAAAAACCTCCGCTACCCCAAAGAAGCCCGCGCCGCAGGCATCTCCGGCATCATCACCGTCGAATTCACCGTGCTTTCCAACGGCGCCGTCGCCAACCCCTTCACCACCGGCGACGCCATTGGCTACGGCCTGGAAGAAGAAGCCATCCGCATCGTGGAAAAAATGCCCCGCTGGATCCCCGCCATCCTCGACGGCAAACCCGCCACCGCCAAACACAAAATCCTCATCCGCTTCGAACTCCCCCAGCCCGCCAACGAAAAAGGGGCCGGCAACAGCGTAAACTGATACCAGCCCCTGCTAAAGGATTGCATTATTTATTGACATTCAGCGTATTATACTATTTCGCCATCTTCGTTTCCCGGATCGTCTGCCGCGCTTTGGCGCTGGGCAAATAAATCTGGAAACCAAGGTTCAGCCCAACATTATGCGCTGTCACCGAACTGCCGAAACCCACCGTCAGGTTATATTTCAACAATGCCTCCAATGCAATGTTGGGAGTAACGAAATAAGCCAGCCCCGGACCAAATCCCAGCCCCAACCCGTTCGTGTTCGTGCTCGCCACATTGCTCGCCTTGGTGTTTACTCCATTGAAACCCGCATTGGCTTCCAGAAACCAACGGGTCTTATTCAACAGCTCAATCCGTTTGTCTTTAATATAATACCGGCCAAAAGCCCCGATCCCGTAATTGAAACGGGTAGAACCGTTGCCCGTCAACAGCCCCAGGTTTACCTCCGGACCGATCGCAATATCGTCTTTAATGAACCAACCCGCCTTTGGCGTGAGGTTCAGACTGAATGTACTCCCCCGTCCTGGAAAGTACCGCCGATATTAGCCAGGTTGGCGCCAACGAGTATGTTTCCTTTCTGGGTTTGTGCCTGAACTTGGGATGTGAACAGCATGCCCGTGAGCATTAGAGCCAGGTAACCGACTTTCTTCATAATATGAGGTTTTGATGAAATTGCTTGCTTGCCAAAAAATTACAGGTGGGGACAGATAGGATATGCCTGATTATGAATACAATAAACATAATCTTAACATCCCGTTTGTGAAAAGGTTGAAATACGTGGCGATTTTTTTTGACTGGCAGACAATTTGCAGCCGTTTCCACAGTTCTTCCTAAAACCAGGTCCATGAAAACAACATTCCCCGCCCTGTTGCTCCTCCTGCTGATCACCGCCACCGGCGGCTGCGGCAAAAAGAATACCCCCACGCCCGGCAACCCCGATCTACCCGAAGATCCCGACTGGCCGACAGATAAAGTCCGGGAAGTGGTGAATGCCGGCATCAACCGCCCCTGGGAAATCCTCTGGGGCCCCGACAATTTCATCTGGATGACGGAACGCGGCGGCCGCATCAGCCGCGTGAACCCCAAAACAGGAGAAGTGCTCCCGCTGCTGACGCTCCCGGATATCGTCTCCAACGGTGAAGGCGGCCTCCTCGGCATGGCGCTCCACCCCGACTTCAACAATTCCCCCTTCGTATTCGTGGTCTACAATTACGGCACGCCTTACCGCGAAAAAGTGGTCCGCTATGAATACCGCAACAACGCCCTGTCCGCTGCCCGCGTTATTATTGACAATATCCCCGCCGCGGGCATCCATAACGGATCGCGCCTGCAGTTCGGGCCCGACGGGTTGCTCTACATTACCACCGGAGACGCCGCGGATGCAGATGCAGCGCAGGATCCCGCGTCTTTAAGCGGGAAAATCCTCCGGCTCCGGCCCGATGGCGCCATTCCCGCCGATAACCCCGTGGCAGGCAGCCCGCTCTGGAGCCTGGGGCACCGCAACCCGCAGGGACTGGTTTTCGTGGGCAACACGCTCTATGCTTCCGAGCACGGCGCCAATACGGAAGACGAAGTCAATATCATCGAGAAACACCGGAATTACGGCTGGCCGAACGTCCAGGGGCCCTGCAACGGCGGGGAACAGACTTTCTGCGACGCGAACAACGTCAAACCGCCGATATGGTCTACCGGAGACGGCACCTTCGCGCTCTGCGGACTGGATTTCTATAACCACGACCGGATCCCGGGCTGGAAGAACTCCCTACTGCTGGTGAGCCTCAAAAACGCAACGCTTTACCAGCTGAAACTTTCGTCCAACGGGCAAAGCGTTGCTTCCACAGCGAGCTGGTTCACCAACCGCTACGGCCGGCTCAGGGATGTTTGCGTATCGCCCTACGGCCGCGTATACATCTGTACAGACGCGAGCCCCGGCCGCATCATCGAGATCAATAATCCTAATTAGCCATCAGGGCGTTTGCCCCGCGTGCAATTCTCCTTCATGCATTTCCCTCCAGGCGCAGCTATGCAGCACCAGGGCCAGGTTCGTGCGGTCCATCGACAGGCAGATCCAGCCGGTGTAGTCCGTTTGATCTTTCTTGAACTGGATGCCGATGAATTTCCGGCTGGCGCTTAACCAGGCGCCGGTCCACACGGTATCGCCCGGCGTGGCGGCGGGGATGAAGGCTTCCACGAGGTAGGATTCCATGCCTTTCCAGTCGCGGGGATGCGCCGGGATGGTGGGGATGGCTTCCGCGGGCTGGAGGCATACGGTTGAATCCGATTTCACCAGCAACTTTGCATTATTGATGCCTGCGGCGAAGAATTTGCCGCGCATGCCTTCGGCGCCGCCGGTAACACCCAGGGCGAAGTAGACTTCGTGGGTCTTGTCACCGTCGACGTCGAGATGGAACGACTGCAGGTTTTTCACCTGCACATCATTGAGGGACCGGTGCTGGAAGGTTGAGGGGATGACGGGATCGCAGCACTTCTTTTTACAGGCAAAAAGGATCGTGATGGCCGTGAGGGTTACGGCCACGAGGGGTTTGTGGAGCATAAGCGATGGTTTTGAGGGGTTTGAAAATAAGCGGCACTGGCACAAATACGTGCTTGCATATAAAACGATCCTTGCATATAAAAGTTACATATACCTGCAACGCGGGCCGGCGCTTCCATCCACCGGCAACACAGCAGTCCTGTTAATCCAACCATACAGACTGAGCAATGCAAACTTGTATGCGTACTATTGGCCAGGCGTTGCTATCTCCAAACCCCCATCGGGTTGCCCGCTGCGGGTTATTTATAGTTGCATCCCTATTAAACCTTTGCTGGCAGTAGGTTACAGTAGGGTTGAGATACCTATCAGATACCCTTGAGATACGGTTAAGCCACGGTTGAGCCTCCCCTATAAAGGGGTAGCTCATAGGTAGCTCAGGGGTAGCTCAAAGATGGCTTACAGATGGCTGAACCAAGCCGTAACGCCGGTACAGGCGTGCGTTTAACGGTAAGTGTGGTTATACATGCCGGAAGGAAAGGCTGGCGCAGGAAGGTGGGGGGTTAGGATGGGAGCATGAAAAAAGCCCCCGGAATACCGGAGGGCCCTTTTTCTTATTTCTATCTATCAACTTGTGGCTGATCAGGCGTTCACTTTGCCCTTTACCTTGGCTACCACCTCTTCGGCGATGTTGTTCGGTGCGGGGTTGTAGTGAGAGAACTCCATGATGGAAGTTGCACGGCCGGAAGACAGGGAGCGGAGTTGGGTTACATAACCGAACATTTCGCTCAGGGGCACTTTCGCCTTGATTACCTGTGCTCCGTTGCGGGATTCCATACCTTCCAGCATACCACGACGACGGTTGAGGTCACCTGTTACGTCGCCCATGTACTGGTCGGGGGTGGTTACTTCCACTTTCATGATGGGTTCCAGCAGCACCGGTTTCGCTTTACGGCCGGCTTCACGGAAGGCGGATTTGGCGCAAAGTTCGAAGGACATTGCGTCGGAGTCCACCGCGTGGAAAGAACCGTCGAACAGGCGAATCTTCAGGGAAGTCAGGGGGAAGTTAGCGAGAACGCCATTGTTCATGGATTGCTCGAAACCTTTCTGAATTGCCGGAATGAATTCTTTGGGGATGGAACCACCGAAGATATCATTCACGAACTGGAAGGATTTGCCGTCGTTTTCTTTCAGCCATTCTGCGTCCGCAGGGCCGATTTCCACCTGGATGTCGGCGAATTTACCACGACCACCGGTTTGTTTCTTGAACACTTCGCGGTGTTCAATTTTCTGGGTGAACGCTTCTTTGTAAGCCACCTGGGGAGCGCCCTGGTTAACTTCTACCTTGAATTCGCGACGCATACGGTCAACGATGATTTCGAGGTGAAGCTCGCCCATACCGCTCAATACGGTTTGGCCGGTTTCTTCGTCGGTTTTCGCTTTCAGGGTAGGATCTTCTTCCACCAGTTTAGCGATAGCCATACCCATTTTATCAACGTCGGCCTGCGTTTTAGGCTCGATGGCGATGTGGATTACGGGCTCGGGGAAAGACATCGATTCGAGAACGATCGGATGGTTTTCCGCGCAGAGGGTGTCACCGGTTTTGATATCTTTAAAACCTACAGCAGCACCGATATCGCCGGCTTCGATGAAGTCGATCGGGTTCTGCTTGTTGGCGTGCATCTGCATGATACGGCTGATACGCTCGTTTTTGCCGGTGCGGGTGTTGAGCACATAAGAACCTGCGTCCAGATGGCCCGAGTAAACCCGGAAGAACGCCAGGCGGCCTACGAAGGGATCGGTAGCGATCTTGAACGCCAGGGCAGCGAAGGGTTCTTTAGCCGAAGGGGCGCGGGTGATTTCCTCGCCATTGTCGGGGTTGGTACCGGTTACAGCTTCAACGTCCATGGGAGAGGGCAGGTAACGGCAAACGCCGTCCAGCATTTTCTGCACACCTTTGTTTTTGAAGGAAGAACCGCACATCATGGGGATGATAGCCATGTCGATGGTGGCTTTGCGGATCGCTTCGTGGATTTCAGTTTCGGAGATGGAGTTGGGATCTTCGAAGAACTTCTCCATGAGGGTATCGTCGTATTCAGCAACTGCTTCTACGAGTTTAGCTCTCCATTCTTCCGCTTCCTCCTTCATATCAGCGGGGATGTCGATTTCCTGGTAGGTGGCACCTTTACCGGCTTCGTCCCAGATGATACCTTTCATGGTGATCAGGTCCACCACGCCTTTGAAGTGATCTTCAGCGCCGATGGGCAGGGTCAGGGGAACGGGGTTTGCACCCAGCATCTCCTTCACTTGTTTCACCACGTTCAGGAAGTCTGCACCGGAACGGTCCATTTTGTTAACGAAACCGATACGGGGAACGCGGTACTTGTTAGCCTGGCGCCAAACCGTTTCGGATTGGGGCTCCACACCGGATACGGCGCAGAACAGGGCTACCAGACCGTCGAGTACGCGCAGGGAGCGCTCTACTTCCACAGTGAAGTCCACGTGGCCCGGTGTATCAATAATGTTGAATTTATACTGTTTGGTATCCGGCAAGTTCTGACCCTGGTTGGTAGGGAAATTCCAGAAACAAGTGGTAGCAGCAGATGTAATGGTAATACCTCTCTCCTGCTCCTGGGCCATCCAGTCCATGGTAGCGGCTCCTTCGTGAACCTCACCGATTTTGTGCGTCTTGCCTGTGTAGTACAGGATACGCTCTGTGGTAGTGGTCTTACCGGCATCGATGTGCGCCGCAATACCAAAGTTTCTTTGAAATCTTAAGTCTGCCATAAAAGTAAAATGACTATAAGTAATGCAATTTGGGGGGCAAAGGTAATCAATTTCTATCAATAAATAAAGCAGTCTGATTTTGTCAAATTGTTAAAAACTACCCTTTTTCCAATCTCACCGCTTATCCGTCCAAAACCGCCAGAAATGAAACAGATTCCGCTAACCCGTTCACCGGGCGGATTTTTTTCTAGTTTTACACCCTGTGAGAGCTGAAGAGGCCCATTGTCCACTGTACATGAACCGTTTATACAGTAACCATTACCGGGCGCCAAAAAATGTCCCGGGGAATAGCAGCATAGCATCAACCAGACCGCACTGAAGGGAACCCGTCATTACCAGATCGCTTTGCGCTTCATTTCCGGCATGCCCGGCAATCATTACCCCGTTTTCCAGAACCATCACATAACCATTGTTTTATGAAGCATTTTTCTACTAAACACCTCCTATTGGCCATGTTCCTGGCCATCTCGTGGCTGCCTGCCCGGTCGCAACTCGTGCTGGTCAGGCACGTAACTTCCACTTCCGGCGGATCAGGCATCGTTGGCGGTATCCATTTCGACTATACCATCGGAGAAGCCGCCATCTCCCCCTGTCCGCAGGGCCCATCCTCCTTACACAGGGATTCCAGCAGCCAGAGATCCTGCCGCCGCTTATACCCGGCGGCATGCCCGTGCTCGACTTCTCCCTGTTTCCAAACCCGGCACTGACCACCTTCAAGATCCAGTTCAGCCTCCTCACCAACGCCAATGTCTCCTTCCTGCTCATGAACACCGCAGGACAGGTCATTTACCAGGATGTAAGGGATTATGCGCCTGGAAAGGTCGTCATTCCCACGTCCGTCGACAAGCTCGCGGCGGGGATTTACACGGTTATCCTGAAGGTCAACCAGTTCACCTTCACCGAAAAACTTATTGTTCAATAGCCTAATACGGTATACCATGAAGCATTTGAATACCATCCTCCTTCTGGCGGGATTGCTGGCGGTACGCCCGTTGATGGCACAGAAGTCAGCTAAGCAGCCGCTCAACGTAGGCGCCCCCTTCCTGATGGTCAACCCCGACGCCAGGAGCAGCGCCACTGGCGGGGCCGTCACCGGGCTGGAGCCCGATGCAAACGCCATCTACGCCAATGCCGCAAAGCTCCCCTTCGCGGGAGAATGGGGCGCAAGCGTGTCCTACTCACCCTGGATGTGGGACCTCCTCGATAAAAAGACCCACATGGCCTATATCTCTGGTTTCAAAACATGGGGCGGACAGCAGAGTCTGGGCGCAGCCGTCCGTTATTTCAATTACGGTGACGTCACCTTCAGGGATGATAACGGAACCGTTCTCCAGCAGTACAAACCCAGGGAATACTCCGTGGACCTCGCCTATGGCAGAAAGCTCGGTAACCTTTTCGCCCTCGCCGTAACGGGCAGGTATATCCGCAGCGAGCTTGGCAACGGCACCTACAACGGGCAGCTGCAAAAGCCGGCCTCCGCAGTGGCAGGGGATATCAGCCTCTACTCCCAGGGATATGCAGACCATATCGACGGCAACAACCGGTATGCATGGGGCATCAGCTTCACCAATATCGGTACCAAGCTGTCCTATACCGACGCCAGCGACACCAAAACCTTCCTGCCCATGAACATCCGCATCGGCGGTGGCTACACCTTCGTGAGAACGGAAGACCATAAGTTCACCATCGCTGCGGACGTCAACAAACTCCTCGTCCCCACCCCGCCCACCTACAAACTCGACCAAGATGGCATGCCTACCAACGAGATCGAGAAAGGCAAGGATCCCGACCGCAGTGTCGTCGAATCCATCTTCACTTCGTTCGGCGATGCGCCGGGGGGATTCAGGGAGGAGATCAGCGAGTTTTCTTTCGCAGGCGGCATCGAGTACGCTTACCAGAGCAACTTCTTTGTGCGGACGGGATACTTCTATGAAGATCCCGCCAAAGGAAACCGCCAGCAGTTCTCCACCGGATTCGGTGTGCGCGTGCAGGGCTTCCAGCTCGACTTCGCCTACCTCATCCCCACCGGCGGCAGCATCCGGCAGCGGAAGAGCATGAACTTCACGCTCATGTATACACCCTTCAGGGATAACAGATAATAAAACCCATTTCTATTCATTGATAAAGCACTCGTCATGAACAAGTTATTCATACTGATCATTTTCCTGCTGGGCGCATCAGCCACCACCCGGGCCCAGGACGCCAGAAAAGCGGGCGAAGGACAGAGCATTCGCCATCGCATCTTCAGCGACTATGACCAGGCAATCGGCAGGGTAAGGGCTGGCCAGGTTTCGGCTCCCAAACCCATTGAAGCCACCCTGTCGTCGCCACAGGCGTTGAAACAGCATATCTTCCCCGGTTCCAACGGAGGCGGGGGATTCCCCGCAATACAGCTGGCGCGCGTAAGGCGAACATAACCGCGCCGCCTGCCGCCACCAAGCTTCCCAGTGCCGCATCCGGCGCGCAGGCTGCACAACAAGACAAAACATCATCCGCCAAATCTGCAGCCAAACCCTTCGATGTAGGCGCGCAAGGCACCGAACCGCCGCTTACGGCGCCGGTACCTGCCAAAGCCAAGCCTATCCAACCTAAAAACTGAGCACCATGAAAAAAACACTATATCTCCTCTTCTTTATACTGTCGGCCACCCTTGCCGGCTACGCGCAAAACGGCTTGTCGGGTATCAACTACCAGGCGGTAGCCCGCAATTCCAATGGCTCCGTGCTGGCTAACCAGGCTGTGAGCGTCCGTTTCTCCATCCGGGGCGGCGGGCCGAACGGCGCCGTACAGTACCAGGAAACACATAATACAGCTACCAACGCCATTGGGTTATTCACTTTGCAGCTGGGGCGCGGAACACCCGTTACGGGCACTTTCGCCGGTGTGCCCTGGGGCAACGCCAACCAGTTCCTGCAAGTGGAAGTGAATACGGGCGGCGGTTTTCAGGCACTGGGCACCACACAGCTGATGTCTGTACCGTTTGCGCAGTTCGCCGCTAACGGGAATCCCGGACCCGCCGGGCCGCAGGGCCCTGCCGGTCCAGCCGGGCCTGTGGGTGCGATCGGACCTGTGGGGCCTGCGGGTGCAACAGGGCCTGCCGGACCAGCGGGACCAGCCGGCGTTGCCGGACCTGTGGGGCCAGTAGGGCCCGCGGGTGCAGACGGTGCAACAGGGCCAGTTGGGCCTGCCGGACCTGCCGGCGTTGCCGGACCTGTAGGACCTGTAGGGCCTGCGGGTGCTGTAGGGCCTGCCGGACCAGCGGGACCAGCGGGACCAGTTGGGCCTGCCGGACCTGCCGGTGCGGATGGCGCTACGGGGCCTGTGGGGCCCATTGGACCTGCCGGGCCGATTGGTCCGATCGGGCCTGCCGGGCCTGCGGGACCTGCCGGAGATATCAATGGGGTGGCAGCCGGCGGATCGCTGAGCGGTACTTATCCTAATCCAACGATCGCCAATAATGCAGTGAATACGGCACAGGTAGCGGATGGTTCCATTACGTTACCCAAGTTGGCGCCGGGTGTGATCCCCGCCAGTTTGCCTCCGAACGGCGCTGCGGGCGGTGATCTGAGCGGCACCTATCCAAACCCCGCCGTGGCGAGGTTGCAAACGATCCCGGTGTCAGTGACGGCTCCGGCGGCGGGACAGGTTTTGAAATTCTCCGGTACAGAATGGGCGCCGTCTGCCGATAACGCCGGTGGCGGGGGGCTTACGCTTCCCTATGCAACGGTGGAAAACGATCCGGCCACGCTGTTTTCCATTACCAATAACGGCGACGGCACATCGATAGAAGGTGTGAACAACACGACCACCAGTAATATCACGAGCATCCGAGGGATTGTTTCCTCTGCATCTCCCGGAGGTTTTTCCGCAGGGGTGCGTGGTATTAATAATGGTACCGGCGGTTTAGGCGTAGGAGTATACGGATCGCAAAACGGATCCGGCTGGGGCGTTTACGGCAACACACCCAATGGATTGGGCGTGTATGGGAACGCATCCGCCAATGGATATGGCGTTTATGCCAACAGCAATACCGGAACAGGCCTGCAGGCTACGAGCAACAACGGTATACCAGCTTCTATCAGTATTTTCAACAACGCCAATAATAATAACGCTTTGGTGGTTAACTCCGTAGGGAATGGCACAGTTGTAAACGTGACGACGACCGGGAACGGCGCGGGCGTTAGAGCTTCGACCGTGGCGGGGTTTGGTGTACATGGCATTACCAGCGCGCAAACGAGCGCCGGTGTGGTGGGTGATAACAACGGTGGCGGCGAAGCCGTGGTGGGTCGTACCACCAGCGACATCGCCGGAGCGGTGGTGGGCCGTAATGATGGCGGCGGATATGGTGTGCGGGGATTCATCGCTACCAATACCTCAGGAACTGCTGTAGGCGTGCTCGGGCAGGTGGGTCTGAACAACAGTACCGGCCGCGCGGGCAGATTCGAAAACTTCAACCAGACCAATACCACCGGCAACACGCTGGAAGTGCACACCAACGGTAACGGCAATATCCCGGATAATACGCAGGGTAACGCCGCGTCCTTCCTGGTTGATAATAACAACAGCGTAGCCGCTGCAGTGAGAGGCGAAGTAAAAACGATCTTCGGCAACTTCGGAGCTGCGGGCATCTTCGGGATTTCTTCCGGAACGGGCGGCTTCGCCGGTTTGTTTCATTCCAGCAATGTCTCCGGCAACGGCCCCGCCGTGGTAGCCATCCAGGATGGTAACGGTAACGCCATAACGGCGAATGCCAGCAAAGACGGCAACGCCATCGAAGCGAATATCGACGGGGCTGGCAATGCTCTGTACGCATGGGTTCCCACCTTTGCAACTGGCCGCGCGGGACGATTCAACATTTTCAATGAAAACAATACCAGTGACGCTATCACCGTAACAACAGTCGGGAATGGTATCGCCGGTAATTTCATGGTAGACCGTGTGACGGGTACGAAAGCCGCGGTACGTGGAGAAGTAAACTCGCAGTTCGCCAACTTCGGGACGGCTGGTATTTACGGGATATCTTCCGGGACCGGTGGCTATGCAGGATTGTTCCATGCCAGCAACCCGGCCGGTAATGGCCCTGCCCTGATCGCCATCGCCGATGGTAACGGTAACGGGATAACGGCAAACGCCTCCAACACCGGTGACGGCGTGGAAGCAACTGCCGATGGTACGGGTTCCGCAATCTATGCATGGATTCCCAACTTCGGTGGCGGCCGCGCAGCCAGGTTCGTGAATTACAATACTGCCAATACAAATCCGGTATTGACGGTGGAACAACATAGCAATGGGTCTATTGCTGTTTTCAGATCAGGTAATCCCGGTTCGGTAAACGTGGCCCGCATCAATTCCGCCGGTCGCGGATTCTTTAATGGCGGCACGCAAAATAGTGGTGCGGACATTGCGGAAGCATTCGATGTGGAAGGAACGATCCATGAATATGAGCCCGGAGATGTATTAGTGATCTCCACCAGCAGCGACCGCAAAATGGAAAAGTCCGCCGAAGCTTACTCCTCGCTGGTTGCGGGGGTGTATGCCACCAAACCCGGCGTATTGCTGACGGAACGCGAAGGTGTGGACGATATCAACGACCTCGTGCCAATGGGTGTTGTGGGCGTTATCCCCACCAAAGTTTGCGATGAAGGCGGACCCGTCCGCCGGGGCGACCTGCTCGTTACTTCCAGCAGGAAGGGTTATGCCATGAAAGCCGATCCGAAAAAAGTGCAACATGGCCAGATCCTCGGAAAAGCTTTACAGGAACTACCTTCCGGTGCAGCAGTGATTAAGGTGCTGGTGAATGTGAAATAAGGTTGGACTTCAAACGATAACCGCATTGACATACATTCTTTGACGAGAGCAAGGGTATATGTATGGTTTTGTGTATGGCTGCCTCTTCCGGGGCGGCCTTTTTCCATTTTTTTATGATTGATCCAATTTTTCTCATGCTTAATTACTTACTTTGCAATCGATCTGAGAATAGTACATCTACCTGTGATGCATTACCCCAGGATCTCCCACCTCCATATTTAACCATCATTATTGAAAAGGACCCGACCGCAGCAAAGCTGCTCCTATTCAATTCCTGCCTATCGAAAACGGTTCTACCGGAAACCGGTATACGTTTATATCAACAACCAAAGAAAAACGCGTAACAGCGTTCCATGTCCTGTCGTCCGCTAACCTATTTGAAAGTAACTGTCGGGGTACCCCGTACGTCGTAAGCCATTTCAACCGAACCAAGCAGAAACATATTCCGTATACCAGCCCTGTCGTCTTTTCCGAGAATCGAGACTGCAGCGTGATGCGGCGCATTTACTGATTTTTCACCCCTTTGAGAATTGATCTATGAAGACAATTTCTACCCAACACCTTTTATTGGCCATGTTCCTGGCCATCTCGTGGCTGCCTGCCCGGTCGCAACTCGTGCTGGTCAGGCACGTGACTTCCACTTCCGGCGGATCAGGCATCGTTGGCGGTATCCATTTCGACTATACCATCGGAGAAGCCGCCATCTCCCCTCTGTCCGCAGGGCCCATCCTCCTTACACAGGGATTCCAGCAGCCAGAGATCCTGCCGCCGCTTATACCCGGCGGCATGCCCGTGCTCGACTTCTCCCTGTTTCCAAACCCGGCACTGACCACCTTCAAGATCCAGTTCAGCCTCCTCACCAACGCCAATGTCTCCTTCCTGCTCATGAACACCGCAGGACAGGTCATTTACCAGGATGTAAGGGATTATGCGCCTGGAAAGGTCGTCATTCCCACGTCCGTCGACAAGCTCGCGGCGGGGATTTACACGGTTATCCTGAAGGTCAACCAGTTCACCTTCACCGAAAAACTTATTGTTCAATAGCCTAATACGGTATACCATGAAGCATTTGAATACCATCCTCCTTCTGGCGGGATTGCTGGCGGTACGCCCGTTGATGGCACAGAAGTCAGCTAAGCAGCCGCTCAACGTAGGCGCCCCCTTCCTGATGGTCAACCCCGACGCCAGGAGCAGCGCCACCGGCGGGGCCGTCACCGGGCTGGAGCCCGATGCAAACGCCATCTACGCCAATGCCGCAAAGCTCCCCTTCGCGGGAGAATGGGGCGCAAGCGTGTCCTACTCCCCCTGGATGTGGGACCTCCTCGATAAAAAGACCCACATGGCCTATATCTCTGGTTTCAAAACATGGGGCGGACAGCAGAGTCTGGGCGCAGCCGTCCGTTATTTCAATTACGGTGACGTCACCTTCAGGGATGATAACGGAACCGTTCTCCAGCAGTACAAACCCAGGGAATACTCCGTGGACCTCGCCTATGGCAGAAAGCTCGGTAACCTTTTCGCCCTCGCCGTAACGGGCAGGTATATCCGCAGCGAGCTTGGCAACGGCACCTACAACGGGCAGCTGCAAAAGCCGGCCTCCGCAGTGGCAGGGGATATCAGCCTCTACTCCCAGGGATATGCCGACCATATCGACGGCAACAACCGGTATGCATGGGGCATCAGCTTTACCAATATCGGTACCAAGCTGTCCTATACCGACGCCAGCGACACCAAAACCTTCCTGCCCATGAACATCCGCATCGGCGGTGGCTACACCTTCGTGAGAACGGAAGACCATAAGTTCACCATCGCTGCGGACGTCAACAAACTCCTCGTCCCCACCCCGCCCACCTACAAACTCGACCAAGATGGCATGCCTACCAACGAGATCGAGAAAGGCAAGGATCCCGACCGCAGTGTCGTCGAATCCATCTTCACTTCGTTCGGCGATGCGCCGGGGGATTCAGGGAGGAGATCAGCGAGTTTTCTTTCGCAGGCGGCATCGAGTACGCTTACCAGAGCAACTTCTTTGTGCGGACGGGATACTTCTATGAAGATCCCGCCAAAGGAAACCGCCAGCAGTTCTCCACCGGATTCGGTGTAAGGGTGCAGGGCTTCCAGCTCGACTTCGCCTACCTCATCCCCACCGGCGGCAGCATCCGGCAGCGGAAGAGCATGAACTTCACACTCATGTATACACCCTTCAGGGATAACAGATAATAAAACCTTTCCTATCACCGAATAAAGCCAGAATACATGTTCAAGTTTTTCCTGACCATCCAAATCCTGCTGCTGACGGCATTCACCGCAGTCAACGCGCAGCAAACGCATCAACCGAAAGTCGAAGGGAAAGGCAGCCTGAAAGACTTTGTCTTCGCGCCCAAAGCTGGCGCTGCCGCTACTTCCGCCAGATCCTCGCTGAAAGTAAGCACCAAGCCCAAAGAAGCCACCCTTGCATCGCCGCAGGCTGTGAAGCAACACATCTTCCCCGGTTCCAACGGCGGCGGCGTACCCCGGAGTATTGCAGGTGCGAGAAAGGCCACGGCAAAGGCAGCTCCTGCCGGGCAACTCCCGAGCAGCGCTTCCGATGCGGATGCCGCACAAAAAGACAAAGCCGGCGAATCTGCCAAGGCAGCCGCTAAAACCATTGATCCGGCAGCCCAGGGCAAAGAACCTTCGCTGCATTTCGAGAAGCCCAAAGCTACAACCCCTAAAAACTGAGTACAATGAAGAAATCGCTATACATTTTATGTTTCTGCCTGACAATCGCGCTGGGAAGCTATGCCCAAAACGGCTTGTCGGGTATCAATTACCAGGCGGTAGCCCGCAACACCAACGGCTCCGTGCTGGCCAACCAGGCCGTGAGCGTCCGTTTCTCCATCCGGGGCGGCGGGCCGAACGGTGCTGTGCAGTACCAGGAAACGCATAATACAGCTACCAACGCTATTGGCCTGTTCACTTTACAGATCGGGCGCGGCACGCCGGTGACCGGCACCTTCGCGGGTGTGCCCTGGGGCAACGCCAACCAGTTCCTGCAAGTGGAAGTGAATACGGGCGGCGGTTTTCAGACGCTGGGCACCAACCAGCTGATGTCTGTACCGTTCGCGCAATTCGCCGCCAACGGGAATCCCGGCCCCGCCGGTCCTGCGGGCCCTGCTGGTCCGGCCGGACCTGTAGGCGCTATCGGACCGGTTGGTCCTGCGGGCGCAACGGGCCCTGCGGGTCCGGCGGGTCCGGTGGGTGCAGCGGGGCCTGTGGGGCCTGTGGGACCTGCCGGAGCTGATGGCGCTACCGGGCCTGTTGGGCCGGCGGGTGCAGCGGGTCCTGTGGGCCCGGTTGGACCTGCGGGTGCTGATGGCGCGACTGGTCCCGTGGGGCCTGTTGGTCCTGCCGGGCCCGTAGGTGCTGCGGGTCCCCAGGGGCCTGTGGGGCCCGCCGGCGCGGTGGGTCCTGTTGGACCTGCCGGAGTTGCGGGGCCTGTTGGGCCGATTGGGCCGGTGGGGCCTCAGGGTGCTACAGGGGCGGATGGTCCTGCGGGGCCTGTTGGTCCTGCCGGGCCCGTAGGTGCTGCGGGTCCCCAGGGGCCTGTGGGGCCCGCCGGCGCGGTGGGTCCTGTTGGACCTGCCGGAGTTGCGGGGCCTGTTGGGCCGATTGGGCCGGTGGGGCCTCAGGGTGCTACAGGGGCGGATGGTCCTGCGGGGCCGATTGGACCGGTGGGGCCTCAGGGTGCTACTGGGGCGGATGGTCCTGCGGGGCCCGTTGGGCCGATTGGGCCGGTGGGGCCTCAGGGTGCTACTGGGGCGGATGGTCCTGCGGGGCCTGTTGGGCCGATTGGGCCGGTGGGGCCTCAGGGTGCTACAGGGGCAGATGGTCCTGCGGGGCCTGCCGGAGTTGCGGGGCCACAGGGGCCAGTAGGACCCGCGGGGCCGGTTGGCGCAATGGGACCTGCCGGACCGATTGGACCGATTGGGCCTGCGGGGCCGGTTGGACCTGCTGGGCCTCAGGGAGACATCAATGGAGTAGCAGCCGGCGGATCGCTGAGCGGCACTTATCCCAACCCCGCGATTGCGAACGACGCAGTGAATACTTTACAGGTTGCGGATGGGGCGATCACCCTTCCTAAACTGGCGCCGGGTCTGATCCCTACAAGCCTGCCGCCGAACGGCGCCGCAGGCGGCGACCTGGGTGGCGCTTATCCTAATCCCAACGTAGCCCGGATTCAGACGATACCAGTTGCGGTAACTGCTCCCCTGGCGGGCCAGGTATTGAAATATTCCGGAACGGAATGGGCGCCTGCGGCTGACAATGGCGGCGGCGGCGCGCTTGCGCTTCCCTATTCCGCTTCGGAGAACAATCCGGCCACGCTGTTTTCCATTACCAATAACGGGGATGGTACTTCATTGGAAGGCATCAATAATACGACGACCAGCAGCATAGCTGCGGTTCGCGGCGTTGTTAACAGCACCGCTCCGGGCGGATTTTCTGCCGGGGTGCGCGGTATCAACAATGGTACCGGCGGCCTGGGTGTTGGCGTTTGGGGATCTCAGAATGGTTCCGGATGGGGTGTGTACGGTACTACGCCGAATGGATTAGGCATATATGGCAATGCCAGTGCCAGTGGAACCGGGGTTTATGCAAATAGCAATACCGGGACAGGTCTGCAGGCTACGAGCAACAATGGCATACCTGCTTCTATCAATATCTACAACAATGCCAATAATAATAACGCGTTGGTGGTGAACTCCGTGGGTAACGGAACGGTTGTCAACGTATCAACGACAGGTAACGGCGCGGGTGTGAGGGCTTCTACGGTTGGGGGGTTTGGCGTGCAAGGCATTACCTCATCCCAAACCAGTGCTGGCATAGTTGGTGACAATAATGGTGGCGGCGAGGCCGTGGTTGGCCGTACGACAAGCAATATCGCCGGGGCCGTGGTAGGCCGTAATGATGGCGGCGGCTATGGTGTACGCGGATTTATCGCAACGAACACTGCGGGAACGGGTGTAGGGGTGTTAGGACAGGTAGGGTTGAATGGCAGTACAGGCCGCGCAGGCAGATTCGAGAACTTCAATGCAGACAATACCGATGCCAATGCATTTGAAGTAGTTTCCAATGGCAAAGGGAACATCCCCGACAATACCCTTGGCAACGCTTCTTCATTTCTGCTGGATAACAATAACAGTGTAGGCGCTGCCGTGAGAGCTGAAGTTAATACCATCTTCGGCAACTTCGGAGCGGCGGGCGTTTTCGGCGTTTCGTCGGGCACCGGTGGCCGCGCAGGGCTTTTCTATGCATCCAACCCTTCCGGGAATGGGGCATCTTTAATTGCCCTCACCGATGGCAACGGCAATGCCATCACGGCAAACGCGGGGAAAGATGGTAATGGCGTTGAGTCGAACATAGACGGTGCAGGTACAGCTATGTATGGATGGGTGCCAACATTCGCTACCGGCCGGGCCGCCCGGTTCGAGCACTTTAATGAAGATAACGACAACCCGGTAGTCACCGCTAAAACCGTGGGCAACGGTAACGCAGGTGAATTTACTGTCGACAATACACAAGGTACATCCGCCGGTGTAGTAGGCGTTGTGAATTCCATCTTCGCCAACTTCGGGACGGCAGGCGTTTATGGCCGTGCCGATGGAACCGGGGGTACGGCGGGCCTTTTCTATATATCCAACGCCACCAACCCGCGCCCGGCTTTGATCGCGCTGACAAATGGCACCGGTGAAGGCATCGTAGCGAATTCCAATAACGGCAATGCCATTGAAGCGAACGCCGATGGCACCGGCTCGGCGATCTATGGTTGGACACCGAACTTCGGGACAGGGCGCGCCGGACGTTTCAGCAATTTCAATACCGCGAATGGAGAATCTACCGTAGATATCCGTAATGATGGTACCGGTACCGCCTTATTGGTTGATCATCGTGGCGCTTCCGGGAATATTGCGATATACAGAAACGTGGGCGCCAACGTAGCGCGTATCAACAAAGCCGGCCGCGGCTTCTTCAATGGCGGAACCGCAGTTAGCGGCGCTGACCTCGCGGAATCATTCGCCGTAGAAGGAACATCCGATGCTTATGAACCTGGAGACGTCCTCGTGATTTCAACGAATACAGACCGGATGGTGGAAAAATCCGCCAAGCCTTATTCCACATTGGTAGCAGGCGTATACGCCACAAAACCGGGCGTATTATTAACCGAAGGCCAGGCTACGGATGAGGAGCTGGGACACGTTCCCATGGGCGTAGTCGGCGTTATCCCCACCAAAGTTTGCGACGAAGGCGGACCGATCGCCCGCGGCGATCTCCTCGTTACTTCAAGCAAACCCGGATACGCCATGAAAGCCGATCCCGATAAAGTCAAAACCGGACAAGTACTCGGTAAAGCATTGCAGCAACTGAGCGGCGGAACCGGCGTCATCAAGGTGCTGGTGAATGTGAAATAAATAACGATAACGCACATACGTATTGAAAAGGCCGCTTCATGGAAGCGGCCTTTTCTTTTTATATTGTTTTTTACCGCATTCAATTCTCAATTTGCTCGGATTTTGTTGACATTTTTTATACCTTGCACCCCGTTGCACCAACCTTTGCACCACTGATTTTAACTATCGTTTTGATTTACCGCCGCAGTTACCGCTGCCCTTTTTTACCATACTTTACTTGAAGCACATATCCGGAAACATGCTGAACTATCTCCGCTGATAAGACAGTATATCAACAATTTGCCCGATGGCCGCCGTAAGCCTTCGGGGATGCTATTGCTTTAGCAATAAATTAACCGATCACCATATTCCAAACGATGAAGACACATTTACCCGGCATCCTTTTTACCATTATGATCATAGCCGCTGCAAATCTCCCTTCCAGGGGGCAGTGGGTGATGGCAAGACAAGTAATAGCCACTTCCGGAGGCAGCGGAATAGTTGGCGGCATCCATTTCGATTATACCATCGGCGAGCCTTCGATCACTACTTTTTCAGCAGGTTCCAGGTTGCTGACGCAAGGATTTCAGCAGCCGGAAGTACTGCCTCCCTTGCTACCCGGCCGCAATCCCGTACTGGATTTTTCCCTCTTTCCCAATCCCGCACTCACTACATTCAAAATTCAATTCAACCTCCTGACGCACGCTTTCGTTTCCTTCATGATCCTCAACACCTCCGGGCAGGTAATCCTCCAGGACAACCGGAGCTTCGCCCCGGGTAAAGTCGTGATCCCCACTTCGGTCGATAAACTCGCGGCAGGAATTTATACCGTGATGGTGAAAGTCAATGCTTTCGTCTTCACCGAAAAACTCATCGTTCAATAGTCCAAACCGGAAACCATGCAATTATATAAACTGATTCCCGTTATCGCGGGAATGCTGGCGGCAACCCCGTCGGTGGCACAAACCACCGCGCTCCGCCCTGTCAACACCGGAGCCGCATTCCTCCTCGTAAACCCCGATGCCCGGAGCAACGCATTGGGCGGCGCCATCACCGGCCTCGAGCCAGATGCCAATGCGCTTTCCGGCAACGCGGCCAAACTTCCCTTCGCCGGCGAATACGGCGCCAGCGTATCGTACTCGCCCTGGATGTACGATCTGTCTGACAAAAAGACGAACATGACGTATCTGTCTGGATTCAAAACCTGGAACGGACAGGAAAGTCTCGGCGCCGCTATCCGTTACTTCAATTACGGCGACGTCACCTTCCGCGATGATAACGGCAATCTCCTGCAGCAATACAAGCCCCGGGAATACGCCATCGACCTTGCCTATGCGCGCAAACTCGGGAGCAGGTACGCCCTTTCCATTACTGCACGATATATCCGCAGCGAATTGGGCAATGGTCATTACAACGGTCAGTTGCAGAAGCCCGCATCCGCCGTGGCTGGGGATATCGGATTTTACTCGCAGGGATATAAAGATCATATCGACGGCAATAACCGTTTTGCCTGGGGCCTCAGCCTGACAAATATCGGCTCAAAACTTTCTTACACGGATGCATCTGACGGGAGATCGTTCCTACCCATGGGGCTCCGTATCGGCGGCGGCTACACGTTCGTGCATACGGAAGACCATAAGTTCACGCTAGCGGCGGAAATCCACAAACTGCTCGTGCCTACTCCCCCGTTTACAAGCTGGATGCGGACGGGTTGCCGACCAACGAGATCGAGAAAGGTAAAGATCCCGACAGAAGCGTCGTAGAATCCATCTTCACTTCGTTCAGCGACGCACCGGGCGGTTTTGCTGAGGAGATGCGCGAATGCGCCTTCTCCGGCGGGATCGAGTATGCATACCGGGATGCATTTTTTGTGCGGACCGGCTATTTCTACGAGCATCCGGAAAAAGGGCGCCGGCAGCAATTTTCGTCGGGCTTCGGTGTACGTGTGCAAGGCTTCCAACTGGATTTTGCATGGCTGCTGCCCACGGTGCCAAGTATCCGTCAGAGGCAGAGCCTGCACTTCACGCTCATGTACACCCCATTCAGGGATAACTGATTTTAAACTTTATCGTAACATCATTTAATAAAGTCACATGCATAAGTTACTGTCAATGACCACAACGCTGTTGCTATTTGCCTCCGGCACTGCCCTGGCGCAACAAGCGGATAACCCACAGGCCAAGCTCGATAAGCTAATCACAGCAGCCAGCCAGGCTGCATCAAAACCTCCCTTACGGGTACAGGCTGCTCCTGTTAAATTGAGCACACCGGCATCGATCATGGATTACCTGTTCCCCGCACGACCGCTGGGCGGGGCGGCTCCCATGGCCGCCCGCCAGGCGAATATCCAACAGCGCGCATCGGGAGAGCAACTGCCTTCGGAAATGTCTGCCGCTGCGGCGGCGCAACAAGCGAAAGCAAACGCCGCGGCAAGCACAACTCCAACGATTACTCCGGCGGCACAGGGCGTTGAGCCTGTAGCGGCGCCTATCAAACCGGCTGTTTCTAAAAAATAAATTCATGAAGAAAACGATATACACATTAATGCTGCTGATGTCGACCGCTCTCGCTGCGCGTGCACAGCATGCATTGTCGGGCATTAATTACCAGGCGGTAGCGCGTAACAGCAATGGCTCCGTAGTGGCAGCGCAGTCGCTGGGGGTTCGCTTTTCCATTCGTGGCGGCGGGCCGAACGGCGCTATTGAATACCAGGAAACCCATCAGACTACGACCAATGCGATGGGTTTGTTTAACCTGCAGGTGGGTCGCGGTACCCCGGTCAGCGGTACTTTCGCGGCAGTGCCCTGGAAAAACGCCAACCAGTTTTTGCAGGTGGAAGTGAATACCGGCGGCGGTTTCCAGACACTGGGCACCCAGCAGCTGATGAGCGTTCCGTTTGCGTTGTATGCTGCAGATGGCAATCCCGGTCCTGCCGGGGTGCAGGGGCCTGCGGGGCCGCAGGGGGCAACGGGGGCGCCTGGGCCTGTGGGACCGGCGGGCGCTACGGGTCCTGCGGGAGCAACGGGTGCGAAAGGAGATGCGGGTCCACAGGGTGTTCAGGGTGTGAAGGGGGATCCTGGTGCACAAGGAATGCAAGGTGTAACCGGCGATAAGGGAGATAAAGGGGATAAAGGCGACCCTGGTGTGCAAGGTATTCAAGGCGTTCCCGGTGATAAAGGTGACAAAGGGGATAAAGGCGATCCCGGCGTACAAGGAATGCAAGGTGCAACCGGCGATAAAGGTGACAAGGGGGAAAAGGGTGATCCCGGCGTACAAGGAATGCAAGGTGCAACCGGCGATAAAGGTGACAAAGGGGAAAAGGGTGATCCGGGTGCGCAGGGTATCCAGGGCCTAACCGGCGATAAAGGTGATGCAGGAGACCCTGGTCCCATCGGACTGCAAGGATTACCTGGCTTGCAAGGCGTGCAAGGTATCCAGGGTGTGCCGGGCGATAAAGGTGATAAAGGCGATCAAGGAGTCCCCGGCGCACAGGGGCTTCAGGGCAACACGGGCGATAAAGGTGATAAGGGAGACAAAGGCGACAAAGGTGATGCAGGAGACCCTGGTCCCATCGGACTGCAAGGATTACCTGGCTTGCAAGGCGTGCAAGGTATCCAGGGTGTGCCGGGCGATAAAGGTGACAAGGGCGATCAAGGAGACCCCGGCGCACAGGGGCTTCAGGGCAACACGGGCGATAAAGGTGATAAGGGAGACAAAGGTGATAAAGGTGACCAGGGTGATCCAGGCCCCATCGGTCCTGCCGGCCCCCAGGGCACAGCTGGCGATATCAATGGCGTTACAGCAGGTGGCGATCTGTCCGGCACGTATCCGGATCCGACGGTAGCGAAATTGCAGGGAACGCCCATCAGCAACACAACACCTGCTTCCGGACAATACCTCCGGTTCGACGGCACCAACTGGGCGCCGGCAAGTGGTGGCGGTGGCGGTCTCACGCTACCATATGTGACTACCGAAAACAATGCGGCTACACTGCTCTCGTTGAGCAACAATGGCGACGGCGCCTCCATCGAAGGCGTCAACAACACCACTTCGTCCAATATTACAGCAGTGCGGGGGATTATCTCTTCCACCGCGCCTGGTGGCTTTTCTACAGCCGTGCGCGGTTTGAATAATGGCACCGGCGGATTGGGAATTGGCGTATGGGGCTCGCATGCCGGCAGTGGATGGGGATTATATGGTTCAGCGCCGAATGGCCTGGGCGTGTATGGCAATGCCACCGCCAACGGTTACGGCGTGTATGCCAACAGCAATACGGGTACGGGTTTGCTTGCTACCAGCAATAACGGGATCCCAGCCGATATTGTCATCTATAACAATGCGAACAGTAATAATGTGCTCAATGCCTCATCCGCTGGTAACGGGAACATCATTAGCGTGTCGACTACCGGCTCGGGAAAGGGCGTGCTTGCTACCACCAATACCGGTTTTGCCATACATGGCGTTGCCAATTCTCAGATAAGTGCCGGTATTATTGGCGATAACAACAACGCAGGCGAAGCCGTAGTGGGCCGTACCACCAGCAACATCGCCGGGGCAGTCGTTGGCCGCAATAACGGTGGAGGTTATGGTGTTCGGGGATTTATCTCCAGCGACCAGTCTAATACGGGAATTGGCGTGTTGGGTGAGATCGGCGCAGGCATGAGCACCGGTCGTGCAGGAAGGTTTACAAACTCCAATGCGGATAATATCAATGCCAATACTTTGGAAGTTTATTCTATCGGCAAAGGCAACGTACCCGATAATAAATTGGGCAATGCCTCTTCCTTTACGATCAACAACACGACCAGTGTAGGCGCAGCAGTAAGGGCAGAAGTCAATACGATATTCGGCAACTTTGGAGCCGCGGCGGTATATGGCGTGGCTTCCGGTACCGGTGGATTTGGCGGTATCTTCCATTCTTCCAATTCATCCGGTAATGGCATTGCGCTGGTGGCGCTTGGAAATGGGAATGGCACTACATTCAGTGCAACCGCTATGAAAAACGGGAATGCCATAGAAAGCATCGTAAACGGAGCAGGTGCTGCCGTGCACGGAAGAACATCGCTTATTTCCAACGGCTTTGCAGGTTGGTTCTCCAACGGAAATGCAGCCAACAATAATCCGGCGCTTCTCACTACTACAGAGGGTACAGGCCCCGCGGGCAGTTTCAGGATCGATAACACCACAAGCAGCAGTGCTGCGGTACAAGGCGAAATCACAACGAGTTCATCTTCATTCGGTACTGCTGGTGTATATGGCGTTTCAAAAGGTACCAGTGGCTCCGGCGGATCTTTCCATGCAACCGACGCAAACGGTGACGGCGACGGTATTACTGCGCTAGCCGCAGGTAGCGGGGATGGCATATATGCGGTTTCCGCCAAAGGCAACGGGGTTGCTGGCAGTACCACCGGCACCGGAAATGCAGTGCAGGGCTTTATTCCGACGACAGGTATGGGCAGAGCCGCTCACTTTTTGAACACGAATACCGCCAATACGCAATCTATTGTCACGATTGAGAACCAGGGAACCGGCAATGCTCTGCTGGTTAACCAGCAGAATGCGACGGGTAATCTCGCTGTTTTCCAACGAAACGGCGGCAATGTGGCGCGTATTTCCAACACGGGAATGGGCTTTTTCAATAGTGGAACGACGAATGGCGGAGCCGATCTGGCGGAAGCATTCGATGTGGAAGGTGCACGCGATAGCTACGAGCCGGGAGATGTGATGGTGATTTCCAAACGGACAGACCGGATGATGGAGAAGTCGGCACAGGCTTATTCTACGTTGGTGGCGGGCGTGTATGCGACGAAGCCAGGCGTGTTGCTAACAGAGCAGGAAGACCTCGATGCTCCCTCCGAGCAGGTGCCCGTTGGCGTGGTGGGCGTGATCCCGACGAAAGTATGCGACGAAGGTGGCCCCATCGAGCGCGGTGATCTGCTGGTGACTTCCAGCAGGCCTGGTTACGCCATGAAAGCCGATCCCGAAAAAGTAAAAATGGGCCAGGTACTTGGGAAAGCGCTGCAGGAACTCAAATCCGGCAACGGGAAGATCAAGGTGCTGGTCAATGTGAAATAATCAACTATCCCTCCCCTATTTATTATCAGGCTGCCGTTTCTATGGCAGCCTGTTTCGTTTATAGGTAATGCATGTAAAGGAATTATTGCTACCTGGATAATAATTTCTTATCGGGTAAACCTACACGCTGAATCAGCACTTCCGCCATTTTTTCTTCTTTATAAAGAAGGCGTCATTGCTAAAATCAATATCCGGATTCCATTCGCCGACTATTATCAGCTTTGTGTCTTTGTCCAATCTATCGTTGGACAGTTTTACAATTTTCATGATGGTCGGTTTGAAACGTTTGCTTTACCTGGTAATAAATCATGACCGGGAAATGCATGCTTCGTCAGCACTTCAATGGCTGCTTGTGCTTTTCTCACAATGAAGGGATCTTTCGAAAGATCGACCCCCGGATCCCAGGTTCCAACTTCAATGAGTCTGGTATCTTTGTCCAATGAATCATTGGATAGCTTTACAATTATCATTTCGCATATTTTATTTTCCTAACAATTGCCTATCTGATTGAAAACATAAAGGCTGTATAATTTCTTCCCGGAACAAATTCCTGCCATTCACCGGCAATTAATCCAGACACGACAAACAAACTTTCAACTAACAAACGATGAGCATTCAACGCCATTTGATATAATCTGGTCCGTGCTCTACACGTTCCCATAACGAATATGGGTTTTCTGTCGTGCTGACGAGCATATTGCAAAGCCGTAAATGCAACAGTGGCGAGAATTTTACTTGTATCTCCATTGTTTGAAATTGATTCGTCATTCACCTCTTTTGTTTTTTCATCCCAATCTCCAAAAGATAAATTCACATAAGAATTACCAATTAATATAATTGGATAGAAATAAATTACTTTTTGAATTCCTCCTTTAGGGCCGATACTTTCGAAACAAAATGCATCGTAAGTGTTGCGCAAGATGATGGGCTCACACTTATATGTTTCTAAATCCATAACAAACAATTTTCGCATAGATAAGATGCGGGGCAGTCGAAGGTGGGTGAAGGTTAACGATTGGCTATATATAAAAAACATAAGGCTGATCCGGGAGAACCGGACCAGCCTTTGATATGTTTACAAACCGTCTTAAAAAAACGGGATGGTTATACCTTGAAGTGGGAGAATGCTTTGTTAGCTTCAGCCATACGGTGGGTATCTTCTTTCTTTTTGAAAGCGGCACCTTCACCTTTGCTGGCGGCTACGATTTCGTTCGCCAGTTTCTCAGCCATGCTCTTACCATTCCTGTCGCCAGCGTAACGAACCAGCCATTTGATGCTCAGGGACACTTTACGGTCGGCGCGAACTTCTGCGGGGATCTGGAAAGTAGCACCACCGATACGGCGGCTGCGTACTTCAACGGCGGGAGTTACGTTGGAAAGTGCTTTTTTCCAAACTTCGTAGCCGTTTTCGTTGGTCATCTGGCTAACACGGTCAACCGCATCGTAGAAAATACGGTAGGCAATGCTCTTTTTTCCTTGCTCCATGATGTTATTCACGAAACGGGTTACCAGTTTATCCTGGAACCTGGGATCGGGAGCCAGGGGTAATTTTTTAGCAGCTTGCTTTCTCATTTATTTGAAAAATTTCGAACTATTTATTACAAATTATTTTTTAGCCTTTTCCTTTTTGGTACCATACTTGGAACGGCTTTGCTTACGGTCTTTCACACCAGCAGTATCGAGGCTACCGCGAACGATGTGGTAACGAACACCCGGAAGGTCCTTCACCCTGCCACCACGGATCAGTACGATAGAGTGCTCCTGCAGGTTGTGACCTTCACCCGGAATGTAAGCGATAACCTCCACTTTGTTGGTCAGCTTCACTTTCGCTACTTTACGCAACGCGGAGTTCGGTTTCTTCGGAGTGGTAGTGTACACACGGGTACATACGCCACGACGCTGCGGGCAAGCATCCAACGCTCTGGACTTGGATTTGGCCCGGATAATTTCTCTTCCTTTTCTTACTAATTGTTGTATTGTAGGCATTCTTACCTATTTTATATTTTACTGCTGTTTTACAATGAAACCCATCGTTCCCATTAAGGGAATTTGGGAGGGCAAAGGTATCACTTCGTTATAACATTACAAAATTACTTGGAAGTTTTTTCCTAAAATCGGCCAATTAACGGGGATTCTCCAGCAACAAAGCCCCCGAAAGCTGGTCCCACTCCTCCTCCAGCGTGCCCCGGAACACAGGTTTCCCCGCCCGGGCATACCAATATGCCGCATTACCCGCATCCCCCTCCTTCCGGTGAAGATATGCATGCACCCACGACCCCGCGCGCGAATGATCCTCCTGCGCAATGTCGTGGCTCCGGTCCCAATTTCCCCTGCCATCCCACCACATCGCCAGCAATGCGGGCGTTAACCCGGCCGGCGGCACAGCATACTGCAAGGATTCCCTGAATACCGAAAGCGTCATAAGGCCGCAAAGATACACCGATTCCCCCGTCCATACAACCCCCTTCCACACTCCTTTATATACATGATATCCCCAAATAAAAAACCGGGTCACGCGTACGCAACCCGGCCATTCTATATAAATTACGTGTATCAGTCGATTATAAAGTTCCAGCCCCGTTCGTCGGCCACCTTGCCCGTCCGGATCGCATCCAGCCTTTCAATCACTTCCCGCCCCACTTCATACTTCGTGGTGTCCAGGCTGATCTTGTGCTCCTTGTAATCCAGCTGCTCCACATACGCCACGCTCGCCGCCGTGCCCGTACCGAACACTTCGCGCAAGGTCCCGTTCTCATGGGCCGCCACCACTTCCTCAATGGAAACGGGGCGCTCCTCTACTTCCAGGCCCATATCCGCCAGCACGTCGATCACGCTGGCGCGGGTTACCCCCGCCAGGATCGTTCCGTTCGTGAGGTCAGGCGTCAGCGCGCGGTTGCCGATGATCACGAACACGTTCATCGTGCCGCACTCCTGCAGCCATTTGTACTCCGTACCATCCACCCAAAGGATCTGGTCGTAGCCGTCTTTCCGGGCCTGCATGGTCGGGTACATCGCCCCGCCGTAGTTGCCGGCCGCTTTCGCATAACCAACGCCGCCCGGGAAAGCACGGATGTATTTGTCCTGCACCAACAGGTGGATAGGCTTGTTGAAATATGGGCCCGAAGGGCTGTTGATGACCGCGAAACGGTAAGTGTCGGAAGGCCGCACGCCAATGAATTCGTCCATCGCGATCATAAACGGCCGCAGGTACAGGGAGCAACCCTCGTTCGAAGGCACCCAGCCCCGGTCGAGGTCGATCAGCATGGCCATGCCGCCGATAAAGAGCCATTCCGGCACATCGGGCATCCCCATACGCTCGGCGCTCCTATTAAAACGCGCGTAGTTGTCGTACGGACGAAAAATCATCGGATTCCCCTCCTGGTCGTTGTACGCCTTGATCCCTTCAAAAATCGCCTGCCCGTAATGCCAGGCGGCGTTGGAGGGGCTTACGTTAAAGGGCTGGAAAGGCACGATTTCCGCGTTCGTCCATTCTTTTCCGTCGAAATCCGCCACCAGCATATGGTCTGCATATTTCTTCCCAAATACCAGGTGATCAAAATCTACCTCCGGAAGCCGGCTCCGGGAGGTTTTCGTCACCTTAATCCTCTGCTTCGCCTCTTCCATCACGGTAGATTTAGCGGTGGGATATTCTACTGCCATCATGGTTAATTACTTTTATCTCAATATTTTTACACGCTCGTTTGCACGATTTCGTTCCACCGAACGATCCGCAAATAAACGGTTTTTCCCACACATGGGATTATCACATTAAGCTTAAATACAATATTTATGAGCCTTGAGCGATTACAGCTGGACCCATTTCTGTTGGCGCAAATGTACCACCAGCCTATCATTCCGGAGGAAATTACTGCCGTTCCCGCCGAGGCGAAAGCTGTGCCAGAAATCAAATATTTAGGCGAAAATCAAAAAAACATCCTGCTCCTCATACAAAATGAAAGGGAAGCCTATTTGAGCGAGGAAACGTTTAATCTCCTCGCAAATATTTTAAATGCCTGCAAACTCGGCATGCAGGATGTTGCATTGGTCAATACAGCAAATTACCCTGGCATCCGGTTGCAGGACTACCTCCAGAAGATCCCCGCGCGCCAGGTCATCAATTTCGCCATAGAACCCGCGTCACTGGGCCTTCCCCCTCACAGCCCTACCAAACCACTGCGTTCAATGGCCTGCCCGTCCTCTTTTCGGACGACCTGCAACTCATTGCAACAGACAAAGCCCTCAAAGGCCGCCTCTGGATGGGACTCAAACAATTATTCGGTATATAAACCATTGATATGGAATTAGTTTTCGCGACGAACAACGATAATAAGGTGAAGGAGATCCGCTCCATGCTGGGTAACCAGTTCTCCATCGTCACCCTCCAGGAAGCCGGTATCGATATCGACATCCCCGAGCCGCACCCAACCCTGGAAGAAAACGCCAGGGAAAAGTCGCTCACCATTTACAACATGACCGGCAAAGATTCCTTCTCGGAAGACACCGGCCTGGAGATCGACGCGCTCAACGGCGAGCCTGGCGTGCTTTCCGCCCGTTATGCCGGCGAAGCCAAAAGCGCCGACGACAATATCGCAAAAGTCCTTCGCCTCCTGGAAGGCAACGCCCACCGCTCCGCCCGCTTCCGCACCGTGATCTCCCTGTTCCTCGACGGCCAGGAGCACCAGTTCGAAGGCGTAGCCGAAGGCGAAATCCTGACCCAACGGTCGGGTGGCAAGGGGTTCGGTTACGATCCCATCTTCCAGCCCGCCGGTGGCGACCGCTCCTTCGCCGAAATGGAAATGCGCGAAAAGAACCAATTCAGCCACCGCGCGAAAGCCTTCAAGAAGCTCATCGCCTTCTTACAGGAACGCCATGGCCAGAGTTAAGATCGATATGCCGGAACAATTCCGGTTCATCACCCAGCTCCCCGTGCGTATCAGCGATGTGAATTACGGCAACCACCTGGGCAACGACGCCATTATGTCGATTCTCCACGAAGCGCGGATGCGCTACCTCGCCTCCTTCGGCGCCACCGAACTGGAGGTCTTCGGCACCGCGCTCATCATGGCCGACGCCGCCATCGTATACAAAGGTGAAGGGTTTTACGGCGACCAACTGACAGTTGAGCTCACCGCCGACGAATTCAACGCCGTGGGATTCGATCTGTTCTACCGCATCAGCACCTTCAGGGGCGGACAGCTCACCATCATCGCCGAAGCCAAAACCGGCATGGTCTGTTTCGACTATTCCGCCCGCAAGGTGGCCCGCCTTCCCGAAGCATTTAAAACACAACTCAGTAAAACCAACGCATGACCAATAACATACAGGACATCATCCTTTACCGCCGCACGGTAAAACCGACGGCGATGAACGGCAGGAAAATCGAAGACGAAACCGTACGCGAACTGCTCCGGCTGGCCGACTGGGCACCTACCCACGGCCTCACCGAGCCCTGGTACTTCGTGGTGTACAGCGGTGATAAAGTGCAACAATTCTGCACCGACCATGCCGAATTGTACAAGCAGTTCACGCCCGCCACGAATTTCATTTTGGGGAATTACGAGAAGCTCAAAACGCAGGGCGACCTGGCTTCCCACGTGATCGCCGTGGTGATGAAGCGCGGCGCCAACCCCAAGATCCCCGAGATCGAGGAAGTAGCGGCAACCGCCTGCGCCGTGGAAAACCTCTGGCTCGCGGCCACCGCGCAAAACATCGCCGTGTACTGGGGCTCCGGCGGCATGACTTACACGCCCGCCATGCAGGATTACCTGGGGCTGCGCGACGAAGACAAAGTGCTGGGATTCCTCTACCTGGGTTATACAGAAGAGGCTCCACGCACCGGGCGGCGCCTGAAGCCTCTTGAAGAAAAAGTTAAATGGATGTAATCCGTTTGATCAGCTCAGCCGGTACGTTTTGGCCAGTTCCTGGAAATCGCGTATCTGCTGAGCTTCCCATTCCCCGTTTTTGCCGGTTTCGGCAGCCATTATTTTCGCCACTTCCGGCGCGATACGCACCGCTTCTTCCGCATCGAGGAAAAGGGCGCGGGTACGACGAGCCAGGATATCCTCCACGGTTTGCGCCATTTCGGAACGGATGCCCCAGAGCACCTGGGTACTGATGATCCCTAACGCTTCACTCAACATTTTCCCGCCACCATCGAGGTTTTTCACCGCCTGGGCGTCTGAACCATAGAAATATAAAGGATCGTTTTCGTCTAGTTTGATGGAAGCTCCATGCACAGGGAGTTTCCGGGTAACAGATTCCGTCGCGGCCCAACCTTTCACTTTTTCCAGCCTGTCCACCACATCTTCGCCCATTTTGCGGTAGGTAGTCCATTTACCGCCGAGGATGGTGACCAGGCCGGATGCGGACACCATGATCTTGTGGTTCCGGGAGATCTCTTTCGTTTTCTCGCTCTTTTCGGGTTTGGCCAACGGCCGGAGGCCCGCCCATACGCTTTTCACATCGCTGCGCTGCGGGGTTTTCTCCAGGTATTGACCGGCAGTTTCGAGGATGAAGCCGATCTCTTTTTCCATCGCCACGGGGTCGAGGCTGATTTCGTTGACGGGATTATCCGTGGTTCCCACCACTATTTTATTATGCCAGGGAACGGCGAAGAGCACGCGCCCGTCGGACGTTTTCGGGATCATGAGGGCATTGTCGCCGGGAAGGAACGAGCGGTCGAGCACCAGGTGGACGCCCTGGCTGGCCACGATCTTTCGTTTGATGGTGGGGTCGTCCATTTCGAGGATATCATCCACAAACACGCCGGTGCAATTGATAATGCCTTTGGTGTGAAATTGGTATTCCTTGCCGGATTCCGTGTCTTTCGCTTTCACGAGGCCCAGCTGACCGTTGCCATTTTTGCTGAGACCGGTGACTTTCATATAGTTGAGGGCTACGCCGCCTTTTTCGTAGATCGTTTGCATAAGGTTAACAGCCAGGCGCGCATCGTCGAACTGCCCGTCATGATACAGGATACCTGCGGTGAGGTGGTCTTCCTTCAGACCAGGGAGGAGGTTCAGTGTTCTCTTGCGGGAGATGTGCCGTGATCTGCCGAGGCTGAGGCTTCCCGCCATCCAGTCGTACATTTTGAGGCCGATGGTGTAGAAAATGCCTTCCCACCAGCTATAGGCGGGGATGACGAAAGACAGGTTCCGGGAAAGATGTTGTGCGTTTTTCAATAACAGCCCTCTTTCGATGCTGGCTTCGCGGACAAGGGCTATATCGCCCTGGGCGAGGTAACGGACGCCGCCGTGGAGAAGTTTGGTTGCTTTGCTCGACGTGGATTTGGCAAAATCGGACTGTTCCAGCAGGAGGGTCCTGTAGCCGCGGGTGACGGCTTCAAGTGCGGCGCCGAGGCCGGTGGCGCCGCCACCGATTACAATCACATCCCACTCACTGGTTTCCCCGATTTTTTGCAGTTGTTCTAAACGGTTCATTTTCGCTGTTGAATTCAAGGCATTATTATACAATATACATCGTAATCCGATACTGGCAAAATTAATCGTTTTTACCCGCTATTTCCGGGAAAGTTGGATTTCTGCCATCAAAAATTGTTTGAGCTTTGCATGTCAGGGGTTTATGTTATAAACGCGGCACCGTGGGATTTGTTCCCATGCCGGTTGATATGCAATTGTTAAGTCTGCTCCCTCTTGGCCCGGCGGCGGGGCGCCGGCCGGATTTCATTCGGTAATAGGTATGCAACTGTAAGTTTCCTATTGACAGGTTATTCCACCTTGCTGGTTTGCTTCCTGGCAAAGGTGGAATCGACGAAACGCCTTATTCGGAAATGCGACCTGCCGGTTGAGGAATCCCAGCTTATGGCTCCACTTCCAGCCAAGGCTTCAATAGGAAACGCGACCTGCCGGTAGAGGAATCCCTGCCTGTCAGCGCGCATTCGGACTAACGGGAAAGGCCCAGTAACAGAAAGTCCGGGCTGACCGCCAAGGCGATACGGGCGGCAGTACGGACCAGTTGTGTTTACCCGGCAAGAGCAACGGCGAAGTGGCCGTTGCAGTATCAGAAGTCCCAGTTCTTCACCCGGGCCACGGCCTTTTGCCAGCGCTCCCGCAGTGCGGGGCCGGGTTGTTCTTCGGGGGCGAAGACGCGCTGAATGGTGTATTGCTCCCTGATTTCCTCCAGGGTCCAGAAGCCGGTGGCGAGCCCCGCGAGGTAAGCGGCGCCGGTAGCGCTGGCCGGCATCACCTTCGGGCGCATGACGGGGTACTGGAGGATATCGGTCTGCATTTGCATGAAAAAGTCGTAAGTGGCGGAGGTACCGTCGACCCGCAGTTCCCGGATGGCCCTGCCGCTGTCTTTCTCCATGGCGTCGAGCGCATCGGCGATGCCGAGGGCCACGCCTTCCAGGGCGGCGCGGGCGATGTGGCCTGAAGAGGTGCCGCGCGTAATGCCGATGATCATGCCGCGGGCGTAAGGGTCCCAGTGCGGGGTGCCCAGGCCGGAGAGCGCTGGCACGAACATCACGCCGCCGTTATCGGGCTCCGTTTGCGCCAGGGCTTCTATCTCGGCCGTGGATTCGATCAGGCCGAGGCCGTCGCGGATCCATCGGAAGACCGAGCTGCCGCCGAACACGCTGCCTTCCAGGGCGTAAGTGGTTTCCTCCCCTATCCTCCACGCGATGGTGGTGAGCAGGTGATTGTCGGAAGTGACGGGTTTGGAACCGGTGTTCATCAATGCGAAACACCCGCTCCCGTAAGTATTCTTTACCATACCGGGCTCCAGGCACATTTGCCCGAACAGCGCGGCCTGCTGATCGCCCGCCACACCCGCGATGGGGATCACGGCGTCCAGCAAACCATTCTGCGTATGCCCGATGATCTCGCTGTTGGAGCAGATCGCGGGTAATAGTTGATGCGGGATATTGAACAACCGCAGCAGCTCCTCGTCCCATTCCAGGGTGTGGATGTTGAAGAGCATGGTGCGCGAAGCGTTGGTCAGATCAGTGACGTGCGTTTTGCCGCCGGTGAGCTTCCAGATCAGCCAGGCGTCGATGGTACCGAAGGCCAGCTTGCCCTGTTCGGCGCGGAGCCGTGCGTCGGGGATATGATCGATGATCCAGGAAATCTTGCTGGCGGAGAAATAAGCGTCGAGGATGAGGCCGGTTTTGCGCTGCACCAGGCCGGAGAACCCCTGGTAACGGAATTCATCTACCAGCTTGGACGTCCGCCGGTCTTGCCAGGCGATGGCGTTATATACCGGTTCGCCTTTCTCGCGGTCCCAAATCACGGTGGTTTCCCGCTGGTTGGCGATGCCGATCCCGGCGATCTCACCCGCGCGGATGCCCGCCGTGGCTATCAGTTCTTCCACTACTGAAAGCATGGTATACCAGATCTCGTTGGGATCCACCTCGATCCAGCCCGGTTGCGGATAGTATTTTTCGTATTCTTTCTGCAAATGCCTCACCACCTGTCCCTCGCGGGAGAAAAGCACGGCGCCCGCTGCGCTGGAGCCGAGATCGAGAGAGAGGATATATTTCTTGTCGCCGTTCATCTGCCGGGAATTTATTTAAACTTGCTTCAGGTCGGTAATGGCCTGCATCAGTTCGCCGAGATACTGATACATGGTTTCGAGGTATTCGTTGCCGAGATCGGTGAGCTGGTAGTATTTGCGCGGAACGCCTTCATCCATCTCCACCCATCTCGACTCCACCAGTTTTTCCTTCTTCAGCCTGCTCAACAGCGGGTAGATGGTACCTTCGGCGATATCCATATCCGCCAGCTTTTTGATTTCGCTGATCAGTTCATAACCGTACCGTTCCTTTTTCTGCAGCAGCAGCATAATGATGTATTCGAACAATCCCTTTTTGATCTGGGATTGCCAACGTGTAATAAAATATGCGTTTGCATCAGGCTTGCGCTCCATAGCGGTGTCGGTGCGTGTATGATTAAATGTAACTCAATTATGCCAGTAAATGCGGCCGTTCAGTGAATACTTTCCAGATGAATTCCCCGAAGATCGTATTCGCCCAGGCGAACCAGGAACGCGTGAACTGCGCGGGATCGTCTTTATGGAAAGATTCGTGCATGAACCCTTTGCCGGCATGGCAGCTCTTCAGGATGCGCAGGCACTCTCTTATCTCGGTTTCGCTCTTGCTCGTCAGCCCTTGCATCACTACGCTGATAGGCCAGATACGGTCCATCCCGGTGTGCGGGCTGCCGATCCCTTTGCCCGCTTTCCCAGAGAAATGGAAGGGGTTTTCGGAGGAAAGGATCATTTTCCGCGTGTTGACATACACCGGATCGTTGGGCGCTACCGCACCGAGGTAAGGCAAAGCGAGCAGGCTGGGTACGTTGGCATCGTCCATCAGGTTGAAGCTTCCGTAACCATTCACCTCGAACGCGTACACTTTACCGAATTGCGGGTGCGTGGTGATGGCGTATTTCTTCAGCGCGTTCTCCACTTCCGTTGCCAGTTCGCGGCATTCGGCCGCCAGCGAAGCATCCAGCTTTTGCGCTGTAAGGATCTCGGCGGCCTGGCGGAGGCTCACCACCGCAAAGAAGTTGGAAGGAACGAGGTAGGGGAAGATAGTAGCGTCGTCGCTGGGGCGGAACGTGCTGCAGATGAGGCCTACAGGCTTCACCGGGTAGCCGTATCCCGCCAGGGGAACACCGTCGGTTGCCCAGGAGGTGGTACGCTGGAAGGTGTAGGGGCCGGGACCGTTCTTCCGCTGCTGTTCCTTGAAGGTTTTCACGGTCAGCGCGATCGATTCTTTCCAGGCGGTATCGAAGGGCGATGTGTCGCCGGTCTTTTTCCAATAGAGATAAGCGAGGCGGATGGGATAGCAAAGGGAGTCGATTTCCCATTTACGCTCGTGGATGCCGGGCTTCATGTCTGTAATGTCTGTCGCCCATTCGCCGCGTTTGTTCTCGTCTTTATAGAACGCGTTGGCGTAGGGGTCTTTGTGAATACACTTTACCTGGTGGTTGATCACGCCTGCGATGAGGTGCTGCAGATCTTTGTCTTTGGCCACCAGCTGCAGGTATGGCGACACCTGGGCAGTGCTGTCGCGCAGCCACATGGCGTCAATGTCACCTGTAATTACATAAGTATCGGGCCGGCCGTTGACGGTGGTGTATTCCACGGTGGTATCGAGGGTATTCGGAAAACAGTTATTGAACAGCCAGGCCATTTCAGGATCTTTCACACCTTTCTGCACGGCTGCGATGGCTTCTTCCACGGCTTTGCTGCGGAACCTGCGCTGCGCTTCGGCTACACGTACCACGGGGAACGGGTCTGCCGATGCCCAGGAAAGTGCGGGACGAAGAATGGCTGCGGAGGAAAGTATAGCGGTTTGTCGGAGAAAATTTCTTCTGCTCATAATTCTTGGATTAATCCTGAAAAATAGATAATCCGGACAAGAAATCGCATCCTGTCCATTAAAAATCCTTTGCTAAAATTTACGAACGTGTTAGCAGTGCAATGAGTTGGGCATGTTGCGGAAAACGCGCGCCCAGGTCGGCTCTTCCGGCCAGTTCGAAGTCGGCGAAATCAAACCCCGGCGCCACGGTGCAACCGGCGAGGCAGAAGCCGCCTGTTTCTTCCACGCTGGAGGCGAACCAGCTGCCGGCGGCAATTAAAACCTGCAATTGTTCTCCGTTGTGGATGTTGCGGCCCAGCAGGTGCACATGCAAGGTGCCATCCGGCCGGATTTCATAAATATGCAGCGGCGTGCCGTCGTAAAAATGCCACAGTTCGTCGGATGCGATGCGATGGAAAGCGGAAAAATCGCCGTCTTCCAGTAAAAAATAGATGGCCGTGGATGCGTTCCTGGGGCCGGGGAAGCCTTCAGGCTGGATGGCCAGGGGTGCACGGTATGTTTCACGGAAAGAGCCGCCTTCGATGTGTTGCGTCAGTTGTAGTGTTTCGCGCCAGTAGGCAGCTGTTGTTTTCATTCGCTAAACTTACAGCATTTTATTGGCAGAAGAGGGGTAGACTTTAAGATAAAGCCGGTTGTGGCTGGATGGGCGCCGGACGGGGCATCGCTTTCTTCGCTTTTTTCGCTTTCTTTTTCCTGCCGAGCCAGACGCACACGCCGGTAATGGGCAGGCTGGCGCAAACGAGGCTGGCGAAGAACATGAGCAATTTTCCCGGAAGTCCCCAGATGGCGCCTACGTGCAGGTCGTAGTTCATGCGGCGGAATTTATCGCCCATGGACTTTTCTTCGTACTTGCCGGCGAAAGGACCGGTGGCTTCGAGGGGTTGGAGGGTATACTGGTCGAAAAGGTAGTTTTCCGTTTTATAATAGGTGCCGGGGCGGTTGTTGATGGTGACGCTGATGGGAGCGCTGTTGCCGGTGGCGAAGTACAGCGACAGCCCCGCTTCGGCGGGTTTGGCTTTCATGACGCGCGCCCAGGCGATATCGGTATTGGCTTCCAGGGAATGGGCGGGGGTGAGTCGGGTGGTGTCGGAGATGGGGTACACCGCGTCTTTGAGGGATTTACCGCCCGTGGTGGCGTAATACAATCCGTCGGCCCACCATTTGAAGCCATACACCAGGCCGGTTACGATGAGGATCACGGCGATGCTCATGACATAGAAGCCCAATACATTATGGAGATCGTAGTTTTTGCGTTTCCATTTTGCGTCCCATTTCACGGAGAAACGCTGCTTGCGGGCGGCTTTGTTGCGCGGCCACCAGAGCACGAGCCCCGAGAGCAGGAGCACGAAGAATGTGAGGGTAGACCATGCCACGATGGGCTGGCCGATCTTGCGGGGCAGCCAGAGATTGAAGTGCCCTTCGAGCACGATGCGGAAGAAGTCGCTCTTCGCGTCCCAGGTACGGAGCACCTGGCCGTTATAGGGGTTCATGAAAACCTGCTGGTAATAGGCATTGTCGCCACGGCCGTAGAACTGGACCACGGAACTGTAGTCCTTGCCGCCATAAATAACGCCCTGCGCCGATTTGCCCATTTCTTTTTCGGCGATGGCGCGGAGCTGGGAAGGGGGAAGCGGAGCGGATTGGGCTGTTTTGGCACCTGCAGGGAGGTGGAACCATTGCTTGCCGAACAGGCTGCGCAGCTCCCATTCAAAAGCAAGGAGGCAACCGGTGATGCTGATAATAAATACTACCAGCCCGGAGGCCAAACCTAACCAAAGATGAATCTTCCCTACTATTTTTCTCATATGGAGCCTAAATCTTCTGCAAAAATGCGTCAGGCCGGCGGGGGTCAATGATCAAATCGGGAAAATGAGTTACGCAATCGGGAAAACTTCATTTCATATCCCCGTTTTTTTACTATATTTAACATGCTTTGCGTTCCTTCATGGCCATATGTCTGTTGGCGCTTACCAGCGTTCACTTCGGTATCCGGGTTACCGGGTATATGCAGTGCGTGGTGAAAGCCTACATGATCGACCATCGTGATTTTGCTCAGGATTGCGGTTGTGCGAAGATTATGGCCGCCGTTTTCGGGAACGCCTTGCCGGGGGAAGAACAAATGACACCCGCTCCCACTACGCTGAAGCTGCAGGACATTGTGCTGCTGGCTGAAAGCCCACGCACCGCCGCTCCCCGCGACGAAGCGAAGCCTTTTACAGGCTGGGTGCAGGAACGTTACCCCTCTCCCGCCGCAGGCGCTATCTTCCATCCGCCCTGCTGACGCTTCCTTCTCTCATTATCTATCCTTTATTTAATCACCAAACGGTTGGGTTAAACGTTTACGTCTGCCAGTTTCCAAGACCCTGACGTACGGACAAACTCCTTCCGCTGGTCGAATGCATATCGCAGGCATGTGAACATTGCATGCGCATTCAATATTTTAGCAAACAGGCCATCCGGCCCGCGAACCGGCTGGCGCCCCTTCCCGGGGTGGCCTGGCCCACGTTCTGCAACAGCTCTGCCGCGCTGCAGCCGGCACGCCGGTGCGGAGCGTAGACCGCAACATCTTGTACGCGCTGCCCACGGAAACGGGGAACGCCAAAGCACCTGGGTGACCGGAATCAGCATCAGCTGCTACGGTCACCCTTTTTTGCGGGCTTGCTTGACTGGAGGTGACGAGCCATCAACCGGTTAACTGCTGCCAGGACTTATTAAATAAATGTGTAAACCTATTGCAGGTTAAAGCCTGACAAGACCGAAAGTTTCATTAGTACTGTTACAGAACGGTATCTGTACTGTATCTGTACTTAATCCCTGCCAAGCCAATATAGGACATGCCTGCCATTCATGATCCCATCTTCTCCCTTCCCATTTTCCCCCTCCAACCCATCCAGTCACAAAATTATTTTAAAAATAAGCGATCGCTCACTTATCTTTGTAGCATCATGCGCCCAAGGGACGAGAATAAAATATGCCTGCTGCACAAAAAAGCGATCGAAATGATTGTGAATGAGGGGCTGGACGGCTTCGGAGTGAACAAACTGGCCCGCGCGGCCGGAGTATCGCCCGCCACTTTGTACATCTACTTCAAGGACCGGGAAGACCTCATCATCCAGGTAACATTGCGCGTGACGCAGACCATGCTGGAAGAAAGCCTCCGGGACTTCGACCCCGACATGCATTTCGAGGAAGGCCTGCGCAAACAGTGGCACAACCGCGCCGCCCACTTCACCCGCAACCCGCTCGACGTGGAATTCATTGAAAAGATGCGGTATTCCCATCTTTATAGCAAAGTGTCGGTGGAGGTTTATACCGCATTTAAAGAAGTGATGGGCAAATTCGTGCGCAACGCGATCGAGCGCAAAGAGCTGATTGAGCTGCCGTTTGAAGTGTACTGGTCGGTCGCGTTTGCCCCCCTGTACCAGCTCATCAAATTCCATACACAGGAAAAAACCTTTATCCACAAGCCTTTCCAGCTAACGGAAGCAGCGATGGAACAAACATTGCAGCTGGTACTCAAAGCCCTCAAACCCGCATGACCCATTATATACATTTACCATTAAACCTGACGCCCATGACCACCGCTTATGCAACGGCATCCGGAATGGATGTACTCGTATTCCGGACCAACATCCGGTTCAAAAAAGACCTCCGCCAGGTGGCGCCCGTTCTTGACGAAGCCCCCGGGCTCGTGAAATGGACCGTAGACCGGGAGGATACCGATAAAGTGCTCCGCATCGAAACCCGGAACCCCGATCCCTCGCCCATCATCAGCCTGGTGGAATCGGCCGGTTATTTCTGCGAAGAGCTGCCCGGTTGATTTTATCCACCACACACACTACGATTTCAAAACTCCAAATGGAAACACACGCTCCGAAACACCCCGTCTTTACCCGCTACCAGGTGCTCATGATCGTACTGCTGTCGCTCATGCAGTTCACCGTGGTGCTCGATTTCATGGTCATGAACCCGCTGGGCGAAATCCTGCTGCACGATTTCACCGCCCGGCAATTCGGGATGGTAGTGGCCGCATACCCTTTCTCCGCCTGCATTTCGGCCATCGCCACAGCAGGCTTCGCCGATAAGTTCGACCGGAAGAAAATCCTCATGGTTTTTTACACCGGCTTTATCATCGGCACTTACTTTTGCGCCCTCGCCAACGATTATCCCACGCTGCTGATCGCCCGGATCGTTACGGGGCTTTTCGGCGGGGTGATCAGCTCCATCGGGCTGGCCATTATTGTGGACCTCTTCCGCCCGGAAACGCGCGGCCGCGTAATGGGATATACCCAGATGGCCTTCGCCATGAGCCAGATCCTGGGCATCCCCATCGGCTGGGAGCTCGCCATCCGTTTCAACTGGCATTTTCCCTTCTGGATGATCGCCGTTTTCGGCACCATGCTCGGCCTGCTGCTGGGGTATTTCATGCAACCCATCACGGGGCACCTCGGCAAAAACACGGAAAAGAACGCATTCAAACACCTGGCGCATACGGTGCAGAACCCACGCTACCGGCTGGCCTTCTTTACCACCGTGCTCATCGCCACGGGCGGTTACATGCTCATGCCCTTCGGCAATGCGTTTTCACAGCATAACATGGGCATTTCGAAACACGATATCACTTTGCTGTTTATGGCTTCGGGGCTGGCCAACCTGCTGGTGTCGCCCATTATCGGGCGGCTGTCCGACAAGATAGGCCGCGCCAACATCTTCTACGCTGCCAGTACGCTCACGCTCGTCATGGTACTGATTTATACCAACCGCGGCATCACGCCGCTCTACCTGGCGTTGATTATCAATGTGCTGATGATGGTGTCAGTATTTGCCCGGATCATTCCCATGCAGGCCACCATGACGTCGCTGCCCACGCTGCAGGACCGCGGCTCCTTCATGAGCATCAACGCCGCCGTACAGCAGCTTTCCGGAGGTATCGCCGCCATGGCCGCCAGCAGGATCGTGCACTCCACCGAAACGGGGTACCTGGAACATTATCCCGTGCTGGGATACGTGATCGCCGTGGCGCTGGTCATCACGATGGTCATGATGTATTTCCTGAACCGGCAGGTGGTAGCGGAAGCGGCGGCCAGGCAACCGGAACCGGGTAAAATGGCCGCGGCAACCTGACAACACGTTTTCCCCCATAAAAAAAGGGCGCTTTTCCGGCGCCTCTTTTTTATGGTTTTACTTCAAATAAAGGATTGTAAATCAACCCGATGATATTCCCCCAGGGATCGGTAACGGTAGCCGTTTCGATGGGGCCGCCCACATTCCGCGGGGCTTCGTGGGTGGTGGCGCCGAGCGACAGAAGGTAATTGTAGGCTTCGCGGATGTCTTCCACGCCCCAATACGTTTCCACGGCACCCGTGCCGGGATGCGCTTCTCCGGCCGCCAGCGGGTGCACGCCCAGCTCGTATCCGCCGATCTCGAAGCCTACATAAAAGGGCTCGTCGAAATAGGGATCGGTGTTGAAGGCCTTCCTGTACCATTCCTTGCCAGCCGCGATATCGGGAACGCGGTAAATGACGGTCCGCAGACCGGCAAATCTTTTTGCCATGTTTTCCGGTTTCGTCCAATGTACGATTCTTTCGAATTCCGGCCATTGGGAAAAAATTAACATTTTGTCCCAATCCCTTTCCCGTTCCGCCTTTCAGCCCATCTGGCCAAATTTTTTCCACATCATTTGCCGAACGTATCGCATGGCGGCGTAATTTTGCATCATAACCCGTTCCTCCCCCTTCGATTCATTCTTTTAAACCAAAAAGAACATGGAAAAACAATCCATTCGCGATGCGTACAAGCGTTATTGGCTCGAAAACGGCCAGGCGCCTGTTTCTGTTTTCGCACTCTGCAAAATCCTCGATGTGCCGGAGGCGGAATTCTACCAGTTTTACAGCAATTTCGAAGCCCTCGAGGCCGACATCTGGGAGAAATATTTCACCCGTACCACCGACCAGCTGAAAGACGACGAGACTTACCGGCAGTATTCTTCCCGCGAAAAGCTGCTCGCCTTTTATTTTTTATGGGTGCAGCAGCTGAAGGAAGACAGAAGTTACATTCTGCAACAGTACCGCCGTTCCCACCTGCCGCTCAGCCAGCTGGGGCAGTTGTCGGCTTTCAAGAAGGCGTTTTACGAATATGCTTCCGGGCTGATCAAGGAAGGATATCTCACTTCCGAGATCAAGGAACGGAAATACATTTCCGATCAATACGTACACGGATTCTGGGTGCAGGCGCTGTTTGTGCTAAAATACTGGATCGGCGACAGGAGCGAGCAATTCGAACTGACGGACGCGGCGATCGAAAAAGCCGTGAACCTGAGCTTCGAGCTGATCCACAGCAACACGATCGACAGCCTGATCGACTTCGGTAAATTCATGTTCACCCGGAAATAACCGCCATTATGAAAGAACAACAACACCTCCCCACCGGCAAAGTGGAGCGGGCGGGCCGCTTCGTGACAACCGGGCTGAAAGTGGGAACCAATTATATCAAACATTACACCCGCAAGCTGATGGACCCTTCCGTGTCCAAGGAACAGCTGCATCAGGATAACGCAGAGGATATTTACGACACGCTGAGCCAGCTGAAAGGCAGCGCCCTGAAAGTGGCGCAGATGCTCAGTATGGACCGCGGCATGCTGCCCAAGGCGTATTCCGATAAGTTCGCCATGAGCCAATACAGCGCGCCTCCGCTTTCCGGGCCGCTGGTGGTCAACACTTTTGTTAAAACCCTCGGCCAGACGCCCTCCAAATTATTCGATCAGTTCGATCTGAAAGCATGCAATGCCGCTTCCATCGGGCAGGTTCACAAAGCGGAGAAAAACGGCAAACAGCTGGCAGTCAAAATCCAGTATCCCGGCGTGGCCAGCAGCGTGAAATCCGATCTGCGCATCGTGAAACCCTTCGCCGTGCGCATCGTGGGGATGAATGAAGTGGATATGGATAAATATTTCGAAGAGATCGAATCCAAACTGCTGGAAGAAACGGATTACAAACTGGAGCTCCGCCGCTCGAGGGAATTGAGCGCCCGCTGCGCGCATATCCCCAACCTCGTGTTCCCGGCATATTACCCGGAATTATCGTCGGACCGGATCATTACCATGGACTGGCTCCACGGTAAGCATCTCCGCGAGTTTCTCGATACCAATCCATCGCAGGAAGTGCGCGACAAGATCGGGCAGGCGCTGTGGGACTTCTACCAGTTCCAGGTGCATCACCTGCGCACCGTTCACGCCGATCCCCACCCCGGCAACTTCCTGCTGCGGGAAGACGGCACCGTCGCGATTTTCGATTTTGGTTGTGTGAAGGAGATACCGGAGGATTTTTATGTCAACTATTTCCATCTCACCGATAAGGATGTGCTGGCCGATGAAGCCCGCCGCCGCGAGATTTACACGCATCTCGAAATGATCCATCCCAGCGATACGGAAAAAGACATCGTCTTCTTCTCCGGCCTTTTCCAGGAGATGATCCGCATGCTCACGCTTCCCTTTACCGTAACGGGTTTTGATTTCGGCGACGAAGCCTATTTCAACGAAATTTACGCTTACATGGATTACCTGTATAATCTGAAGGAAGTCCGCGAATCGAAAGTAGCGCGCGGCAGCCGCCACTCGCTTTACATCAACCGCACCTACTTCGGATTGTATTCCCTCCTCAGCGATCTCAAATCGCGCGTCAACACCAGCCGCGAGCGTATCGACGAACTGGGCAAACAGGAATGGGTTTCCGATCTGCAATAACTTTTCATGAAAAGCCCCCGTGAAAAGCGGGGGCTTTTTTTATGCTTTCAGCGATGCACGCAAAAGGTGATGCTGCAGTAGCAACACTTTATTGTACGCAGGGCATTTGTAGTAATAGCTGATAAGGTGGTAGCCGGAAAAAGTCTTCTTCCCAAAATCCGGCAGCAGCGAGTTGAAGCCTGCCACGAAAAACACGAAATCCCCGTCTGTTCTCACTTTACCCAAATCGATTTCAGGAGCGGGCTCACCCAGCCAAAGCAGCGCCGTAGATAAGATGACGCGGTCCATATCGTCGGAAGCTTGCGCCAGCAGCTGCTTTGCATCCGCCACGAGCACGCCGCGGTGTTGCGACAGTTCCGGGATGGGATACCGGCCGATGAGCCGCGCGAAGTGGTAAATCAGTACCGGGGAACGCGCGTAATGCGGGGAGATGTAGGCCGGGTGCGTCATGTATTCCCGGTTTTGGATGAAAGCAGCGAGTAACTGCACCGTGGCGCTATCGAACCGGCCGCCCGCCATGTTGTAACGATGCATGAAATACAGCGTATTCGCCAGTACGCAGGCGTCGAAATCAATCGGCATGCTTTTCCCGAACCAGGTGGAATAGGCGGGAATATCGCGGTATTTTCTGAAGGTATTTTTGATGCCGTAACTGACGGTATTCGCGTGTTGCTCCATCAGCAGCCTGGTGGCGCGGGCGGTGGCGGAATCCGCTTCCATGGCGAGCAGGAGGATGGAAGTATCATCGATATCATCGGGCAGCGAATGCCATTTTTTGAACAGGTTGAGGAAACCGGAATTCGGGAACACCATGCTGGGATTGGTTCTCCAGAAATTATACGTGCTGCGCCCTGATTTGTGGCGGAAGTAAGGGAACGTGGCGCATGCTTTCGCGCGGATGTTGCGGCATAGCGTGCTGTCGGCGCTATGGAATTGATCCTGCATTTCACCGAGCGTCAAGGCGATGAGGCCGGTGAAGAATACGTTGTTGTCGTGCTTCATTTTGCCGCGCGGATGGCCGTAGTAGCGGTGGCTGGGAAACATGCCGGCGTAATAAAAACTATCGGTTGCCGCCTGTTCCGCCGCGATTTCGTGGAGGAGGCGGGTCGCGAAAGCGTCTTCCTGCGCCCTTGCGAAAGGCACGCAGGCCAGGAGGTTCAGTATAATGAGCGTAATGCGGAAGTTCATGCGGGGAGTGGTTTGGTGGATGCGGACATGCGCTTGCCTTCGCGGCATTTTTGCCAGGTGAAGTGCATGCAGTGCCAGATGTTGGAAGGCTTTTCCATGTCCACGATCAGTGCTTTGCGGGGCAGGCTGTTGAGATCAGGGAGCTGGGGGCTTTGCTGCTGGAGATTGCGGAGCTGGCGGATGGCCATGTCGCTGAAAGAGCAGATCGCCATCATATTGAGGAGGAAAGCGCGTTTGCGGGCTTCCGGCACCGGGAGCCCCGCGATGATGGCCATCATCTCCTCCACCTTGCGGGTATAAAACGCATGAAAAGCATGCGCGTCGCGCATCCGGTTGGGAAGCGTTTGCACACCTGCCTGGAGGTCTTTCCAGATATCGAATAAATCGTTGGTCAGCTGGATGATGCCGCCGATCCGGTACCAGCAATCGGCTTCCGCTCCGGAAGCGTCGTGGTCGAGATAGAAACGGCAGAGGAGCACGGCATAACCACCTTTTTCCATCGTGATGCGGAGCAGCTCTTCTTCGGTCATGGGCGCGGGCTTCGTTTGCCGTGCGGAATCCACCTGCGCGCGGAAGAGCCCGCGGGCGGCTTTGTCGTATGCGGGGCGGTCGCGGACGTAATCCCGCAATGCCAGGTGGCAATGCAGGAACATCTGCTCTTCGATCCTGCGGGGCTGGAATGTTTCCGGCCGGAAAGAAATTGTGTCCAGCGCTTCCGGCGTCAGTTCCTCACGGTCGATGAAGTCGTCGAACGCGCCGCTGCAGATGAAGTATTGGATGAGGCGGTCCCTTTCCGCCGGGGTGGCGGTGCGGCCGCGCAGCGCCGTGAATGCGTCGATGATCATGGGCTGGTAGATGCTGTAGCTGGTGATCACCTTGCGGCGGGCTTCTTCGGGCATTCGTCCGCCAAATTGCGCTTCCAGCCGTTGCAAAAGCGCTTCGGCCCGGGGGCTTCCTTCTTCCTTTCCGACATGATCTGCCAAACCCTCGCGCCTACGCTTCCGGCAAACTGCAATACATTCATAGGATCATAAACTGGATGAACAACATCGACAAAATGCCCGTCAGCATCACGATTTTGATCCAGGTGCTGAGGCGGTGGTAATCCTGCACGGCGCGGGCGCCGAATACTTTCCGCAGGATCCACGCCAGCGGCAGGATGATCAGGCAGATGGAGTAGAGCGACAGCATGGAGGGACCACCGTCCTGCTGCGTCCAGAGGAATGGTTGCAGTGCCGCCAGCACGCCGATAAGGCTGAGCAGGCTTCCGGCTACGATCCAATGCGCGGTACGCGCACCGAGCACGATGGGCATGGTACGGCCGCCGTAACGACGGTCGCCTTCTACGTCTTCCAGGTCTTTCACCAGTTCTCTTGCGAAAGAGATGATGAACGCGAAGCCGGTATATAGAAAAGTGTAGATCGTGATGTAACGGAGGGTGTCGGGGAAGATGCCGGCGGCATCGCCTTCCACCAGCGTCAGCACCGGCATGGCCGAAGCGGAGATGCCTGCCACGAGGATATTGCCAATGAGGAATCGTTTTTTGAAAAACGCCGAATAACAATACAACAAAACGATGCAGCCGAGGATGCAATATAAAGGCGCCCATCCTCCCAGTTCCAAGCTTACAACCCAGGCGAGCCCTGCGGCGGCGGCGTTCATGAGGCCATAGGCGGCGAGGGCGCCGGTCCTGCTGATGCCGCGGGTAATACACACTTTCCCGGGTTTGTTGACGGTATCGATCCCCAGATCGAAATAATCGTTGATGATATATCCCGCGGCGGCTACGAGCATGTATGCCGCGGAGATCATAAGGAATTCCGCCACGCTCATTTTCGGCTCCAGGCCGGCGGCGCGCAAAAGCGGAGTGATCACGCAATATTGGAAAAGCCACTGCGTGAGGAAGATAATGACGAGGTTAGGCCATCGGATCAGCTTCAGAAAAAGGATACAAAACTTCATGCTACAGGCGATAATATTATAGGTCCGGTCTGGTTGAGCTCATTGGAAAAATGTACGCCACGATCTTGTTTTCAAGGACAGTTACAGTCGATACATTCACTTTCTGCCGGAAAATTAGTCAATCCCGTTCATCTATACAACAATCTCCCTCCTGTCTGGTTGGCGCTTTTCCGTGAAAACTGACGGCACCGTGAAAATTGCCGCGAAGTTCCGGTGGTTCCCGATGCCATACGGCTGTATATTTGGAAGATGCAAAAGATAATAGACTGGAAGATGCTCGACAACCCGGCCTGGCATGCCCTGAACGGTCCGCAGGCGCACCTGGCGAAGACTTCGGAAGGCGGCGCGCGATATCTGCCGGAAGTGGTCCCTTTTGCGGCGGTGGCTTCCCCTTCCGCAGCAAACGCCCGGCAGCTGGACGGGCTCCTGGAACCCGGAGACGCCTTTTTTCTCATCGGCGAACTTCCGCCGTTGGCAGACGGCTGGACCATCCGTTCCCGGTTGCCCTGCCTTCAAATGATCAGCGAGCGCCCGTTGGCGGCGCCCGATCCGGCTATCTCCATAACAGACCTAACACCCGCCAACGCCCCGGAACTGTACGACCTCGTACAATTGGTGCAGCCGGGGTATTTCATGCCGGAAACCTGGCGTATGGGCCGGTACACCGGTATCCGGGAACAAGGCCGGCTGGTGGCGGTTGCCGGCGAGCGCATGCGGCTCAACGGGCTCAACGAGCTGAGTGCTATCTGTACCCATCCGGAATATACGGGTCGGGGATATGCGGGGCACCTGGTGGCGGGGCTGGTACACCGGCAACGCGCAGAAGGGATCACGCCGTTTCTGCATGTGGCGGGGCACAACGATCGGGCCATCCGGCTGTATGAAAAACTCGGCTTCCGTACCCGGCGGGAGATTACGTTTACCCTCCTTTCCCGGTGACATTAAGAAATGAAGGAGCTGTAACCTTTTCCTCCAAACGGCCGTTTTATCATCGAACTGAAGCCATTGCAAGGTGTGGAAACAACCTCTTCATGATTAAAACCTGGATGTATGAAACTTCCCAAAATTCTCATCGGCGCCATTATCGCCGGTATCGCCGTTCAAACATTACCGTCCTGCTCTAAAGACAGTGACCTGACGCCCCAACAGAAGGAAGCCAAAAAGAAAGAAGAAGAAAAGAAACGCAACATGGACAATTGCCCTGCCTGCGGCATGGGCTGATGCTGACCCCGTAAAACAATTTCCACATTGCCCCGACTGTTATCCACTGTAGCCTGTAACCTGGATCCCCATTTGCTGGGAGCCTGCCTGCCCCTCTTCGAATCCGGCGAAGCCGACGCCATCGAGTGGTCGTTTGACGCACTGTACCGGCTGGATGCGCTGCCGGAATGGTTTCATGGATTGATCGACGCCTTCAGTGACGGCAACCGCCTGGTAGGCCACGGCATTTTCTTTTCCCTGTTTGCCGGGAAATGGCATCCGGAACAGGAAGCCTGGCTGCGGGAGCTTTCCATGATCTGCAAAAAGTTCCGGTTCGATCATATCACGGAACATTTCGGGTTCATGACCGGGCAGGATTTCCATCACGGCGCGCCGCTGAACGTGCCTTACACCGACGCGGCGCTGCGTATCGGGCAGGATCGCCTCGGGCGCATCGCGGATGCCTGCGGGCGGCCGGTAGGGCTCGAGAATCTGGCGTTTTCGTGGTCGGTGGATGAAGTGCGGCGGCACGGGGATTTCCTCGACCGGCTGCTCGCGCCCGTCAACGGCTTCATCATCCTCGACCTCCACAACCTGTATTGCCAGGTTGTCAACTTCGACATTCCTTTCGAAACGCTCGCCGCACTTTATCCCCTGCACCGCGTCCGCGAAATCCATATTTCCGGCGGCAGCTGGGAGCCTTCGGAAGACCCGTCCAGATCGATCCGCCGCGACACGCACGACGATTCCGTTCCCGAAGAAGTTTTCCGTTACCTGGAAGCCATTATTCCCCGCTGCCCGCACTTGCGCTATCTCGTGATGGAACAACTCGGCGCCGGCCTGGAAACGGAAGACAGCAAAACCGCTTTCCGCGCGGATTTCCGGCGAATGGCGGATATCGCCCGGCAGTGGAACGTAATGCAGGGTGATGAAATCCTTCATCCTTTCACTCCTCCCTTTAACCCGCCGAAAGGCGCACCGGCGGAGGATCTGGCTTTGCACCAGCAACAGGCGGAGTTGTCTTCCATCCTGGAAAACGCGGATACATTTGAAGCCGCCAACCGCGCACTGCAAGCGTCTTCGCTGGCGCAAAGCCATTGGCAGGTGGAACGATGGTCGCCGTTTATGTTGGAAACCGCGATGCGCATCGCGCAGAAGTGGAAGAAAAAAGACTAAAAAAAACGCCGCATGATGCATGCGGCGTTTTTCTTAATATCCGGTTCGTTGTCAGTTGATGAAACTGAATTCGTAAATCTTTCCTTTGCTATTCCATCCATATACCTTTTCGCCCACAACACCCACGTGCTCAATGGATTCATTCAAATCGTCGGACATCACCAGGCGCCAGGGAATCGTGGCGGCTCCGTCATACTCCCACATCCTTTCGTTCACCATGAAGTAGGCTTTCCCTTTCAACCCGAACGCGGGCGTTTTAACACGTATTCCCAATTGCGCATCCGGAAGGGCGGGTAGTTCCGTGACGGCCCCTACATTTCCATTCACTGTGAATTTGTACATGTATTTGCGATAATGATCGGTAGTCGTTTTGAACGCAGGCCCGATAATCGCTTCGTTATTCAACACCACCACACCGCCAAGATTGATCTGGCTGTAGAAAGCGTCGACGGATTTGGTCCAGTTGCCGCCATTGGCGGGGTTGAATACATAGATGGACTTATCATCACCATCCGAAGCGGAATACAGCTTTCCTCCCATCGTAAAGGCGATGCCCATGGCGGCATGTGTACCTGGGATAGGCGCCACGGACGTGAATGCCTTCGTCATGGGATCAAATTCCCACCATTTGCCATAATTCGCTGTGGCTAAACTATTCCCGAAATACACCTTGTTGCCGACAACGGCCGGCACCGGGTCCGTCAGGCTGGTGGGCAATTGGCCATTGATTTCCGTGGCCTGCCACCCGCTATCGGGGCGGGCTGGGTTGTACATGAAAAAGAACTGGTCCCCGTTGAAGGAAACCCTGTTAAAGCCCCAATACAGTTTGCCCTCGAATACGAAAGAAATACCGCCCGGGAAAATACTCACGTTCTGCGAATTGATGATCGGGTCGGGGATGCGCGTCCATTTGCCGAGCTTGCCGGTGTTTGTAACGGTAAATTCAGCAGCGGACTCATAATTCTTCCCGCCACCCGATACTACGATTTTGTGTTTCGTGAGGGTAGTGTTGTAAGGAACGGTGAATTTGATCTGGTTGGCGTTGGCAGATTTTACTTCCGCTTTTATACCGTTCAGCTTTACTTCGGGCGAAAGGGGGAAGTCGGCCCCCGTGATCGTCACTTCCGTTCCGGAAGGCCCTTCCTGCGGCGCAAATGCCGCAATGCCGGTGGGGATGGGATCAACGACGAAGTTGTTGGCCGAAACGGCTGTCTTATTCTTGATGATCAGACTGATCTTGGCGGTGGTGGCGCCAACCGGCACATCGAACGTGAGCGCGGTGGCGGTGGCGGTTTTCACGACCATGCGTTGTGTTCCCAGTTTCAGGTCGTTGTCGGGGATGTTGGTGGAAAAGTTTTTCCCGGTGACGGTGACCGTTGTACCTGGCATGCCGTTCGCCGGCGTGAAACCCGTGATTTCAGGGGTGGGCGTTGGCGTGAGATCGATGACTACTTTCTCTTTTTTCCCACAGGAAAAAAGGGCTGTCGCCAGCGTTAGGCAAAGGATCAATAGCTGATGGTTTCGCTTCATGAGGGTGATTTTTGGGTTTGGGGCGCTCTTCAGTTATGTCTGCATCAAAAAATAGCAGTTCCCTCGTAAAGGAACTGCTATGCTGCGGGGCAAAATTACTATTAAAAACGGACCGTAACCGCGAAATATTACAAGGGTGCCGGAAAATGAGCAATACTACTTAGAAAATCACGCGTTCAGCGAAGCGATCGCCAGGGCGCTCACCGCCAGGTCTGTCTGCGCGTCGGACGCCATGTTATCTTCCAGGAACCAGACGGCCGAAAGGGCCGCCCATGCTATGATCCATTCCAGCAGGCGGGTGCGCTCCAATTCGGATTCCCTGCACACGGTTTGCAGGCGTTGCTGAAAAATGTCCGGATCCGCGGCAACGGAAAAATCCGGGTTGCAGAAGATGTTGGCGAAATCGAAAGCGCGGTCGCCATATAACTTTTTGGGATCGATGGCCAGCCATCCCTTGCCGCCGAAATCCAGGACGTTTTCGTGATGGAGATCGCCGTGCAATACGCGCAGCTCCTGCTCAGCGGGAATAAGGCGTTGGGCAAGGCGGAGGCCTTCCGCGATCACGCCGCCGTATTTTTCCCCGTGGGCGAAAAGATCGGCGAACCATTTATCCATGGTGATCATGCCACCGGGTGGCGGTTGTGCGTTACTGTGGAGACGGAGGGCCGCCGCGCAGAGGATTTTCGTGGCGGCATCGTCGTGCCCGGAAAGCGACATGGTTTTGAGGGACGCCGGACCGGTGGCGCGCTCCATCAGCAACGCTTCATCCCGGTGCGCCAGCACACTGGCGGCGCCATCCCCGTTCCACCACACCATCACTTCATTCCCCATTCGCTCATCCCTTTCCACCGCTACTTTTAACATAGCGGGAGTGCCCTCGAATATCACCGGCAGCAGGCGGCTGCTATGGGTGATAATAGGATCGCCGTCGGGCTGGAGCGCCCATCTTTCCAGGTATTCTTCAAATTGCATATAGCCAGGTTTATAGAAAACCGTAATTTACCGGTTTAATTTCAGCAAATGGATCTATCTCATCCGAATCCCGTTTCATTACTGCTTTATTACCACAGCGAAGCAACGGGCGACGAAACATGCGAAACCGTACAGGCGTTGCCGGTAGACGAATCAAGGGGATTATTCCGCATCAGCGGCATTCCTTTGTATGCGCCGGGCCTCGCCGCGGGGGATATCGTGCAGGCTACGGCCGACAAGCCGGGGGGCTCCCTGGTGTTCCGCAGGTTGCTGTCGGCCTCTGGGCATTCCACAGTGCAGGTGTTTGTGATGGATGATGTGAATGATGCGGCGATCCTCCGCGAATTGTTCCAGGACCTGGGCTGCGCCACGTCCGGCAACAGGCCGGGGTATTTTGTGATGGATGTGCCCGTGCATGTGGATTACCGGCCCGTCAAGCGGCAGCTCGACGATTACGCATTCGGGGGCATACTCGATTACGCGGAGCCTTGCCTCGCCGCGGGGCATCAGTACTAATTGCCCGGCGGATCAGCGTCGGGAGATGAGTTCCTGCAGCACAACAGCCTGGTTGTGCGTTTCGTCGCGGGCGCCATATAGCAAAGTCACCGTTTTATGTTTGCGGATTTCGGTTAGGAGGGCTTCCACGGCGCCGGAAGCTTCCAGCTCGGCGCGATATCGCTTTTCGAATTCGGTCCAATGGCCGGCATCGTGATGGAACCATTGCCGTAATTCGGTAGACGGCGCAACGTCTTTCGCCCACAAATCGATGTGGGCATTTTCTTTTTTAATACCCCGGGGCCAGAGGCGGTCGACCAGGATGCGGAACCCGTCGTCTGCCGCGGGGGGCTCGTAGACGCGTTTGGTTTTGATCATGATATTACAACGTTGGCGTCTGCAGAAAGGTTTTACCTTTATGTCATGCAAACGGGTATTTTCATTCATAGTACGCCGGAGCTGGACGGCAGTATTTTCGAGAAGACGGTAATTTTCATTGCAGAGCACAACGCCAAAGGTGCGCTTGGCTTTGTGACGAACCAGCCGTATCCGCGGGGGCTCAACGAGCTGGAGGAATTCCGCCATGTGAAGGCGTTTCCTTTGTTGCTGGGCGGGCCGGTGGACCAGGAGCACCTTTACTTCATCCATCGCCGGCCGGAGCTGATTTCGGGAGGAGTGGCCGTGGGCGGAGGGGTCTACCTCGGCGGAGATTTCAAGACAGCCGTTGACCTCATCAACAACAATACCCTCACCGGGCGCGACATCAAAATCTTCATCGGTTACTGCGGCTGGGATGCGGGTGAACTGGAAGCTGAGATAGAAGAAGGCAGCTGGAAGATCCTGGAGGCTGCGACTTTGTTTTAACCAGCGAACAGGCAACATCAATAATCCCACGTTTTAACGCATAATAAATTACGAAAATATTTGAAAATCAACGCATAAGGAGTGATTCTTTTATGCTTCCCGGACAATACCCCTCCCCTTTCCGGCGTTACATCGAAAGCAACGTAACCATATCCGCCACCCAAATTCTCCATTATGCGGAGCACGCTTTCGATCATCGTTTCGTTTGTTTTACTGTTGTGCAGCTGCCATGGCGGCGGCATGCGGTCTGCTTTCCAGCGGAAGGAGCGGGTGTATCAACCGCCCCGGCTCGGTGCGGAATACAGGTTTGAAGACGGGCTCCGCAGGCAGAAGAACCCGCAAAATCTCTGGAGCAAGAAAGAACGGAAAGACATGGAGAAAATGGGGCAATACACGCCCCGGACAACATCATCCCCCAACACCCGCATTTCCCCGATGCAGGCCGACAGCCTGCTTACCGGCAAAACCCGCGATACTACACAACCTGCTACCCCGCCACCGGCCGACAGCCTGCAACGGTCGCAGCTATCACATCCCTGATCTTTCGTTATGGATTTGAAACGGGCAACTGGAGGTAAAGTTTTCCTCCGGCAAGCTGCAATGCGTATACGGGGATGCCTGTTTTGGCGGGGCCTGCTTTGGGCGCGCCGGAATGCACGTCGAACTGGGAGCCGTGCCAGGGACATTGTACTGTTCCGCAGATCATCGCGCCGCCGGCCAGGGAGCCGCCGCGGTGCGGACAATGATCATCGAAAGCCGCGAATCCGCTTTCGGTACGGGCCACCACGATGCGCTTGCCGTCTACGTGTACCAGCATCATCTGGTCGGTTTTCAGTTCCCCAAAATCGGTGATCTCCACGCGGCCGTCCTGCGCCTGCAGGTGCAATTCCTTCCATTTCCCCGCCTCCGCGAAGCGGTGATCCACACCGATTTGGTTGCGTGCCACCAGCGTACCGCCCATCCAGCCGGCAAAAACCATCAGTCCAACAGCCACAGCCTCCAGCAGCAGGATGGTGGTGATCGCGTCCTGCCCGTTATGGGTGCGATAAATAAGCGTTCCCGCGAAAATCAGCAATACACAAACGTTGGTGATGCCGTGTTTGGCCGCGCGCTTCTTGCCTGAGCTCTTCGGCGGCACGGTGTACAGGTAATCGATGACGCCGGGAATTGCGGCTGCAATTGAGCCTATGATCCCGGCGACGATCATCACTTCCGCGATGTCGCTGTAGAAAATTTTGCCCGAAATCCATCTCAGCAGATCGAAAACGAGTGCGCCGGTGAAGAACGCGATCGGAAAGGAAACCAGCATTGGGTGCAGAGAATGGCCTTTGATGCTTGCTTTGCTTCTCATGGTTTGGGGGTTTGATACGGTTGTTAAAGAGATGATTCCATCTTTCTTCAACAAAATGCAGGCCGCGCATCAGATTGCGCCCGCGTTCGCACGCTTGTTCCGCTTTCTTTCCTTTAACATTCGAATGACGCTGAGGGCTACGTTGTGGCTACGATATTATTTGAAAAAGGCGTTCATCGAATAAATGCGAGCCGATAATACTCATTTTTTCTTCATTGTACGTACACCGCGCCCAACGCCATTGGTAACTTAATATTAAGCGGATAACCTCCCACTACCCGGCCGTTAAACGTATTCAACCAGCATAATTGCCAACCGCATGTACTTTGCGGCGGTTCCAGCGTTAACGCGGCATGTTTGTCAGCGAGGGAAATAAAATACTCAGTTGATACCGCAAAGACCGTCAACTATCACAGCCACCTTCCCGGGCTGTTTTGCTTCAGAGTCGAGCGGGAAGGTAATAGCGGGGATCGGATAGAAAACCTTTTTTGTTGTGGGTAGTTCGGCATAAGCTTTTTTATAGGCGTCCAACACCTGATCGGGGAAATTTTTTTGTATTCAGCGTCGATGGGATTTTTCACAAAGTATTCCAATTCGGGCAATTTGTGTTTGAGATTGTCGGGAGATACGCGCAACAACGCAGGGTGCTGAACGATCGGATTGGTCATAAGATAGGGAGAAAAAAGATTACCGGTCTGTTTGGCGGGAAAATCAGTACTGACAATGCATCTTCTTTTTTCACTACGTATTTGATTGCCCTTGGGCGTAAGCGTGAAATAAACAAATCCTTTGGGAAAGCTGTCGGTAGATGATTCGCATTTGATTGCTTCAAAAGTGCCGTTAGTGGATTTTTGGATGACAATCCTGGTAGCGCTATCGCTGATTGGCAGCATGGTAACGTGCCATCGCATAAGTAGCAATTATAGACAAGTTATCTTATTCTTGATTGCAAAAAAGGGTCGCATAAAATGCGACCCTTTTAGCTGTAGCGAGAAGGAGCGATTGTTTGAACACTTTTTGGATTTGGCGGAGGTTTTGGGGCCTGTGATTGAAACCCTCCCGGCCCAACCTGTTAAGCCTGTAAATATTTGCAAATGAGCTGGTTGAATAACTTTCAGGCAAACCGGCCCTATCTTCTCTTTTCACCGGCGGTTTGGAACGGCTCCCCCACAGTCATCCCCTCCCCTCTTCCCCCGCTGGCCGATGAAAGAAAAAGATTTTTGGTAGGAGCCAGCTATGTTTTGACTTCGTCAAAACGCGCTAGCTCCCCTCATGCCTACGGCATTCGGGGAGGGTTATTTATTATGTTTTGTTCATAAAAGTGTATGCGATGCAAGTGAAGCGAAACAGGGGCGGAAGGCCGCGTAAACAAGTTAGGAAAACCGAGCAGCTGGCGGTGATGTGTACACCGGTCGATCGATTGGTAATTAGGGCAAAAGCAAAGGAAGCTAACCTCACCATTTCGGAATATCTCTTACACGCAGGGAAAGGATTGCCTGTAAAAATTAAGCACATTCCGCGGGAGATCCTCCAATTCACCGGAAGGATAAATCACACCGCTGCACTCCTAAACCAAATGGCCCGGAAACTAAATTGCGGGCTTTCGCTTAGTGAAATGGAGCGGCTTCTGTTGGTTGCCTGCCTCGAAACGTTGCAAAAACTTTCCTCTGAAATCAAATCCAGCCTGCCATGATCGGAAAAATTATCATCGGGAAAAGCTTCAAAGGCTGCATTAGTTATTGCCTTAGTCCGAAGCAGGGCCAGGTCGAACGGGCGGAAGTGATTCATTACAATAACTGTTATGGCGATAAAAACGAGCTGATCCGGCAGTATGAGGAACTGAGAGGGCATAATCCTAAATTGGGGAAGCCCGTCATGCATGTGATTTTAAGTCTGGCGCCGGGAGATAAGGTTCGGTCCGGGCTAAAAGAGGCTATTGCCCAGGAGTGCGCGGAGGATTTGGGGTTCGCTGACTGCCAGTACCTCGCCATTTCCCATAATGACACGCAGCATCAGCATATTCATATAATCGCCAACCGCATCCGTTATGATGGGAAAACGGTTTCGGATAGTAATAATTACCGGCAGATCGTCCGCTTCTGCAGGAAGATGGAGCAGAAATACAACCTCACTAAAGTCCTGAATCCCCGCCGGTTTCTTTCCTCCGTAAATCAACTGATTCCCCGGGAGGACCAGCGAAAGAACGCATTGAAACGTGCGGTGACTAAGGCGTTACTGGACGCGAAAGACTTTAGTTCCTTCCTTTCACTAATGAAATTGAGCGGGTACGAAGTGGATAAGGGGCGGGGGATCGCTTTCGTAGACACCCAAAAGGTAAGGACGAAAGGCAGCGATATAGGCTTTTCCTTGCAGATCATTCAGGAAACAATCGAAAGACTGAACAACCGGCAATCGTTTAGGCTGCGCCAAAATCGCGGAATGCGTATTTAAACCGGGGAAGGGGCTAATGCCGCCCCTTCCCCCTCCCCTTCCCAGCAGGGGTTTCCAAACAATACGCAACCCAATGAATATAGAAATTTCACAACGCGGAAGCATCTAAGATTTTCAAATTCCCCCCTTTTTTAATTTATTACTACTGCTGGGCGTTTCCTATGGCATTTTTGGCTGAACTTGAATTTCGAAAGAAAATTTTACCTATATTTAAAATTGTTATTCAACCAATTATGTTCCCCATATTCCTGTTACCATGACCGAAACTCATATTAAAGAACAACTATCTAACAATTTTATTCGGATCTTAGCGGCCAACAAAGGTTTTATGCTTGACAAGCCGGAGCTAGACTACGGCGTAGACTTCACAGTTAGTAAAATTCATGCCTACAACAATCCAAATGGGGGTACACGTTACCTTAAAGACAATAAATATATAGATATTCAACTGAAAGCTACGACTGAAGCAAGTGTTACAATTGATTCATCCACAGGGAATATCAAATATGACCTTGAAGTAAAAAATTTTAACGATTTAGCGACAAGAAAACTCGCAAACAATAACAATCTATCTCCTTTAATTCTGATTCTGTTTGTCTTGCCATCTGATCGAAATCTATGGGTTCATATAACAAATGATGAAATATTATTGAGAAAATGTGCCTATTGGTATGTACCACCAGACGGCACACAACTTTCAAGTAATGTATCCAAGGAAAGAATTAATATCCCGACAACTAACTTACTAAGTATTAATTGTTTTGACGACCTTTACCAAACTTTTTATTCTTAACTATGCTTCATGAAAATATTGCAGCATTTCTATTGAATAGAAATTGGGTTGCATCTGACAGAAATGAAAAGTTCACAAAATATTCGCCGCCGAGAGACTTAGGACTCCCGGACAATTATGTGATTTCGGTTCCAATAAATAATAACCATGTAGATTTTAGTGTGTTTACAAGAAACATATTAGATATTCTAGGTTCCATTTATAATTTATCTCTAGATGAGCTTGTATTAATCATTGAACAGGAGCAGACAATATTTAGCATTAGGATATACGATGAAAATACTCGCGATGGGAAGATTTCACTTTCTCGTTTTGATGAGGTATTAGAAAGAATAAAGTCAATACTTTTAGACACAGCGAGTTTTGTCATTGACAAAAACAGTACGAGCACTCGTGTCCCCCCTGAAGCAAATAGATATTTAAACCTTTGTGAGTTTATTGAGACTCAAAAAGGTAGCTTTATTGCTAAAATACAATTACCTCAAAACGAATTAATCAAAGAGCGAGAATTATTCGATAGGCAAGAAGTTTATTCCCGAGAAATAAATACTCGAGTGAAAAATGTATTAAGTTTTGTAAATCGCGAAGTTTTAACACCACGACTGGTTGATGTGACTGACGAATACTTAATTGAGAATGAGGAATTGATTAACTTAAAATTATTAAAAGATATAGAGACCTTTTACCTAAATGCTGAGATTAAAAACATTGATTTTTCATTTACCAACTTGAGTGAATCATCTAAAATTGAGTCCCAAGAAATAACCCGTCAAAAAATCTTAAATCTTAGCAATTTCATTGAAAATGTTAGCAATCGCGCCGTTGAAACCATAAGGTTAGATTTTCGAGGACTAATAACCTCACTGAAATCGAGGGATCCAGATGGTACAAGGAATGCGATAACACTAGGTGGGTCATACCAAGATTTGCCCGTTGTTGCATCCGCTCGATTGAGTAGTGATGATTACAAAAATGCCCTAGAAGCACATAAATTGAAGCAATATGTAAATATTAGTGGAACAGCAAAAAAAACAAGAACCAGGATCAGTTTTATTGAAGTAGATGAATTTCTGATTGAGGAATAAACATTCCCAAATTTCTTAACAAACTCCAACTCGGCCTTTAAAGACATCTAAATCTACTATCTAAGCCTCAAAACGCACTTCAATGCGAAAACTATTTAGTTTTATCAAGCGCATTAGCGCCAAATCTATATCAATTGTAAGTTTTATACTAAGCGTAGCCGGAGTTCTAATTGCTTTAAAAACTCTAAATCTAAGTCAAAAACAATTTGCCGTCGCTCAGATTCCTTATTGGGACATGCAAATGAACTATTCTGAGAACAACAAGGATTTAATATCTATAAAATTTAATTCGATTACCCCCGGCGTTATTTTACAAGGACTGGAGATCATAACACCAAGCAGTGAGAATTTATTGTATGATAGCGTTGTTGTAGGAAACACATGGAATTGCTTTGAATTCTCAAACCTCGTATATAAGTATGTAGAAGATAATTTTAAGATACCTCAAATTGACTTTTCTACTGATTTACCTTTGAATATAAGATACTCAATCCCAGTCGGTATAATATTCAAGTATATTCAAAATGGGGAATCAAAAACGAGTTTTAATTTGTACAAGGTTCATACGAAAATTTACTCTGAAGGACAGTTTAAGATCAGCCATTTAGAAACAAAACAAATCAATCTGAACAAAGATCGTTTAACATACATAAAGCTTGTTGATAATCTAAATAGAGATGAATGTTTACTCTCTGATATTTTATCAAAAGACACAACGATTCTCCCAAAGCTAGTTAATAACTCTGTTTACTACTTTCATCTTAATGATTTGCTTGAAACTACAAAAAACATGAGTGCGAAATTGTTAGTTGATTCGTGTGGTTGCATTTCAGACACTAATGATATAACACTTCCTTTATTTGCGCTTTCTCCTCCCCATCAAAAAATATTCGTATCAAATTTAAAAATTGTAAAACGTCATTTACAAGAATTCCCTAAAGGCATCAGGAAGAATATCTTAAAGCTTGAGCACCTAATTTCGGAAAACCCACTTTGTGAAAACTACAATGTAACTTGCATTAGGGAGACAAGATGGGTAACAAAACAAGTCGGAAGTAAACTAAACGAAATTACCTCCGATATTATTTGGGAACAGGCAAAGCTACTTGCAGATTAAAGTTTACACAACGAGGAATTACCTCTTGCAGACCTATCACTCCCTTCCCGGCAGGGGGTTCCAAACAATCCCCCCGCATTACTTATGCTATTGCACTCTCCGGCAGAAAATCCTTCGGGGAACAATTAAAGATCCTCGCCAGGTCGTTCAGGTGGCGGATGTTATACTTATGCCGCTGGCTCTCACTCTCCACATTCGATACAAAACTGTCCGCAAGCCCGAGGTGATGGGATAAATCTATCTGGCGCATTTGGGCCTTCTCCCTCATTTCCTTCACCTTCTCGATAACGTACAAGTCAATTTTGGATGCGTGCGGCTTACTTCTCATTGCGAATTTTGAGGTAAAGCACGGGCTAACCGAAGAAAATATCAACCACACATGTGTGGTTATGTGTAAATATTCACTATATTTGGTTAAATAGTTTACCAAACAAAACAACCATGAATTCTTCCTAGATGCTTAAATTTGGCGTCTGATAAATAATTGAGCGCATTTGCTTTTCACTCGTACCCGAAAACTACGACCTTTCATAGACTACGAGCGATAAGGTAAATCGCCTGCATCATACTGGTGTGGGCGTTCTTATCTCGTTGTCTGGGTGTCGTAGCCCATCGGGAACAGGTAGGGACTAACCCACGCCATTTTTTACTCCCCTTAGTTCCTACCCCAACTCCCCTATATTTTCCTCACATAAAACTTGACCGATGACAGAAATCAAACATCGGATTGGCTATTGCATTGCCAATCAGTACGGCTATTTCAAGGCGCTAAGCAATCTATCCAGGGAGTTTAAATCCAAATTATGCTTAGAGCTGGGATGGACGGCTACCACCTTCGATAATAGCCTGAACTCCTCAAGGGAGGCCAAAAAAATAGAAAGGGAAGCCATCCACAAAGTGGCATATGAACTGCTGGAAGGAATAATTAAGCAGAATTTCCGCGTGTTGGAGACTGAATTCACAATTGATATATCAGCACTGGAGACAAAGGCCCAAACCCTGAACAGCGAAATCAACTACATCAAATCTCATGTTGCCTTGTTCACCCAAAAATTTACCGATGGAACCACTGAACATTAAAAACTACGATGCCTTCATGCTCTATTTTGAAGGGATTATGGACATTCTAAACGATGTTTCGAGCGACATAAAGGCCGTTTACATCAATATACACATGGACGGTGATGTCACACCATGTGTATGCGGAAATGCGCTCAACTACGCCACGGAAGTAATCGAGAACCCACATTTCCATAGTGAGGTTACCTTTTTCCTTTCACCGCCATCCGTGAGAAAAGAAATATAGTCATACTGTTTCGGACGAATATGGGATAATTACGGGTGGGATCTTTATCCCGCCCCTTTTAGCGATATTTCACCTGCTTATGGGCGAATTTGTGACACATTCTTTAAGGCTGGCGTTAAACTTTATTTAAACACGGTTTTATTTACTCAAATTTGTCCAAATCCGTTCAGAATCGCCCACCAGCTTGAATTTTAACAATTTTTCCTAAAGAAATATTTGGAACCCGCCCCCTCTGCAACGTATATTCGTCATCCCACACTCCACTGCATCCCAGCAGATAGTTTATTATTCTCCACAATATAAACTCCGGGCATATGACTCAAGACGAAAAAGAATTTTGTGAATTAGTGGCCTGTATCATTGTTGAACTTATTTTAAACGAAACGTTATGATCGCAATCGGGTACGTGCGCATCAGCACGAAAGACCAATCCAAATACTCGCTGGATTATCAGAAAAACAGCATCAGGGATTACTGTACACGGAACAAACTGGAACTCGTCAACCTCTTCGAGGACGACGGTGAAAGCAGCTACACCTTCGACCGTCCCGACTGGATCGCCCTGGAAGACTTCATCAAGAACCACAAGGGAAAGGTCCAGTACCTCATCGTCATGGATCACGACCGCTTCAGCCGGAACCTCCCGGAAGCCCTCAACAAAATATCCCACCTCGAAATGAAATTCGGGATCAAGGTACTGGCGACGAACGAACCCATCGACCTCGATCCCTCCGACCCCAATGTCTTCATGACCCGGGCGTTTAAATACATGATGGCGAATAACGAGCTTTTTAACATCCGCCGCCGTACATCCGCCGGGATTCGGCAGGCACTGGAAAGCGGGCGCTTCGTCAACCGCGCGCCCTTCGGATATAAAAATGTGAAAGCAGATGGCGGGAAAGGCTTCATCGTGATCGACGAAGAACGCTCGTTCATCGTGAAAAAGATCTTCCGGGATTTCCTCATGGGCCACCCCTTCGGGCAAATCTGTAAAGAAGCCCGCGCCCTCGGGTTCACCTATTCCGGTAATTCTGCCATCCCGCGCATCCTCAATAATTGCCTCTACGCCGGACTGATAAAAGTACCCGCCAGCAAACAAGCCCCGGAGAAAATAATCCCCGGCATCCATCAACAGATCATTTCAGAAACGGAGTTTTGGAGAGCACAGGAGTTATTGGGCAACATCAAACCCATCAAATGCATGCCGGTGGATGAGGTGCCTTTGCGCGGCATCCTCACCTGTACCTGTGGCCTCAACATGACCGCGGGCAAGAGCAAAGGCAAAAGGAAATACTATAATTACTATCGCTGTCGCGTCCACAATAACCTGAACTTCTCCGCCATCCAACTCCACAAACAGCTCGACGAAATCCTCGATCTGTGTAGTTTCAAACCGGAACAAACCACCTACATCGCTGAGAAAGCGAAAGAAAGAATGAACGAAGCCCTGGCGGAAAGAACCCAGCAAGTCGCCATAAAAACAAAGGAACTGGAAGAAATTAACCGCAAGATCGAGAAGAACGAAGAGCGGTTTATGGAAGACATCATCGAACCGGAAACGTACAGGAAATGGCACAAGAAATTCCAGATTCAAAAGGCGTTGTTGACGGAAGAAATCAATTCCCTCACACGCAACCGTCACGAAAAACTGGAAAGACTTTTTCAAGTGCTTCCCTATCTCACATCCATCAAAAGTATTTATCAAAAAGCAAACGTCAGGCAGAAACATCATTTACTCCGTGGGGTGTTCAAACGTGGGCTCACATATAAAGAGGGTGCATTTAGAACACCCTTCCTCCATCCGGCCTTAATACATAACGAAGTGATGCTCAAAGAAAAAGGGCTGCTCTTTGTAGAACAGCCCTCTGGTGACTTAGGAGAATCTCCCATTCGTAGCGAGAGAGGGAGTTGAACCCTCGACCTCAGGGTTATGAATCCTGCGCTCTAACCGCCTGAGCTATCTCGCCGGTTCGATCCTGATTCCGTTGCCGGTTACTCAAAATCGGAGTGCAAAGATAACGGCTATCCTTTAAAAGTCAAAAAAAACATGCAAAAAGTTTTCAGCTGACCGCCGCGCCCCTGCAGGGGCAGTTTAACGCAACCTTTTCACGATCATCGCTCCCAGCGCCAGCATCGCCACCCACCCGATGAGCGCCAATGCTGCAAGGTATTGTATCCCCCATTCCCACATCCCCCACATCATCATCCCGTCCACCAACAACCGGCCTTCCACCGCGATCCCCATCACCATACCCATCGCCCCGCCGCTAATGCCCGGATACCGCTCGCCCACAAACCCCAACATGATCGGAAACCCTCCCGCCAGGCCCCCTCCCAACAACATCATCCCCACCGCCGCAGGCACAAATCCTCCCACCGGCTTCAATAACAACATCCCCGCAGGCAACAATAGCAAACTCACCGCCAGCATCTGCCGCGGCGCAATATTGCGGAATACCGACCCCAGCAGCAAACGCATCACCGTCATCCCCGCCACACACAACATTAACCCGAAGACCGCCTCCCGATCCCCCCAACCCAGGCCCGCCGACAAATACCGCGCACCCCACTGATACAACACCGACTCAAACGCCGCCTGGAAAAATAAAAAAATGCCCATCCACCATAACGTTCCATCCGATAACAACCGCCGCAACGCCACAGATTGCCTCCGTACCGGAAATCGCATCAACATGAACAACATCGCCAATCCCAAAGCAAAGTACCCGATCCCCTGTAAAACTTCCTGCCACGGCCATTCACGCGTCAACGCCAACATTAACTGCGGCAATGCCAGCAGCCCCGCGCCAAAGGACACGCCCAGCAAACTCAACGAAGCGCCCTTGCCCCGCACCGTCGTGTCGGCCACCCATGCGTTGGCCGCCCCGTTCATCATCCCCCCACTCACGCCCAAACAAAACATCCATCCTTCCAACGCCCCCGCGCCCCCGGCAAACGCCACCCCGCGGAATCCCGCAAACATCCCCAACGCAGCCGCCGCCATAACAAAACGATAGCCCAAACCACCGCTTACAATACCCACCAACACCGATCCCGCCAGTAATCCCAACGGCATCCGGAACGTCAACGCCCCCGCAGCAACGGCGTCCAGCCCGTAATGTAGCCGCAAATCCAGCGCTACAGCGGCCGGCAGCGCCAACACCATCCCAAACAGGAACAGCCCTGCACAACAGGCCCAATACATGATATGCTTTTCGTGGTGATGCCGCAACATGATGACGGGTTCTCTGTATTTGACAGTCTGCCCCCCGCCCACCGTTACCCCGGCAGTTTCACTGCATAAAAAAGCCCCGCCGCAGCGGAGCTTTGCAATGGCCATCAGGCACTCAAATATCGGAATACTCCATCGGACGGAGGAAAAACTTCTCGTTCTTCGACAGGTTGTTCTTGTATTCTTCTTCGGCCGACAGCTTCTTCCAGTCCGCATCCGCCGAAAAAGCCTTCCAATGCGCATCGCGGTCTTCCTGGTTATTGAAGGTAGTCAGGTACATGAGGTTCGGCATGCGCGATCCGGCCAACACTTCGCCATAGAATACGGCGTTGAAATTCAGCTTGCGGAAAATACCGATCTCGTCGCCGGCGTTGAACATTTTCACTTTGTTGTGATAATACTTTTCCGTGGGGCTCTCGTAACTGCGCAGCTCATATACCCGCGCGCTTTTCGGGCCTGTCAGTTTCGGCAACTCCATCGCGGGCATCCCCGAAAACGCCTGGAGCAGGATCGTTTCCAGCCGGGCGTAAGGCGCCTGGTCGTGCGGCGCGTCGATGTAATCTTTGCCCGCCGCCTGCAATTGCGCATCGCGGGTGAGGCGGGATTGCAGCTGGTGGAAGTGTTCGAGGGATTTGTAAGGCACGAAAACATACATCTTCAGGTCCGCCGTGTCTTGCACGATGGGCTGGAACACGCCCACCGCTTTGATCCCCTGGCGGTGAAGCGCTGGCAGGTGCGCTGATCGCAGGTAATCGCTCACGCGTTGCAGCTGGGCGGCGGTCTTGAAATGATAGATGCGGATTTCGTAAAACTCGGGCGAAGCGGCGCGTACTAGCACGGTGCTGAGCAGCGCGGCGGCCAACAGTAATTGTTTCATATGGAATTTTTAAAATGCCCCGTCAAATTACGGCCCCGGCGCCAGAGTTGCAAGCCCGCCGATTTTCCGTAGTTTACAGCCATGAAGATTGCTCCGGACAAATGGAAACATTTTTTTGCAGGCATCCCCATGGGCGCCGTGCTCCTCGGGTTTTGCGCCTACATGATTCCCTCCGCTCCCATCAAAGCCGCTGCACTGGCACTGATCCCCGTGGTCGGCATCAGCTATGGCTTTGAACTGTTTTCAAAAATAACTGGCAAAGGCCACTACGATGTAATGGATGCCTTTGCCAGCATATTGGGCGGGATGGTTGGCATCGGAGCCGTCCTCCCTTTCCTCCTGTAATTCTTTACTGTACCGCGCCGATGTTCACTTTCCCGTTGACGGTGCGCGGCTGGCCGTAGAAGTCCAGCTCTCCCGCCTTATCCGCCGGCAGGACAAAGCCTGCGTTTTTGGCGGGCGAATTGGCCGGGATGCGGAAATCAGCCGGCAAAAGGGGATCCTGGCCGTGCAGGCTCGCCGCATCTACCCCGGAAGCCGTTTTCCAGGCGGAGAAATCGGTAATGGCCGGACCGTTGATCGTGTTCCAGATCCAACCGGCGGCCGACGCAGGCGCGAAATACAAATTATTGTCGATCACATTGCCGCTGCCGGTGCTGGTATATTTGTGGAAAAACAGGTCGTCGGGCCCTGCCACCACCAGGTTATTGCGGATCACATTGTCGAAGCAATGCTCCGTCATCCGGAGTTCCCCTTCAATTTCGCCATAGGCGCCCCTGCTGCGGTTGTTGGCCACCAGGGTGTTATTGATTACGTAGCATCTGCGGGAACCGCCGCCGGTATAATTCAAATATCCTCCCATGTAAATCCCTACGCGCTGGCTGCCCGTCACGATGTTGTTGCGGACGATGCAATCGCTGGTAGGATAGGCATCCGTTTCACTCACCACGCCAATGCCGCGGTCGCAATCGTAAATCCGGTTGCGCTCCACGGTGATGTTGCGCGCGCCGTCCACATAAATCCCGATCGCACCATGGCCATGCACGACGCCGATGGGACCTGTAGTCATATCGATGTTATACAGGATGTTTTCAGAAATGACGCCATTGCGGGCGTAATTGTATGCAGGAACGGTATTGGCTGCGTAACCGCCGGCCGCGTCGATCCCGATGTTTTCGGCATTGTAGATTTTGTTGCGGCGCACGATGAATCCGTCGACATACCCGTTGATGGTCAGGTTTTCGCTGTAGCCGGTGTTGCAGTCGTGGATCTCGTTATCTTCCACCAGCACATTTTTCATGGCGATGGCGGTGTTGCCGAGCACTTCGATGGCATGCCCGCTACGGCCCAGATCCTTATCCACATTATGTTCGATGTTGTAGATATGGTTCCGGCGGATAATGAAATTCCCCGATCCTTCGTCTGCCACTATACCGTTGACGTTCGCCCAGGGCGTGGAGCTGCGCAGCCTGCAGATATCGAATCCTTCCAGCACCACATAGCTAACCGCGCGGATAAGCACGAGCTGCTCCTTCCCGGCAACGGTCTGCCCCTCGCCGTCGATCACCGGATGTTCACCGGGATAGGCTTTAAGGGTGATGTATTTGCCTTCGCTGCCACTGCGCGGGAAACGTACCTTTTCATAATATTTTCCCGTGCGCACCATCACGGTATCGCCCGGGAGGGCTTTTTTCAATGCGTCGTTGATGCGGCCCATCGGCGCCTCGCGGGTGCCGGGGGCATTATCGTTACCGGTGGCCGACACATAAATCGTGCGTGCTTCCTCCACTTTCGGGACTTCGCCCCCGCCCCCGCCGCTCTTCCCGCAGGCGGCCGCGGCGAGCAGTGTGAGCATCATGATTCCGTTTACGATCATCCTTTTCATACTTTACATTATTCAGATACGATCTTCCTGATCCGGTTATTATTCTTGTCGATGACGTAGGATACGCCGTTGTCGTCGGTCACCACTGCCAGCGGGCCACGGAACTGTGCATTCTCGTTCAGCGCGTTCATATAACCGTAAATGTTGCTGCCTGCGTAAGCGCTTACCGCGCCGGTTTTTCCATCCACGAAGCGGATGCCCTGGTCGGCATTGTCGATGCCGTTCCAGGTACCGTTACCGGCTACGTAGATGTTATCCTCGCCGTCAATGGAAATGCCGTAAGGCGATGAGAATTTCGCTTGTGTGGCAGGACCGTTCACATAACCCGCCGCACCTTCCATACCAGCGAAAAGCGTCCTGGCCCAGGTATCTTTCTCCAGCTTGTAGATCACATGGTTGCCGTTGCTGGCGAAGAAGAGGTTCCCTTTGCTGTCGAACCCGATGCCTGCCGGGTAATAAAGATCCGATGCGATGGTCGACTGCACGCCTTCGGAGGGTACGCGGTAAATCCCGCCGTTCCAGTCGCAGGTTACGTAAAACAGTTCGTTGGTCTGCTTGTTGACCGTCACGAGCCAGGGGGCCGTGGCGGCGGACAAGTAAGTGGTTACCACGCCCAGCGGGGTCACTTTCTTGATTTTCCAGGAGCCGGGATCGGCGGTGAAGAGGTTGCCGTCTTTATCGATCGCGAGGCCGTAAAGCAGGTTAAAGCGCGCCTGGGCGCCGGTGCCGTCCGCATCTCCCTGGGAGTTGGTGCCGGCCAGGGTGGTCACCAGGCCGGTGGGATCGATCTTCCGGATACAATAATTACCGACATCGGTTACATACACGTTCCCGGATTTGTCGAGTGCGATGCCGCCGCCGCGGTACCAGTCCACGCCGTTGAAATTGAACATCGCGTCTTCTCCCCTGCCGTTGGAATAACCTGCCGTTCCGTTACCCGCGAAGGTGGTTACGGTGCGGGTGAAGTTGTAGGTAAAATCGCCGCCGCTCGCTATTTCTTTCCCGGCGATTTTCACCGTGACTTTCCCCGAGCCGCAACGCTTCGGCACCACCGCTATGATCTGGCTGAGGCTGCTGCCGATAACGCGGAGTTTTTTGCCGTTGATGGTCACTTCCACATCTGCCGTATCGCTGCTGAAATTGGAGCCGTTGATGAGGATCGACGTGCCGTGCCCGCCCGAAGCGGGGATGAAACCGGAAACCGTCATCGGTACGCCGGGCTCGTGTTTGGCTTCGTCTTTTTTGCAGGCCGTCAGCAACATCGCGGCGGCCAGCATGTATCGTGTGAATGCTTTCAACATAATCGTTTGCGTTGAATGTTCAGGTCAATGATTTACCAACCGGGATTTTGCACCAGCGCCCGGGCGCGCTCCATATCGTTTTGTGCGATGGGGAAGAGATACATTTTATCTCTCCAGTAGCGTTGCTGGTATAGCTTCCGGGTGTAGAATCCGGTAAAAGAGAAGCCGAGGCCGTCGTCGTTAGCGTTTACGTCCATGCCGTAGATCGCCGTGTTTTCGGGCTTGCCGGCGAGGAGCCGGCGGCTGAGCGTCCAGTAGCGGTCTCCTTCGAAGCAGAGCTCCACCTGGCGCTCGCGGAGGATGTGCCTGCGCATCTCTTCCCTGTTGCCCACTGCGGCGGGATATACCGTTTCAATACCCGGCAGGCCCGCACGTTCGCGCACCAGGTTGAGGTATTTCACGATATCAGGATTCGAAGGCTGGTATTCGTTCAGCGCTTCGGCATAATCAAGCAGTATTTCCGCATAACGGAAAAAGATAAACGGCGCGAGGTGCGGCACCTGGTCCCAATAAATGCTGCTGGTGGAGCTGATGCGCTTCTGCACGAGGTACCCCGTCAGATTATTGCTGCCCGCCCAGCGTTGGCCCGATGCGCCGGTATAATACAACTCCGTCCGGCCTGTGCCGTCTGCATTTCCGGAGGAAGAATACAAATTACGCTCGTCTGCCGTACGCGCGGCCACTACCGGCCTGCGGTTGTAATTGATGAATGCGTAGAAACGCGGCTCACGGTTCGCGTACATGTTCCAGTCGCCCATCCGGTGCCCCCAGCTTTCGGCCTGCGCCGAACCGGCGAAACCGTTTTCCACATACTGCGAAGCGGCATCGTTGATCGTACGCCCATTTTTCATGGAGAAGGCATCCACCAGGTTCTGGGTGGCGCAATACATCGCATAACCGCCCGGAGCCGGGGAGGCACATTTGGTGAAACCCCAGCGGTTCCAGTTCACCACGCCGAAAATGATCTCATCGTTCCAGGCCGTGAGATGTACGTCGCGGACAGACTCGTACGGATTGAAGGAATTACCGCCGTTGTCGAGGTTGGTGAACAATTTATACGCTTCCAGGTCGATCACCGCTTTCGCCGCTTCCGCAGCGATGCGCCAGCGCTCAGGATCATTGGTAAGCGGCGCCAGCTGCTTGCCGTCTTTGTTTTTAAAGGTGGCGAATGCCGGATTCCCGTTCCACAGCTCGCTCGCCGCCAGCTGCGCCACTTTGGCCTTGATGGTCAGACAGGCCCCTTTGGTCGGACGGCCATTGTTGGCAGCCGATTCCCAACGCGCCGGCAACCCAACGGCTGCCGCATCCATCAGTTCGTTGATGTACGCCGCGCATTCTTCGAAGGAACCACGGGGATATTGGTCGTAATCATCATTCCGGCTCATTTCTTCCTTCACAATTACGAACGGACCGAACTGGCGGAGCAGGTAGAAATAGTAATATCCGCGCAGGAAACGCACTTCTGAAATATACTGCGCTTTCAGGTCGTCGCTCATCTGCTGCGACGGCACCTTGCCGATGTTCGCCTCGAAAACGAACGTCTTGCGGATACCGGTGTACATGTTACCCCAATAATTGAAGTAAGCCGCACCGGGGCTCCAGTTCCCTGCTACCATCTGGCGCACGTTGGTGGTGCCGATGGATACGGAAGACTCGTCGGCGGCGCCCATGGTCGCGAAATCACCGCCGTCGTGCAAATAAATATGGCTGTAAGTATTGGCCAGGTAACCTTCTGCGCCCGCTTTCGTCTGCCAGACCATTTCATCGGTCAGCAGGTTATCGGGCTGCTTGTCGAGGTATTTCGTACAAGACGCGAAGCCAATGGCCAGCAGCGGAAAAATTATTCTCTTGATCATATCGGATCGTTGTAGCGGTTAGAATTGCGCCCTCAGCCCGAGGGTGATTGTCCTGGAAAAAGGATACCTGGCGGCGTTGGAGCCCAGTTCAGGATCCCAGAGTTTGAATTTGGAGAAGGTCAGCAGGTTGGTGCCGTTGGCGTATACCGCCAGGCTGCTGATGCCTTTCACGTGCTGGGCCGGCGTGATGATGTTATACGATAACGATGCCTGTTTGAGCCGCATGAAGCTGCCGTCTTTCAACCACCAGTCGCTGTTCACGTAGTTGTTGTCGCCCGAGTTGGTGATCGTGAGGCGGGGGTACCAGGCATCCTGCCGGGGATTTTCCTTCGTCCAGCGGTCTTCCACATTCGCCAGCACACTGCCGGGATAGAGGCCGATACCGGCGAAGGGCACGATGCCCACGCCAACAGCCGTCCCGTTCTCCAGGTTCACGTAAGAACCGTTCGCCATGATGCCTACATCGGCGACACCGGCAAACAGGGCCGATAATTCCCATCTTTTATACCCGAGGTTGAAGCCATATCCGTAAGACCATGTAGGGAAAGAGGATTTGCCGAGCGCGCTGATGTCGTTCGCGTCTACCCTTCCGTCGCCGTTCATGTCCGTGAATTTGATATCGCCGGGCTGCAGGGGGCGCAGCTGCTCGGGACTGCGGGCCACGTCAGCATCATCCCGGAACAGCCCCAGGTGCCGATAACCCCAATATTCGCCGAATCGCGAGCCTTCGAAAGACTGATAAGGGTAAATGGAAGTCGGCCGGTCGGCGTCGAGGATGCGGTTGCGGGCGTAGGTGATATTCCCGAAAAGGCGGAGGGAGAAGTCTTTCCCGATATGGGTATTATATTCTATGCTGCCGTCGAACCCTTTATTTTCCATTTCGCCGAGGTTGGCGAAGATGGCGTAATCGTCGTAACCGCCGATGGAAGAAATAGAACCGCGCTGGATAAGGATCTGGCGGCGACGGTCTTTGAACAGGTCGAAGGTAACGTTCAGTTTATCCCACAGCCCGATGTCGATGCCGAGGTTTGTTTTGGTGGAGGTTTCCCAGGTAAGCCCCTGTGTACCGAAAACCTGCACGGCAGTACCGGGAATATGGGAAGGAGATGTTCCGAAGGAAATACCTGGCGCGCCTGTGGTGAGGTACGTCAGATACCCGAAACGGTCTTGGTTGATCGCGTCGTTACCGGTATTACCGATGGAGAAGCGGACTTTCAGGAGGGAAAACGCCGGCAGGCTGGCCATGAAGTCTTCTTTAGAGATCACCCAACCGGCAGACACGGCCGGGAAGAAGCCCCAGCGTTCGCCTTTCTGGAAGTTCTCGGAGCCGGTGGCGCCGAAGTTGCCTTCCAGCAGGTATTTATCTTTATAACCGTAAGTCACGCGGGCGGCGGCGTTCTGGTTACGGAAAGGGATAGACCACTTCACGTCGGGGGCGGTACCGCGCTGGCGGTTGCGGATCGCGCCAACGAGCAGCGCGCCGAAGCTGTGATCGCCGAAAGTACGGTCGTAACTGAGGTTACCTTCCAGGTACATCATCCTTTCGCCGGAAGAGCTCGTGCCGAAGCCCAGGAATTTATCGCCGAAGCGGGTCTGGCGCAATACGAGGTTGCCGTCGCTGTCGCGGCGGTCGGCCAGGTACAAATCGTTGAGGCCGCGGCGCTCTGTCCCGAACTCGCCGTAAGAGTCAAAAGAAAACCGCGCGGTAGCGGTCAGCCCTTTTGTAACGGCGTCCAGGTTCTGGTTGATGGAAAGCACCGACTGCACCGAGGGTTTGAACTCCGTAGAATAACCCTGGTTCTGCACCACGTTGAACGGGTTCACACCGCCTGTGTTCGAAGGGCCTGCCCAAACGTTGCCAGGGAAGGATACCGGGAAGGCGATGGGATTGGTGGCATAGGTATTATACCAGATATCCCTCGACGAAGCCCCCGGGAAGCGGCTGTTTACGAGCATCGCCGCGAGGTTCAGGGATAAAGTAGTGGATTTGGTCACGTTGAGGTCCACGTTGCTGCGGAAATCGTACCGCTTGAAGTTCAGGTTGGGATTGTACCCGTTTACTTTCGTTACGTTGTATTGCCCGTCCTGGTTGTAAAACGACATGGACACATAATACCGCATCGCCTCGCCGCCGCCGGATACATTCACGTTGGCGTTGGTCATGGGCGTCCAGTCTTTATAGATCTGCTCCATCCAGTTTACGTTCGGGTACAGGTAGGGATCGAGGCCGCTGGCGGTTTTGGCGATCTGCTCTTCCGTGTAGGTTTCGGATTCGCCGTTATTCCTGCGGGCTTCGTTATACAATTGCATGTATTTCACACCGTCGACCATTTTAGGAAGCTTGGTAAGCCCGGTAGCGCCGGCTTCCGCCTTGGCGGAAACTTTCGGCTTGCCGGCCACGCCGCGCTTGGTGGTGATGATCAGCACGCCGTTGGCGCCTTTGGCGCCGTACACCGCGGTAGCGGATGCGTCTTTCAGGAGGGTGATGCTTTGAATATCTTCGGGGTCGATGTTGTTGAATGCGCCGCCGTAAGTGGAGTTCACATCCTGCCGCTGCACCCCGTCTACGATGATCAGGGGGCTAACGCTGCCCTGGAAAGTACCAACGCCGCGGAGGGTGAAGGTGGGATTATCGTACCCCGGTTCGCCACCGCCGCTCTGCATGCTGATGACGCCGGCCACCTTGCCTGCGAGGGCATTGGTAAGGCTGATCACGGGCGTGCGCATGTCCTGCATGTTCACGGACGCAACGGAACCGGTCACGGTTACTTTTTTCTGTTTTCCAAAACCAACGATGACCACTTCATTGAGCTTGTCCACTTTTTCGGAGAGCGTTACTTTGAGGGTGCGCTGCCCGGTATAAGGGATTTCGACGGGGTTCATGCCGATCATGGCGATGCGGAGCGTTTGCCCTTCGGAGATGGCGATGCTGAAAACACCCATTTCGTCGGTGGCTACGCCGCGCGAAGTACCGTTTACCGCCACCGTGGCCCCGGGCAGCGGCGTCCCTTCCGGGTCCATCACCTGCCCGCGCACGGTGGTTTCTTTGGCTCCTTCTTCCTGTGGCGCTGCCGGCTTCGCAACAGGCGCCGCCGGTTTACGCTCCAGCACGATCCGGTTGCTGCGCACCTGGTACACGATGTTGCGCCCTTTCAGCACGGCATCCAGCACTTCTTCCAGTTTCGCGTTCCGGAAATTGAGGTTCAGCTTTTCGTTGTCGTTCAGCAATTGATTGCTGTACACCAGCGTAAAGCCGGTTTGTTTTTTAATGGAGCGGAACACCTGGAGGATGGTCATGTTATTCCCCGAAACGGTCACCGCCTTCTGCAGGGCAGGGTCCTGGACCTGCGCGGAAGCGGGGATGAACGTGGAAAAAAGCAGACATACAATCACCAGGGATCGCACTGCCAGGCGGCAATTGCGCATACATTTTCTCATGTGGAAAAAATTGGTTTGGTTGATATCAAATCAACATAACTACACCCGCTTTCGCAAAACGGGTGACAGCAGGCAGATTTTTTTCTCGGGGGAAAGAAGAATGGATCAGTGCAGGCGGATGGTGTGCCCGTTATAGTCGACGTCGCCGCCGGTAGTAGTAGCCAGGTCGTTGAGAAAATCCTGGAGGCGCTCCCGGTCCATGAGGCCCGTTACTTTCACGCCGCTGAATTTCCCGGACGCCGGTTCAAACGCCAGCCCGTAAAAACGCGAAGCTTCTTCCAGCAGGTCGGGAACGGTGGCGTTGTGGTAATAGCGGATGCCGTTCATCCAGCTCAGCACCTCGTCGGCGTCAAACGCGGACGCCTGGAGCCCCGTGCCGGTGCTCTCTCCCTGTTGCCCCGGCGCCAGCGTGAGCTGGCGGCCGTTGTGCGCCTTGAGGAGCACGCTCCCTTCCACCAGCGCGGTTTTGTCGCTGCCGGGTGTGTAGGTATTAATATTGAAGGAAGTACCCAGCACCTGCACGTCGGCCTGCCGCGTATGTACGATAAAAGGCCGTTTGGCTTCCTTCGCCACGCGGAAATACGCCTCGCCTTCTACCGTCACCTCGCGCGCCGCGGCGCCGAAATGGAACGGAAAATGCAGGCGGGAGGAAGCGTTGAGCCTGACTTCCGTACCGTCAGACAATACCAGGCGGTAGGTGCCGCCGGCTGGTACATTGAGCACGGTCACGGAGGTGTCCTGGCTTTCATAATCGAGCGTGCCATTTTCGGAACGCAGGGTCGACCCGCCGAGCGCTACCGTTTGCGCGGCGCTGTCGGGGTGGAAATGGACCGTTTTGCCATTGGCCATGGTGAGGCTCACGCCGGGCATGGGTGCGGTAACGGTTTGTACTATTTCGGGAGATGCGGTGCTGCTGGAACGATAAGCGAACCATGCGCCCGCGCCGAGGAGGATGGCCGCCGCGGCATAAGGGGCCCAGGCGCGGAGGCGGCTTTTGGGTTTGCGGCGCTGCTTCATTTCGTCGAGCCCCGATTCCGGCGCCACGGCCTTCACGTACACCGCCGTGCGTTGCGAACGCGCGTCGGCCGCGAGGGCTTCCCAGGCTTCACGGAACGCCGGATCTTCCTCCAGCTGCCGCGCAATGCCCGCTTCCTCTTCCGGTGTCAGTTCGCCGGAAAGTTTGTGCATGTATAATTGAAATATGTGATCCTGGTATTCCATGATACGGTTAACAAGTTATGGTTTTTTCTGATGAATTACCGACCGCAGGAGCTTCAGTCCCCGCTTGAGGTGCGTTTTGAATGAATTGACGCTGATCCCCATCTCGTCGGCCGCTTCCTGGTAACGCTTGCCCTCCATATATACCATATGAATGGCCATGCGCTTCTGGCCCGTCACCTGCTCCAGCGACGATTGCAGCTGCCGGTAATATTCTCCGCCGCCACTCTCCTGCTCCGGCCGCCAGCTCTCGTCCTGCAGGCTCGAAAACGCCTCCTGGTGGCCGTCGCGTATCTTCTGCCGCTTCAGGTGGTTGAGGCAACGGTTCTTCACGGCCATATGCAAATAACCTTTCACATCCCCGTTGAACTGGAGATATAACTTCTTATCCCATATGTCCATGAAGAAAGTCTGGACCAGATCCTTCGCTTCGTGCTCCTGCTGCAGGAACCAGTAAGCGTTGGCGCAGAGCACCTTGTAATATTTCAGGAACAATGCGTCGAATGCGGAAACGTCACCCTCCTTCAGCCGGTCTATCAAAATTATGTCTGGAGCTTGATCCATAACGTATACTTAACCCCGAATGAATGCTGTCGTCTAATGAAAACCTGGTGGTCGTGGTTGATTCTGATGCCGTAAGTTAAAAAAATTCCCGCGGTAATTCTGCAAGCCTTTTCCGTCCCAACAAATGTAACACGAAAAGATACCCGTTTAAAAACTTTGGGGTGACCGACAGACGTATTGGGGCCACCTTCGAAGAAACCTGGGGTGAGCGGTCATTTCTCCGCTCATCCTTCGCTTATCCTTCGTTTATCCTTCGTTCATCCTTCGTTCAAACACCCTCAAACCCGCACCACGAGCGAACACCTTCGAAGGATGAGCGAAGGATGTCAGTAGGATGTCAGCAGTTGGGCGGTTTCAGGCTTCAATGATCCTTCAATGATCCTTCAGCCATCCTTCAATCAAACACCCTCAAACCTAAGCCAGCATTGGAGACGCTTGGAGGATCATTGAAGGATGTCAGCAGGATGTCAGTAGTCCCGGCGGCCGGTTTTGTTTCATTTACCGGTTTCATTTCCGTTCATATTATTTTAATATACTTAAAAAATGTTTTTTCCTATTTTACCGGCCTACATCTCCTCAAACCACGTCAATATGGACAACAGAAGAGAATTTCTCCGGAAATCAATGCTCCTTTCCGGCGCCGCCGGCCTTTCCTCTTTCATGCCCGCTTCCATCCAGCGCGCCCTGGCCATCGAGCCCGCGCCGGGATCCAGCTGGGCCGATGCCGAACATATCGTGATCCTCATGCAGGAAAACCGCTCGTTCGACCACTGCTTCGGCACGCTGCAAGGCGTCCGCGGATTCAACGATCCCCGCGCCATCTCCCTGCCCGATAAAAAACCCGTCTGGCTCCAGACCGACAAAGAAGGCAAAACCTACTCGCCCTTCCGGCTCGATCTGAAAGACAGCCGCATCACCTGGATGGGCGCGCTGCCGCACGGGCGCCACGACCAGGTAGACGCCAACAATAAAGGGAAATACGATCAGTGGCTGCTCGTCAAGCAATCCGGGAAAGCCGACTGGAAGCGCATGCCCCTCACCCTGGGGTACTTCACCCGCGAAGACATTCCCTTCAACTACGCCCTCGCCGACGCGTTCACCATCTGCGACCAAAATTTCTGTTCCGCCATGACCAGCACCACGCCCAACCGTTCCTTCTTCTGGACCGGTAAAATCACTGTGCCGGAAAACGGGGCCGCCAAAGCGCATATCCGCAACACGGATTACAGCTACGGCAAACTGGGATGGGAAACTTTCCCCGAACTGCTGTCCAAAGCCGGCGTGGATTGGAAATTCTACCAAAACGACCTCTCCTGCGGCGGCGGCTTCCAGGGAGAAGAGCGTTCCTGGCTGGCGAACTTCGGCTGCAACCTGCTCGAATTCTTTAAAGTTTATAACGTACAGTTCTCCGACCGGTATGTAACGAACCTGCAAAAACAAATCGATGAACTGCCAGCCGAAATCCGCGCGCTGACGGAGGCCAGCCCGTCTTCCGACGAAGTGTCGAAGAAAAACCAGGCCGCCATCAAAAAGAAACAGGAAGTGCTCGACAAAGCCACTGCAGACATGGCCAGGTGGGGCAAAGAACGTTACGCGCAACTGTCTGAAAAAGAGAAAGCGCTTTTCCAGCGTGCTTTCGTCATCAATAAAAACGATCCCCACTTCCGCAAACTCTCACAACTGGAATACGACGACAATGGCAAGCAGCGCACCCTTCCCGTGCCCGCCGGCGACCTGTTTTACCAGTTCCGCCACGATGCGGAAAACGGCAAGCTCCCGGCCGTTTCCTGGCTGGCGAGCCCGCAGAATTTCTCCGATCACCCCAGCGCGCCATGGTATGGCGCGTGGTATGTGTCGGAAGTGATGGACATCCTCACGAAGAATCCTGAAGTCTGGAAGAAAACGATTTTCATTGTCACTTACGATGAAAACGACGGGTACTACGATCACGTGCCGCCGTTCTCTATTCCTGACAACAACAAACCTGGCACCGGTAAAGTATCCGCCGGCATCGATACGGAAATCGAGCATGTGCGGCTGGCTAACGAGCTGGCGCAGGGCGTTCCGCAAAAGCATGCCCGCGAAGCCCCGATAGGACTGGGCTACAGGGTTCCGTTGCTTATCGCTTCGCCCTGGAGTCGCGGCGGGAAAGTGTGCTCGCAGGTGTTTGACCACACGTCCACCCTCCAGTTCCTCGAAGCGTTTGTGGAGAAGAAATTCAAAAAGAAAATACGCAGCGGCAATATCAGCGAATGGCGGCGCACCATCTGCGGCGATCTCACGGCCGCTTTCAGCGAAACCGACGCCGTGCCTTCTTCGCGCCTGCCTTTCCTTGAGCAGAAACAATTCATCGAAGCGATCTACAGCGCGCAGTTCAAGGATTTGCCGTCGGGTTTCAGGGAAATCAGCGGCAGTGAACTGGAAAAGATGATCGCGCATCCGGAAACGGCGAACCCGCTCGCACGGCAGGAAACCGGTACGCGGCCTTCCACTTCGCTACCGTATGAATTATATGCCAGCGGTCTTTATGATAACACGAAGAAAGCTTTCGTGATCAACATGGGCGCGGGCAACCAGCTGTTCGGCAAACGTTCCGCCGGATCGCCGTTCACCGTGTATGCACCGGAAAGTTACGGGGGCGAAATTTGCCGCAACTGGCATTTCGCGTCCAAAGCCGGCGACAGGTTTACCTACGAATGGCCGATCGCGGAATTCGACAACGGGAAATATGCCTTGCGCTTGCACGGCCCCAACGGCTTCTTCCGCGAATTCCGCGGAACGCAGCAAGACCATGGCGTACGCGTGGATTGCATCTTCGAAACCACCGGCAAAGCGAAAACGCCGACCGGCAACCTCATCTTGCAATTGCAAAACCGCGGCGCGCAAACCGTGCATCTCAAACTGAAAGATCATGGTTACGGAAAGAGCGACAATGCATTTGCGCTCGCGCCTGGTGCCCGCAAAGAGATCATCGTCACCAAAAGCGAACACAAAGGATGGTACGATTTCAGCGTGCTGGCGGATGGCTTCCCGGGCTGGGAGCAGCGCTTCGCCGGCCGCGCGGAAAGCGGGAAGGAATCCATTACCGACCCGGTAATGGGCAAGGCGATCGCATAAAAATCAATTTGCCATTGAAAATACAACAGCCGGCTCCGTTGGGGGCCGGCTGTTTTTTATCCGCATTGGAGCGTGTGTTAATGATCGAAACCGGTAGCGGTGGCGAGCGGTTTCAGTGCTTCGATTTCCTGCGCGAGGGATGCCAGTTTCTGCTCGGCGAGCTGGTTGGCGTCGGCCCCGAGGAAAAGATGGAGGGGGGCTTTTTTCTCTTCCAGGATGCGGATCATCACTTCCGCCGCCTTCGCGGGGTCGCCGGGCTGGTTGCCGTTATAGTCTTGCTGATGCAGCGCCTGCATGGCGCGGACGTTCGCGTATTCCGGCATTTCGGTGGCCGGCAGGCCGAGGGATCCGCCGAGGAAATCGGTGCGGAAATAGCCGGGCGAAACGATGGTGACGCCGATGCCGAAGGGTTTCACTTCCTGCGCCAGTGCTTCGGAATAGCCGTGCATGGCGAATTTGGTGGCGCAATAAATCCCGAATGCAGGGAAGGCGCCCGTGAAACCACCGATGGATGCGATATTGAAGATATGCCCGCTGCCCTGGCTCCGCAGGAATGGCAGCGCCTGGCGGATCACATTGAGGGAACCGAATACATTGACGTCGAAATTGGAGCGGGCTTCGGCGTCAGTCAGCTCCTCAACGGCGCCGAGGAGGCCATAGCCGGCGTTGTTCACGACCACATCGATTGTGCCGAAATGGCTGATCGTGGCAGTGATTGCCCGTTTCACCGCGGTTTCGTCGAGGATATCCAGGCCGATGGGGAGAAACCGGTCGGAAGTTTCACAGATGGCGGACACGAGATCTTCGCGGCGGCGGGAGGTGGCGGCAACGCGATAGCCTTTGCTGATGAGGGTTTGGGCCAATGAAAGGCCCAGGCCTTTGGAGGCCCCGGTTACAAACCAGACTTGCTTGTTCATTGATTTTCAGTTAAAGGTGATGGTTCTGTTGGAGGAACTGATGCAAAGTTAAGGCGCCTGGGCGGGAGGGGTTTTACGCTTAGGAATCCAAAAATTGCAATTTTCAAACCGCAAAAAGGCCTTCCCGGCAAAAAATTTCGCTTTTCAGGGGGGAATGGCATGATTTTGATGGAAATAGGTGAACCAGGATAGGATTGGACTGTTTATATTAGTGCTATCAAATCCTTTTTAACCACATTAAATATCGCGTATCATGGCAAAATCGGTGAAGCAGCCCGCAAAGAAGGCCGCAACCAGCACAACGGCAAAAGCCGCCGCCCCCAAGAAAGCCGCTGCCAAAGCAGCTGCACCCAAAAAGGCTGCCGCCAAAACTGCCCGCAAACCTAATGCGGCTTTCATGGCCCCGCTGACCCCGAGTGCAGACCTCGCCGCCGTTATCGGCAGCACAGCACTCCCCAGAACTGAAGCCACCAAAAAGATCTGGGAGTACATCAAGAAAAATGATCTGCAGGACTCGAAAAACAAACGCATGATCAATGCCGATGCCAAACTGCAAACCATTTTTGATGGCAAAAAGCAGGTATCCATGTTTGAACTGGCTGGTATCGTGAACAAGCATCTCAAATAATCCTGCTGCAAAGCATTTGGAATAAGGAGGCCCCCGCGCCTCCTTTTTCTTTTCCCCTACCTGTCCGTTTCCGGACATCCGCCTGTGCCATTCCGGACAACCTTCATCCACCAACCAGTTGAAAATCAATATATAAACAAATTGGCCTTTTTTATGTCGTAGCACATCCTCATATTCGTCAACGTATGTGGAAAATCCAGTTAGTTACTGCCTGGCGGCGCCTGAAAAACAACAAGTCCTACGCAATTATCAATATTGCCGGGCTCGGCGCCAGCCTCGCCTGCGCCATCCTGCTATTCCTGTTTATCAACTACCATCTTCGGTTCGATAATTTCCATCCCGGCAGCGATCGCATCTACCGCATCAGCTCCCGCACCACTTACGGCGGGGTCGAGGGCTTCAATACCGGCGTTCCCCAGCCGCTCGGCAAAGCTCTCCGGAACGATTATCCATATTTCGAGAATGTAGCCATGCGCGCCGAAGTCACCGAGCCGCTCGTGACCATCGGCGAAGGCAACGACCGTAAAAAATTCGACGCCCGCTCCGTTTTCACCGAGCCTGCCTATTTTAACATCCTCCATCTCCCGATGGTTTCCGGCACGCCGGCTTCCGCACTGGGCGAGCCTTACGGCGCCATCATCACCGAAGAAACGGCCGCACGCTTCTTTCCCGGACAGCATGCCGTCGGCAAACAATTCACTACGGCCAACGGCGTATATACCGTCAAAGCCATCGCCAAAAACATTCCTAAAAACTCCGATCACCGGTTCGATATTTTCCTCTCCTATTCCACATTCAAAGACTACAATGCGTTCCTGGCCAGCGATAGCATATGGGGCGGCATTTCCAGCAGCATCCAGTGCTTCATTAAGCTCAAGCCCGGCGTCAACGCCCGCCTCCCTGCCAACGCCCTGCCGGAAGTGATCGCCAAAAATAATCCGGAAGACCGCGGCCTTATGTTCTTCATCATGCTTCCCCTCCGCGATCTGCACTTCGATACGCGGTTCAGCGGCACCATCCAGAAGAAATACCTTTGGTCGCTGGGTTGGATGGGAGCATTCCTCGTTTTCACAGCCTGCATCAATTTCATCAACCTTTCCACCGCCCAATCGCTCAGTCGCTCGCGCGAGATCGGTGTGCGCAAAGCGCTGGGGAGCACGCGTTGGCAGATCTTCGGCCAGTTCCTTTCCGAAACCTTTTTGTTGGTGGCAGCTGCGGTAATCACCGCATCCGTCATTGTATCCCTCTCCCTGCCCCAACTCAATAAAACCCTTTTTACAGACATCCCCCTCAACAGCCAAACGATCATCCTGCTGGCTGGCGTGGCTATAATATTGCTGTTGGCCGTTATGCTCCTGGCCGGTTACTATCCCGGCGTGAAACAAGCCCGCCTCAATCCGGTGAAAGGGATGCGCGCGCAAACGAGGCCACAGGGAAACAAAGGCGTTTCCATCCGCAAAACCCTGATCGTGCTGCAGTTTGCCATCATGCAAGTCATGATCGTGGGTGCGCTCGTCATCTCCCGGCAAATGCATTTTTCCATGAACACCGACGGCTACCTGCATAAAAACGGCATCCTGCTGCTCAGGATCCCGGAAAAAAACGCCTCCACTTTGCATACGTTACGCCAACGCATCACGCAGCTGGCCGGTGTGGAAACTGCCAGCTTTTGCCATGCCGCGCCCCTGTCCGCCACCAACATGGCCACTTCCATGCGCATGGACGGCCGTGAAAAAGATGAAGATTTCCAGGTGGCGATCAAGTATGCAGACGATCACTACCTGGAAACTTTCGGCATTCAACTGGTTGCCGGCGCGAACCTGCCCGCATCAGATACGGTAAATGGCATGCTGGTCAATGAAATGCTGGTGAAGAAACTGAATGTCGCTTCGGCGGAGGCCATCATCGGCCAAACGATCCGCGTCAATAACGTCAGGACCGTCGTGCGCGGGGTTTTCAAGGATTTCCATAACCGCAGCTTTCATACCAACCTCCAGCCACTGTCCCTCCATTCCGATATCAGGCGTTTCAGCGAGCTGGCCATTCGTATCAATATGCAGCAATCCGCCGCGCTGATGCCTGCCATTGAAAAAATATGGAGCGAAACATTTCCGGATTACCTCTACAATCACCGCTTCCTCGACCAGGACATTGCCGCGATGTACGAAGCGGAAACGCTGTTGAAGCAACTGGTGGAAATATTCGCGCTCGTGGCCGTGCTGATCGGTTGCCTGGGATTGTATGGGCTGATCAGTTTCATGGCGGAGCAGAAAAAGAAGGAAATCGGTGTCAGGAAAGTACTGGGCGCCAGTGTGCCTTCAGTTATCTGGCTTTTCGGGCGCGAGTTTACGATCATGCTCGTCGCAGGATTCGTACTATCGGCGCCGTTATCCTGGTGGCTGATGAACAGCTGGCTCGAAGGGTTTCAATACCGGATCGGCGTCGGGCCCGGCATTTACGGCATCACGGTTGCGCTGTGCGCCGCCATCACCTTGCTCACCGTGGGTTATTCTTCTATCCGCGCGGCGCTCATGAACCCGGCGGTTAGCCTTAAAACGGAATAATAGTTCAGCGAAGATGTTTGACATGAAAAAGGAGGCTCCCACCTCCTTTTTCTATTTCCCGTAAATGAAAATCAGTAAGCGAGGATGTCGCGGATCTGGGCCGTGACTTTTTCCGCCGTGGGCAGCATTTGTTTTTCCAGGTCCATATTGAGGGGAACCGCCGGCAGGTCGAGTGCGCCGAAAGTGAAAACGGGTGCGTCAAGATAGCGAAAGCATTGCCGGGAGATCCTTGCCGCCAGGGATTCCGCGAAGGAATTGCCGAGCTGCTCTTCCGTCAACACCAGGCATTTGCCCAGCTTTTTCACGGAAGCGAATACCAGCTCTTCATCCAGCGGGAACAACGTGCGCAGGTCGATGATCTCCACTTTCCCGGGAAAGTGGGCTGCAGCGGCTTTTGCCCAATACACGCCCATGCCGTAGGTGATAATCGTCATCCCTTCTTCACTTTCCTGTACGGTGCGGCCTTTGCCGAGCGGCAGGATGTAATCGTCCGAAGGCTCGATGGTCATCGCGTCCTGCGTGCCCGGCACCTTGCACCAGTAGAGCCCTTTGTGTTCCAGCATCACCACCGGGTTGGGGTCCAGGAAGGCGGCTTTCATCAGTCCCTTCAGATCCGCCGCATTCGAGGGATATACGACTTTGATGCCTTTGATGGTGAGCAGTGTGCTTTCCACGCTGCCGGAGTGGTAAGGTCCCCCTCCGCCGTAAGCCCCGATGGGCACGCGGATGAGCGATTGCACGGGGAATTTCCCGCAAGACAAATAACAGCTTTTCGACAGCTCGGTTACCAGCTGGTTGAAACCCGGATATATGTAGTCGGCGAACTGCACTTCCACGATGGGTTTCACGCCGGTGGCGGAAAGCCCGGCCGTGCTGCCGATAATATAAGCTTCCTGGATGGCGGTGTTGTACACGCGCTCGTCACCGAATTTCTCGGCCAGCGTGGCGGCTTCGCGGAAAACCCCTCCCAGCCTGCGCCCCACGTCCTGCCCGAAAAGTATCGCCTCGGGGTAAGCGGCCATGATTTCCTCGATGGCGTGCAGGGCCGCGTCTACCATCACCACTTTACTGCCGCCTGCGGGCTGGCGCTCGCCGGCTTCTTCCGTAACGGGCGTGGGCGCGAATACGTGGTCGCGGACAGTGGTAATATCCGGGTCGGGGCTGGCCACTGCCGCGGCAAAAGCTTCTTCCACCCCGCGTTGCGCGTCCAGTTCGATGTCGGTGGCTTCGATGATGCTGCCGATCTGGCTGCGCAGGCGCGGCAACGGATCGCGTTGCTGATGGCGGGCCAGGTCTTCGGGCGTGCGGTACCATTCCCGGCGGACGCCGGAGGTATGGTGCCCGAGGAGCGGCACGGTGGCATGCACGAGGATGGGCTTGCGCTCGGCGCGAACGAATGCGATGGCAGATTCCATGGCACGGTAGCTGGCTTCGAAATCGGCGCCATCAACCCGGATGCGTTCCAGGCCCTTGAACCCGGCGGCGTATTCGTAGGCGTCCATGGCGCGGGCTTCGGCGGCGCTGACGCTGATGCCCCAGTCGTTGTCCTGCACGAGGAAAATAACGGGCAGCTGTTTGAGCGCGGCGAATTGGAACGCTTCGCTGACTTCGCCTTCGGTGACGCTGCCATCGCCCAGGGAACAGAGGACCACGGGTTTCTCATCATCGGCCAGGAGGCCGGCGTTTTCGAGGTATTGGACGCCCTGGGCCATGCCGGTGGTGGGAATCACCTGCATGCCGGTGGCGCTGCTTTGGTGGGGTATGATGGGTTTATCGGTATCGCGGGAGCTCGGGTGGCAGTAGTAGGAGCGGCCGCCGCTGAAGGGGTCCCCGCCTTTGGCGAGGAGTTGGAGCATGAGGGTGTAGGGAGAAAAACCGAGAGCGAGCATCATGGCGTCGTCGCGGTAATAAGGACTGACGTAATCGCAGGGTTTAAGCTGGAGGCCTGCTGCGATCTGGATGGCTTCGTGGCCGGCGGAGGTGGAATGCACGTATTTGCAGATGGGGCGGTTGGCTTCGTATTGATCTGCCATGCGCCGCGCGGTGCACATAAGGCCATACGCTTTGCGGAGGAGCGCCTGGAAGGCGGGGTCGGTCTCGCGGTGCGTGATGGTGGCTTTCAAAACAGGAACGCTTATGTTATCTTTAACCACGTAAGATTGTTTTGGTGATAATGGCCGGTTATTACAGATAGTTGCCATAGCAACTATTGCTACTGCAAATTAATGATTATGCATGAATCTTTCGTGAGTAATCCGTCTTTTTTTAAGCTGGATGCCACATTAAAAAAAATAAAGAATTACTGGCAGAAGAGTTTCGATGCCCGGGGGTTGGACATTACGGTGGACCAGTGGTTGCTGATTGAGAACCTGTACAAACATAAACGAATCACGCACAATGAGTTAGCGCGACTAACTTCCAAGGATATCACAACGGTTTCGCGGATTATCGAGTTATTGGTGCGGAAAGTGTTGGTGGAGCGCCAGGGGTCGACGGACGACCGGCGGAAGGTATTTTTGCAATTAACGCCCGAGGGGGTGAACAAGTACCGGGAGGTGCGGCCTTTGGTATTGGAGATGCGTGAGATCGGCTGGAAGAATCTCACGGAGGGGGATTTCCAGGAGATGACGCGGATTTTGGATGTGATTTATTCGAACATCCCGTAAAAGAAAAAATTAAAAAGGAAAAAGCCCGTACTCTTTTAACTTTTTAATTTTTACTTTTTTAGTCTGGCGGACCGGTGAACGGGATGCGGTTATTTTACCATGAATTCCAACAGGCTGTCGTTTTCAATAAATGCTTCGAGGGTATCTCCTATTTCGACGGGGCCCACGCCTTCGGGGGTGCCGGTGAAGACGAGGTCGCCGATGTTGAGGGTGAAGAAGCGGGAAATGTAGGCGATCAGTTTGTCGAAAGTGAACAGCAGATCAGCGGTGTTGCCTTGCTGTACGATTTCTTTGTTTTTGTAAAGACAGAAGTTGGTGTCTTTCAGGTCCATGGTTTCCGTAATGGGAATAAACTTGCCGACAACGGCGGAATTATCGAAGGACTTGGCGATTTCCCAGGGGAGGCCTTTGGCTTTTTGCGTTTCCTGCAGGTCGCGCGCGGTGAAGTCGATGCCAACTGAGATCTGGTCATAATATTTATTGGCAAATCTTTCCTGGATGTGTTTCCCGTTTTTAGAAATCCGCAGCACCAGCTCGCACTCATAATGCAGTTTATCCGTGAATTCCGGATAATAGAAGGGATGGTTGTTTTGCAGCAGGGCATTTTTGGGTTTCATGAAAATCACGGGTTCGGAGGGCACTTCGTTCTTCAATTCTTCTGCATGTTTGGCATAGTTTCTTCCAACGCAGATAATTTTCATAATGCGTGTATTTTGTAAGGTTAATAAAGCCTATGGTTTGACCCATAGCCCACAATACATTGCCCACTGTGCGTACTATCATCCGGATGTTGGGAAAAAATATGCCGGTTGATATAACGATCAGTGGTACACGGATCATGACCTATAGCGGTTAAGGTAGGGGCACCTTTCGGCATGAAATATACAATTTACATTTCTATAATGGAAAAGTAAGGTTGTTATAATTGTTCATGGAGCGTTGTAACCCGATTGTGGCAAAACTTTCCACGATTTCAACGCACTTATCGGTTTTCTGCTGAATGCAGGGCTCTTCTTTGGCCGACCATTTACCGAGCACATAATCCACTTGCCTGCCTTTCGGGAAATCGTTGCCGATGCCGAAGCGGAGGCGGGGATATTGGTTGGTGCCGATGCTTTCCTGGATGCTTTTCAGGCCGTTGTGGCCGGCATCGCTGCCACCAGGGCGGAGGCGGATGGCTTCGATGGGCAATGCGAGTTCGTCGACGATCACGAGTACGTTTTCGACAGGGATTTTTTCCTTGTCCATCCAGTACTTCACGGCGCGGCCGCTGAGGTTCATGTAGGTAGTAGGCTTGATGACCACGAAAGTTTTCCCTTTCCAGCGCACTTCCGCCACATCGGCGAGGCGGTCGCTGCGGAAGGCGGTCTGGTGTTTGGCGGCAAAAGCGTCCGCCACATCGAATCCGATGTTGTGCCGGGTGTGATGGTATTCCGGACCGATGTTTCCCAATCCTACGATCAAATATTTCATATTGGCAGGCTTTCAATCATGTCCCGCAAAAACGGGATGCCAAAAATAAAAAGCCCGGCCGATATTCTGCCGGGCTTTTTGATATAAATATTTTGCCAATTTATTTCTTCTTGGCCTCCTTCTCGGCAGCAGCTTCTTCCTGTTTCAGCTGACGGGTCATTACCACGGAAGCAACAGGGATGCGGGGAGAGTTGAGGAGTTCAATACCATCAGCCTTCACGTCTTCTACACGGAGGTTTTCGTTCAGGTTGAGGTTGGTTACGTCCAGTTCCAGGTTTTCGCGAAGGTCTTTCGGAAGCGCTTTCACTTTCAGGGTTTTTAGTTTCACTACCAGTTTACCACCGGCTTTTACGCCTACGGACTGGCCAACAACGCGCAGGGGCAGGGAAGCCACTACTTTTTTGTCTTCCACGAGTTCGAGGAAGTCGATGTGGGTGAGCTCGTCGGTTACGGTGTCGAATTGCAGATCTTTCAGGATCGCGCGGTAGGTTTTACCTTCCAGTTTGATTTCAGCAATCTGGAAATCGGGTGTGTACACCAGGTTTTTAAAGGCAGTAGCCGGAGCGGAAAAAGCAACGATTTCTGCACCCCCATAAATAACGCAAGGCACTTTTTCCTCAGAACGGAGAAGGCGGGTGGCTTTTTTGCCGAATTCGCTTCTGAGTTGTCCTTCGATGGTTATTGTTTTCATTGTTTAAACATTTATGATGTAAAAAAATACACTTGGTTAAGACAGCCGGCGTTGGCTGTGAACGAACAGGCTGGTGATGGATTTGTTTTCGTACATGTTGCGGATAGCAACTGCGAAAAGTTCCGCCACGCTGATCACTTTGATTTTCGCGCTTTCCTGTCTGAGCGGGATGGTATCGCAAACCACCAGTTCTTCCAGGACGGAGTTCTCGATGTTTTCGTACGCTTTGCCGCTGAACACGGGGTGGGTACAAAACGCCCTAACGCTACGGGCCCCTTTCTCTTTCAGGAGGGCGGCCGACTTGGTGAGGGTGCCTGCCGTGTCGCAGATGTCGTCGATCAGGACGATGTCCTTATCGGCTACATCCCCGATCACCACCATGGAAGCGATCTCGTTGGCACGTTTGCGGTGCTTGTCGCAGATCACCATTTCGGCGTTGAAGTAGCTGGCCACTTCGCGCACCCGGGTGGTTGAACCCACGTCAGGGGACGCAAAGGTAAGGTTTTTCAGCTTGAGATTCTCTATATAAGGTATAAAAATCGCGGAGCTGTCGAGGTGATCCACGGGTATATCGAAGAAGCCCTGGATCTGGGGGGCATGCAAATCCATGGTAATCACCCTGTTAGCCCCTGCGGCGGTGAGCAGGTTTGCGATCAGTTTGGAACCGATGGCTACCCGGGGCTTGTCTTTCCGGTCTTGCCGGGCAAACCCGAAATACGGGATAACAGCCGTGATGTACCCGGCTGAGGCGCGCTTGGCGGCATCGATCATGAGCAGGAGCTCCATGAGATTGTCCGACGGGGCGTTGGTGCCCTGTACCAGGAAAACATAATCGCCACGGATGCTTTCCAGGAAAACCGGCTGGAATTCACCGTCACTGAATTTCTGGATATTCACTTTACCCAGACCGTTTCCATATCTGGCGGCGATGCGCTCGGCCAGAGCGGGATTACTGTTACCCGTGAAGATTTTTACCGATGGATTCATGACAAAGAAAAGAGGTTGCAAAACTAAGCTTTAATCGCGGATATGCGGAAAAAAATCCCGGGAATGTGGAGAACTCCTGCTAAAAATATTAGCATTTTATGAAAAAATGGGTAAATTGAAGGATAATCTGTAGTCAACATGGAAGCCATTTTTGTTAACCCGGCTTACCGGGAACCCGCGCCTGTAAGGCATTTGAAGATACTGCGGCGCCGCCGTATGAAAGAGTGGCCTGAAGATGACCGGCCGCGCGAGAAAATGTTGAAAACGGGGCCATCATCGGTGAGTATCGTTGAATTACTGGCCATTATCATTAATGCCGGAACACCGGAGCAATCCGCCCTGGAATTGGCGCGCGAAGTATTCGAAAGCTGCGGCAATGATCTCCGTGAGCTGGGCCGCCTGAATCTTCCGCAGCTGCGCAAATTCAGGGGCATCGGCCTCAAAAAGGCCGCCACCGTGCTGGCTGCGCTGGAGCTTTGCCGCCGCAGGCAATTAAGCCCCCTGCTGGAAAAACCGGAAATCACTTCCATCGGCATGGCCGCGGAATATCTCCGGAATCTGCTATCGGGCCAGGACTGCGAGAGCTTCTATGTTCTTTTTCTGAATCATGCCAACCGGATCGTGTACCAGGCCTGCATCAGTACGGGCGGCATTACCTCCACTACCGTCGATCCCCGGATTGTGTTCGGCATGGCCCTCGAGCACCGGGCTACCCGCCTACTGCTTTGCCACAACCACCCTTCCGGCCTGTTGAAACCCAGCAAAGCCGACATCAGCATTACACAGCAGCTCCAGGCAGGTGGCCGCCTGCTGGAAATTGAGGTGTTGGATCACATCATCGTCACCGATCAGGGCTATTATAGCCTCCGGGAGGATGGCGCACTGTGAAATCAGGGAAAGCTGGAGAAGTGGCAGCTGATGTTACCAGGACGAAGTTTCGACGAATATTCACCGAAACGGAAAATTGCATGGTTCCGGGCATCGGTATGACGACCGGGCCCTGGCAGAAGGGGCGACCAGCGGGGAATGCCGCGCATAGCAGGGAAGGCAGCATCGGATCCAAAGTGGATGCCGGTATGAACGGCCACGGCCTGGCGACAACAGGAAGGAGCAACCAGCGGGGAATGCCGCGCATTGCCGGGAAGGCAGCATCGGATCCAAAGTGGGATGCCGGTATGAACGGCCACGGCCTGGCGACAGCAGGAAGGAGCAGCCAGCGGGGAATGCCGCGCATTGCCGGGAAGGCAGCATCGGATCCAAAGTGGATGCCTGTATGAACGGCCACGGCCTGGCGACAGCAGGAAGGAGCAACCAGCATGTTTTGTGTAAATGGAAGCCTAACAGTGCGAGAAAGCATAATTGGGTCCAATTAGAACGGCCATGCACCCGAAAGCAACCGCGCTATCGCAGCAACGTGCTGACACCTTTGAGGAATACCCGCTGGTTCAATTCGGTATTCGTGTATTCCAGGAGCCAGGCGTAAGTGCCCACAGGCGCAAGCGCTCCGTTAACCCGCCCGTCCCATTTACGCTGCCAGTCACGGGTCTCGAACACCATCTGTCCGTTTCGGGAAAATACCCGGAACAACAGGTCCGCCGTCTTATAACCATTCAGCGGATACAGGAAATCGTTGACCCCATCCCCATTCGGCGTAAAGGCCGTCGGAACCGCAACATAACAACTGGGCACCGTCTTCAGCTGGTGAATCACCGTGTCCTCACATTGCAGGTTGTCGACCACGATCAGCCGGACGTCATACGTTTCCTCCCGCTCCGACATCGGGTAACGGTAAGGATCCGGCGTACGCCGTTGCGATCCGGGACCATGCCCCAGGCTCCAGTGATGCTCCATGATGTTCCCTGTGCTGCGGTTGAAAATCCTCACCAGGTCCAGCGGGCACAACACCCAGGATTCCGGCGTAAACGCCGCCACCAATTCATTGGGCAGATCGATGCGCACGATATGGTCATCCTGGCATTGGCGGTTGGATACCGTCAACTTCACCGGCTTGACGCCGAAATTGCCTTTATAGTAAACCTTGCTGGCCGTTGGCCCGGATTGGGTAGTGCCGTCATCGAACAGCCAGGTCCATTCCGAAACATTATGCGCCCGGTCATGCTCCAGGTATATGGTATCCGATGCGCAATCCAGGCTCGTCCGCCAGGTATAGGCGGCGTTTACGGTATCACTGGTAAGAAACGGGACCGACTGGCCCAAAGGCGTTTGCACATGACACTCACTGACCAGGGTATTGCCATCTGTCCCCTGCACCAGGCTCAGCCGGTAGGAGCCATCGAGCAAAACAGGGCCGTTGAGAATTACTTCGATACTGTCGGTCAATTCATCGTCGCAGAAAACATTGGCGCCCCGGACCGATACCGCCGGGCCGGTACCCACGTTGATAATTCTGAAATCGGAACCGTTGGCCGCCACGGAGTTACAGCGGATGGGATTTTTCATGATCACCATCAGCCTGTCAGGCTTGCAGCCTACCGGCTTAATGGAATCGAAGGGTACGGGTTGCGGTACGCCGATGGTCATGATGATATTTTCTCCGGCGGCGATGGGCACGTCGCAGGGATCGAGGAGCGTGTTCCCGTCAGTACCGTTTTTCATGCGGATGGTATAATTACCCGGACCGAGGGGGCGGTCCAGCGTCAGCACCACGGAATCCATGTCGAAGGCATTTCTGCAATTGACACCCTCCGCACTCAGAATCCTGGCCGGTGTACCGAACAATTCGAAGTCACTGCCATCGGCTGCGAGGGTCTTGCATTGGAATTTCTTCGAGAATTTTAGAACGACCCGGTTGTGATGGCAACGGTAATTGGCGGAAGTGAATTTCCCGGTGTTGGGGTCCGTGATCACGGCGGTGCCGCCGCCGAAAGACAGGGTATAGCCACTTTGCGTATCGGTAAAATGGCTAACGAGCAACAGGTATTCGTGCCCTACCTTCAAATCCGGCATGCTGCTGAAATTAGGGTAATCGTCGCCCGCGCAGTTGATGTGCGTTTGCCCTGCATTGCTGGCGCCGGTGCGGCCAGGGCGTGCGCTCCAGTTCCCGCAAATCTGCAAGGAAGGGTCGGTATAAATATCGTTTACATTCAGGCCGGTTACATCGAAGATATGCCAGTCGTAATCGTCGTCGAGATCGTTGGGCACGATCGTAAACCCGAGCGTTCCGGCCTGGAAGCAGGTGAATTTATAGAAGAATGGGTTCTTGTCTTCATAATCCGTATTGGGGTCCACGGTGCTGCAGAAGTTCAGCCGGAGGGTGCGGCCATCGCAGATGGGAACGGAAGTCTGGGTCAGGTTTCGGGAACCGCAAACGGGAAAAGCGCTCTGAGGCGTCTGTCCCGGCTGCCGACACGACTGTGCCGCCGCCTGAAGTGCGGACGCCAGTGAAAAAGATATGATAAGCAGTAAAAAGCGCATTGGTTGACCGGGGTTCTTACGAATATATATAAAGTAATAACATGTCGTTTTGTTACATTTGCAGGAATTTTCTTAAAAACAATCGCGCATGCTAAAAATTGGCTTGTTTGGAGTAGGGCACCTGGGCAAAATTCACCTCTCCCAGTTATCGACCATGAAAGATGTGGAAGTGACGGGTTATTTCGATCCCAGCGACGCCAATGCGGATAGTATCCGGGGAACTTACAGCATTCCCCGTTACGAGACGGCGGAAGAACTGATCCGCGCCTCCGACGCGATCGACATTGTGGCGCCTACCACCCAGCACTTCCAGTTGTGCGAAACGGCCATCCGAATGGGCAAGCATGTTTTTGTAGAAAAGCCCATGACCAATACCATGGAGGAAGCCCGCCTGCTGGTGAAGCTCGTGGAAGAAGCCAATATCAAATTCCAGGTAGGGCATGTGGAGCGCTTCAATCCCGCATTCCTCGCCCTGAAAGGATACGACCTCAAACCCATGTTCATCGAAGTGCACCGCCTGGCGGAATTCAATCCCCGCGGTACTGACGTGAGCGTGATCCTCGACCTCATGATCCACGATATCGATATCGTGCTGAGCATCGTACAATCCAGCATCAGCAGGATTTCCGCCAGCGGCGTAGCAGTCATGAGCGACACCCCCGATATCGCCAACGTTCGCATCGAGTTCCACAACGGATGCGTCGCCAATCTCACCTCCAGCCGCATCTCCCTCAAAAAAATGAGGAAAATGCGCCTCTTCCAGAAAGACGCATATATCGGTATCGACTTCCTCGACAAGAAAACCGAAATCATCAAACTGAAAACCCCGGCAGACGAAGGCCTCTTCACGCTCGACATTGCTACTAACAATGGAAAAAAAACCATTGCGATCGACAATCCGGAAATCAAACAATCCAACGCCATCCGCATGGAACTGGAACTCTTCCGCGACAGCATCCTGGAAAACAAACCCGTTGCCGTAAACGTGCGCGATGGATTCCAGGCGCTGGAAGCAGCCCATCAGATCCTGCAAAAAATCGGGAAAGGGCAGTCGGAATAAGCTTTCCGGGACTTCATCTTTTCTGCGCGCTGTAACCTTTCTTGTTTTCCCTGCGTTTCAAAAGAAACCACGCGAACATGAAAAACAGGCTTATTTTATTGCCGGCATTCATTGCCCTGGTTTCCATTTCCTGTAAAAAGAAAGACAAACCGCCTTCCCCTTCCCGCGCTTTACAATACAATCAAACGCAATGCATCGACCCCTGGCACCCCAAGGTCAGAAGCTTTCATCCCGACTATGCTCAAAAGCTGAAAGCCTGGATGGAAGCGGAAACCGGGGAAACCATCGCGAAACTGGAAGTGAAAAATGTTGGCGGCGACAAGTTCGTAGGCTGCGATGCCTGTCCCCCGGGTATGCGATTTATTTATGGCCAGCCAACGGCGACGCACAAAAATTTATCGATCTCGGATTTTTCAAACCCTGAGCTCTTTATTTAAAATCAACCTGATACTATGAAGTACAAGCTGCAGCTATTCCTTATCGCCTTTATGGCAACCGTTTCCTGCAACAAAGACAGCAAGCCCCCTAAAATGGAAGACGCCCTCGTTTACAGCGAAACTCAGTGCGCCGATCCCTGGGCCATGGATGTCCCGCGGACGGGAAAAGATTTCAATAAACAACTCAAAACCTGGCTCCATACCAAAACCAAGATCGCGATACTGACCGCCAAAAGAGATGTGATCCCGGAGAAAATACGGTTATGCGCCGCCTGCACCTGCCTCACGGGCAATACGATTTACGTTTGGGTACCCGATGGTTCCGAACAGGCATTCCTGGATATGGGCTTTAAACGTGCTTCGGAACTTCAACTGGATTAAACCTGAAATATGAAATTCACACTTCTCTGCTTACTTGCCACCGCCGCCATGGCCACCGGTTCCTGCAAAAAAGACAAGAAATCCCCCAAACTGGCGGATGCTTTTCAATACATCGAAACCGTCTGTAGCGCCCCCTGGGCGAAAGATATCGCTCCTGGCGCCGCTTCGTTCAACCAGACACTTGAAAAATGGCTGGAAACTGAAACCGGCGTCGATATCAGCACGCCGTTCCGTAAAATGTATCCTGAAAAAACGCAGATATGTTATGCATGTTCCTGCACAACGGGCAACGTCATTTACGTATGGCCGCCGGCGGGTTCGGAACAAAAGTTTATCGACCTGGGATTCACCAGACCTTAACTTTTCCTATCTTCCCGGCGTTTTTAAACAAACAATGTATTCATGAGGAAAGGTTTACTCCTGCTGTTGACCGGTTTTATGCTGGTTAATGTATCGTGTAATAATGACGAACAAATTGAACCTTTGGGTGATACCCTGGTGATGGACGAAACCCAATGCAACAACCCCTGGTCGCAGGACATCGACCGCTCCAGCGCGAATTTCCAGGCAGAGCTCGACGCGTGGCTGGAAGCGAAAACCGGCATCACCATCGCTACCCCTTTCCGCAAAAGCGTAGCAGGTAAAGCACAGAATTGCCTGGAATGCGGTTGCAGGACAGGCAACGTCATTCACATCTGGCCACCCAACGGCAAGCAACAAAAGTTCATTGCGATGGGCTTCAAAAAAGGCTGATTATTTGTTCGTGGCAAGCAAAACCTCCGCGATCGCAAGATCCAGCGGACGGGTGATTTTGATATTTCGCTCCTCCCCTTCCACCAGGTGGATCTCCGCCCCAAACCGTTCAGCCACGCTGGCTTCGTCGGTGAACAGGGGATCATACGGCTGTCCGAAAGCAGGCAGCAATTGCTCGGACAGGAACGTCTGCGGTGTCTGGATAATACGGAAACGGCTTCGGTCGACCGCCAGGTTGCCTTCATCATCCACTTCCCGGAGACTATCTTTCACCTCTATGGCAGGAATGGCGTTCCCTTTCGCCAGGGCGCCTTCGCAACAGCGCCGGACCAGTTCGGGCGAAATCAGCGCCCGCACACCGTCATGAACGAAAACCACGGCAGGTTCGGTAATGGTGGCCAGTCCGTTTTTCACGGAATGAAAGCGCGTTTCACCCCCATGCACAATGGTGATGGAAGGCGGCGCGTCGAAGGAAACAAGTAATGGTGCGATGTATGCACTATGTGCTTCGGGGATGACGAGCACGATCCGGATATCCGGGTAGGCGTGGCGGAATGCATTGATGGTATGGTGCAGAACGGGTTTGCCACCGATTTCCATGAATTGTTTGGGGATGGTGCTTCCCATCCGGAGGCCGGAGCCACCGGCTACGATGACCGCTATCTTTTTCCTGTCTGGCATACTGCGAAATAAGGATATTTTGATAAAAAAAGGCAAACAGTGAACGCTGTTTGCCTTTTTTAAAATCTGTTGGCCGGATCAAATGATGAGCATGGCGTCGCCATAGCTGAAGAACCGGTATTTTTCCTTGATGGCCTGCTGGTAAGCTTCCATGATCAGGTCGTAGCCGGCGAAGGCGCAAACCATGATAAGAAGGCTCGTTTTGGGCAGGTGGAAGTTGGTTACCAGTGCGTTGGGAATCGAGAAGTCGTAGGGAGGATGGATAAAGGTGTTGGTCCAGCCTTCCGCTGCCTTCAGGTGATTCTGCGCAGTAACGGAAGATTCTACGGCGCGTACCGAAGTGGTACCTACGGCGCAGATCTTGCGGTTTTCTTCTTTCGCCTTATTCACGATTTTCACCGCATATTCATCGATGTGGAAATATTCCGCATCCATTTTATGCTTGCTCAGGTCTTCCACCTCGATGGGGCGGAAGGTGCCCAGGCCGGTGTGAAGGGTTACTTCAGCGAACTTCACGCCTTTGATCTCCAGGCGTTTGATCAGCTCGCGGCTGAAGTGAAGACCAGCGGTGGGAGCGGCTACCGCACCTTCGTACTTGGCGTACACGGTCTGGTAACGTTCCTTGTCTTCTTCCTCCGGCTTGCGCTTGATGTACTTCGGCAGCGGGGTTTCGCCCAGGCTGTCCAGTACGGCCTTGAACTCTTCGTCGTTCCCTTCGAACAGGAAACGGATGGTACGGCCGCGGGAAGTGGTGTTGTCGATCACTTCCGCCACCAGGCTCTCATCATCTCCAAAATACAGCTTGTTGCCTACGCGGATCTTCCGGGCCGGATCAACGATAACGTCCCACAGACGGTTTTGCTTATTCAGCTCACGAAGCAGGAACACTTCGATTTTCGCACCGGTCTTCTCCTTACGGCCGTACAGACGCGCGGGAAACACTTTCGTGTTGTTCACGATCATTACGTCCTTGTCGTTGAAATAACCCAGAATGTCTTTGAAAACCTTGTGCTCGATTTTGCCAGTGGCGCGGTTTACAACCATCAGGCGGCTCTCGTCTCTTGTCTTGGAGGGATGTTGTGCGATCAGGTTTAACGGCAGATCGAACTTGAATTGTGATAATTTCATATTACGGTATGAATGAATTTAAAGTCTGCAAAGGTACGAATAATAATGCATTTATGAAAATAAGGTTCACCGGCCCGGAATCGCCGCGATCAATTCCTTTGTGTACGCCGAAGCCGGACGGTGATACACTTCCTCCGCCGGGCCCATTTCCGCGATCTTCCCTTTTTGCATTACCATCATCCGGTCGCTCATAAAATGTACAACAGACAGATTATGAGATATAAAGATATACGTGAAATTAAACTCGTGTTGAAGCGCCCGCAGCAGGTTGAGTACCTGCGCCTGAACGCTCACGTCCAGCGCCGACACCGACTCGTCGCAAATAATAAATTCCGGATGCAATGCCAGGGCCCTTGCGATTACGATCCGCTGCCGCTGCCCGCCGGAGAACTCATGGGGGTAACGGTGGTAATGTTCCGGCAACAACTGTACCTTTTCCAGCAGCTCCAGCACCTTGTCCCTCCTTTCCCGGTCGTTTCCATACAAGCCGTGCACCTGCAACGGTTCGAGGATCGCCTGGCCCACGGTCATCCGGGGATTCAGCGAGGAATAAGGATCCTGGAAGATCAGCTGGATGTTTTTCCGCATATCGCGCAGCTCCGCCGCGGAAAGCGACAGCAGATCCCTGCCGCGGTAACGTATAGCGCCGTGCGTGGGCTCCACCAACCGCAGGAGCGTCCGGCTCAATGTCGTTTTCCCACAACCGGATTCGCCCACCAGTCCCAATGTTTCCCCTTCCCGGACTGTAAAACTGATATCATCCACCGCTTTCGTCCAATGTTTCACTTTCCCGAAAAGCGTTCTACCCGTAGGGAACCAGGTGCTGAGGCTCTCCACTTCCAGTAACGGCGGCCTTTCCAACAACATTTCCTGCCGCGCCCGCATCTCCGGCTCCGGCATCTCCAGGGAACGCACGAAAGCGTTTACTTCCACGGGCTCACGGCTGCCTGTGAAATCATTCACCACAGGCAGGCGGCGCAGGCGGAGATCCAGCGGAGGCCTACAGGCCAGCAGGCCTTTCGTATAAGCATGGACTGGCTGTTCGAAAATGGGTTTCACCGCCCCTTCTTCCACAATCTCACCTTTGTACATCACCACTACCCGGTCGGCGATCTCCGCGATCACACCGAGGTCGTGGGTGATGAAGACAACGCTCATCCCCATTTCGCGCTGCAATTCCTGCAGCAGTTCGAGAATCGTTTTCTGTACGGTTACATCGAGCGCCGTGGTGGGCTCGTCGGCGATCAGGAGCCGCGGGCCGCAAGAAATCGCCATCGCGATCATGACGCGCTGCTTCTGCCCCCCGACAATTCGTGCGGATATTTTCCATACGCCTCATCAGGCCGGGGCAAGCGCACGCGTTCGAACAACGCGATGGTTTGCCGGCGGGCTTCGCGGGGCGATACTTTCTTGTGTAATATGATGGCTTCCGCCACCTGCTTCCCACAGGTATGTAGCGGGTTAAGGCTGGTCATGGGCTCCTGGAAGATCATAGCGATCTCATGCCCACGGTAATGCCGCATGGCGGCTTCCGGCAAGCGGAGCAGGTCCTGCGGCGGCTGACCGGCGGGCTGAAAAATGATCTCTCCTTCACTGATGCGCCCCGGCGCGGCAATAAGCCGCATGATACCAAGTGACGTTACCGATTTTCCAGAACCGGATTCTCCCACGATGCCCAGGATTTCGCCCGGCATTACGTCGAACGAAATATGGTTGACGGCGGTAACCGCATGGTCTTCGCCACGGAAATCAACGGTAAGGTTGCGGATGGAAACCAACGGTACAGGGCTCAAAACAAGAGGTGTTTAACGGTTTGGTGGCTGTTGATGAGATTTTTGAGGGAATCGATGCCAATGCGCAGGTGCCGGTCCACGTACTCGGTCGTCACTTTTTTATCACTTTCCTCAGTTTTCACGCCTTCGGGCACCATCGGCTGGTCGGAAACGAGGAGGAGCGCGCCGGTAGGGATTTTATTATAGAAACCTACCGAAAAGATGGTCGCCGTTTCCATATCGATAGCCATGGCGCGGATCCGCTCCAGGTATTTCTTAAAATCGGCATCGTGCTCCCAAACACGGCGATTAGTACTGTAGCAGGTGCCGGTCCAGTAGTCGCACCCGAATTCGCGGATGGTGGTGGAAATAGCTTTTTGCAGGGCAAATGCCGGTAGGGCAGGCACTTCCGCCGGGAAGTAGTCGTTCGACGTACCCTCGCCGCGGATAGCCGCGATCGGCAGGATGAGGTCGCCGATACTGTTTTTCTTCTTCAACCCACCGCATTTCCCCAGGAACAGCACCGCCTTCGGCGCAATGGCGCTGAGCAGATCCATGACGGTTGCCGCGCCGGGGCTGCCCATCCCGAAATTGATGATGGTGATATCGCCTGCCGTACAGCATTGCATGGGACGGTCGGCGCCAACGATCTTGGCGTTGTTCCACTGGGAGAATTGCAGTACGTAATTGGTAAAGTTGGTGAGCAGGATGTGAGACCCGAAGTTCTCCAGTTTCTCACCCGTATAACGGGGCAGCCAGTTAGCTACTATCTCTTCTTTCGTCTTCATAGCCTTTTGACAAGTGAATGTAATGTTTTTTCGGCAAAAAGCCATCCAATCCCTAGTTTCGCGGTATGATATCCATCCGTTTTCCGCAACCCGATTTCAAGATCACGGCTACCAACGGCCGGGAAATGATTTACGATCCATACCGCAAAAAATACGTGACGCTCACGCCGGAAGAATGGGTTCGGCAGAATTTCCTGAACTACCTGGTGAAATCCCGCGAGTACCCGGGGGCATTACTGAGCATCGAGAAAGAGCTGCACCTGGGCGAGCTGCGCAAGCGCTGCGATATCGTGGTCTATTCCCGGGAAGCCACACCATGGATGATCGTGGAATGCAAGGAAATGGGCGTTCCGCTGAAACAGCCGGTGCTGGAGCAGATCGTGCGGTACCATATGGCGCTGCCCGTTCCCTGGCTGGTGATCACCAATGGCGTCAACACCTGGTGCTGCCGCCTCGATAATTCCGCCGCCAGCTGGGTGTTCGAACATGACTTGCCGGATTACCCGCCCGTTGCCCCGCCTGCCCCGGCGGAAGATTGACAGCATATTGAAATTCAATTTTCTATATAAAAAGTAACGGCCGGGCAAAATGCCCGGCCGTTGTCGTACAGTCCATATGTGTGCAAAATCAGGGGAAAATACCGAGTTGCTCGTAAGCGGAGCCCACCTTATCGATGGCGCAAACGTAAGCGGCGGTACGCATATCCTTGATTTTTTTGTGCTCGAGAGATTTCTCACGTACTTCGTGGAGGGCGGTGATCATGGTTTCTTCCAGGCCGGAATACACCAGGTCCACTTCATCCGCGCCGTGGGCGATGAATTTGCGTTCTTTCTCGGAAACTTTTTTGCCGGTCAGTTCCTCGATCTGGCCGAGGATGTGGATGTTCATGTTTTCGTCGAAGCGTTTGCCGAGGCGGCCGTAGCGCACATGGCTGAGGTTTTTCAGCCATTCGAAGTAAGAAACGGTTACACCGCCGGCGTTGAGGAACATGTCAGGTACTACGATCACGCCTTTTTTGGAAAGGATGTCGTCGGCTTCGGGCGTAATGGGGCCGTTGGCGGCTTCACCGATGATTTTCGCCTTGATGCGGGGGGCGTTTTCCTCGTGGATAACGTTCTCGAGGGCTGCGGGGATGAGGATGTCGCAATCCATTTCGAGGCCGTCGGTATTCTTTTTAAGGTTTTTGGCGCCGGGGAAGCCGGTGATGGAACCGGTTTCGTTGCGGTGTTTCAGCACGGCGTCGGGGTCGAGGCCTTTCTGGTTGTAGATGGCGCCGTCCCACTCGATGAGGCAGATTACTTTGGCGCCGGCTTCGTGGAAGTATTTTGCGGCGTGGTAGCCCACGTTGCCCATACCCTGTACCACAACGGTTTTACCTTCGAGGCCGGGCTCGAGGCCGAGGCGCTTCATATCTTCTTTCACGTTACAGAGTTCGCGCAGACCGTAGAATACACCGAGGCCGGTGGCTTCTTTACGGCCGCGGACGCCGCCCTGGGAAACGGGTTTGCCGGTCACGCAGCCATAGCCGTCGATCTCACCGGGGCGCAGCGACATGTAGGTATCCAGGATCCAGCTCATTTCGCGTTCGCCGGTGCCATAATCAGGCGCGGGAACGTCGATGCCGGGGCCAATGAAGTTCTTCTTTACCAGTTCGGCCGTGTAGCGCCGGGTGATATTTTCGAGCTGGAAGGGAGAATAGTTGCGGGGATTGATGCGGATACCGCCTTTTGCGCCGCCGAAGGGCACATTCACGATCGCGCATTTGTAGGTCATGAGTGCGGCGAGGGCCATCACTTCGTCCTGGTTCACTTCTTCGCTGAAGCGGATACCACCTTTACAGGGCAGTTTGTGATGGGAGTGCTGCACACGGTAAGCCTCGATCACCTCGATGCCATCGCCCACACGCACAGGGAATTTCATGCGGTAAACGGCGTTGCATGCCTTGATCTGCTCGAGAATCCCGGATTCCCATTTGGTGAATTGCGCGGCCTTGTCGAAACTCATTTCCACGCTGTGGAAAAAGTTATAGTGCGGTTCTTGCGTCAGCATTTTAGCTTTAGCCATAAAAAACGGTTTAGATATGTTGTTTTGGTGTTGTAAGCAGACTTGTAAGGAAGGGACGCGCTAAAAAGGCTATTTTTCTTTTTCCAGCCGGGAGATTTTTCGATCGAGCCGTACCAGGTATAACGTTATACAGCTGAAAATGATCACCAGGATGCCCACGGCCACATAAATTTTGCTGTCGCTGCGGAAAAATTCGTTCACGGCGCCGGTTTCGGTGTTTTGCTGGGACGCGGCATCCTGGACTACGGTGGTAGTTTCCTGGCCGAAGGCTACGGAAACGAGGAGCAGGAATGCGGCGAAGAGGGAAACGGATATTCTGTTAACCATGAAGGATATTTTTAAGAGCCAATCTTTTATAACGGTTGCGAAGGGTATAGATCCAGATGCCGAGCAGGGTAAAGCCGAGGAAGGCGGGCCAGAGCACCATTTTGATAGTACCGGCGGTGTCTTTATCGCTGAACCCCGGGCTGCTGGCGCTTCCCGGATGCAGGGAATCCACCGTGCGGGGGATAATGTAAGTCAGGGGAATGAGCAGGGCGAACGCGAATACATTGTAGATCGCCGAAACCCGGGCCCTTTTGTCGATGTCGGTGAACGACATGCGGAGCACCAGGTAAGCCATGTAGATCGCCAGTGCGATGGCAGTGGTCATCTGTTTGGGATCGTTCACGATAGTGCCCCCCCAGGTATAGGTGGCCCAGAACATCCCCGTCAGGAACCCCATTACCCCGAACAACACGCCAACGCTGGCGGCGCTGGAAGCGCGCACGTCGCGGCGGAGGTCGTTGGTAGCCAGGTACCAGATGGAATTAACGACGGATATCGTGAGCAGGGTATACATTGCCATCCACATCGGCAAGTGAAAGAAGATGCTGCGGGCAGCCTGCTGATTGTTGCCGATAACCGGCACCGGAACCAGGAATCCTCCGACGATCACATAAAGCAGGAGCAGTACGGAGAGTATTTTCCACCAATTTTTAGCCATTACTCTAATGAAATATTGGGGGCAAACCTACACGTTTATCCGCTAACGGCAAAGCAAATTGAGGATTTTGATGAACCTGCAAAGCAGGCCTTCCGCATTGAATAATCCGCACCCCGGAAGGTATTTTGTTGAATTTTATTCTTTCCAGAGGAATGGAAAGAGGATCAGCGCCAGCGCCACCACCAGTACATCGAGCCCTGCCAGCATGAGGAACATCCCCCCCAGCCCGGGCTGCACCACCGGCGAAAACGCGCTCTGGGAAATATTATTCAGCAATATCAGCACCGGCATGATCAGCGGAAAACCCATGATCGCCATGAGCGCCGCATTCTGGCTCGCCTGCGCCGCGATCGCCGCCAGCATCGTGAACAATACGCTCAAACTCACCCCGCCCAGCAGCACCACACCCAGGAAATACAACGGCTTCGCCAGCGGGTTCCCCAGGAAAAGTATGCAGCACACCAACGTCACCACCGAAAATAACATCATCAGCAACACGTTGTAAATCAGCTTCGCGGCAATAAAATAACGCGGGTGGACCAACGAATAAAAATACAGCAGCCGCCCCCGGTTCTCCTGCACGAAACTCTTCGCCACCGCATTCACGCACACAAACAACTGCACCACCCAGAACATCGCGTTCCACATCCTTTCCTCCGGCTCCCGCACCATCAGGTTGATGACGAAAACCGTCGAAAACACATACAATAAAATGCCGAAAAGGGCGTGGCGTTGCCGCCATTCAAGCAACAGGTCTTTGCGGACCAAAGCGTATATCTGGGAAATGGGACTTTTCACGCGGCAAAGATAACTTTGATCCGCCAATTTGAAATCCATTAACTTTAGCGCTTTATCGCAATGTTTTGACCATGAAGAAAATCGTTGTCGCCAACAGGGGAGAAATAGCACTGCGCGTTATGCGCTCCGCCAGGGAAATGGGAATCGCCACCGTAGCCGTATATTCCGAAGCCGACCGAACCATGCCATTTGTGCAGTATGCCGACGAAGCCGTTTGCATCGGTCCCGCGCCATCCGCGCAGAGTTACCTGCTGGGCGACAAGATCATCGCCGTTGCGAAATCCACCGGGGCAGACGCCATCCATCCCGGATACGGCTTCCTCAGCGAAAACGCCCGCTTTGCGCAGGCTGTTGAAGACGCCGGGCTCATTTTCATCGGCCCTTCCGCATCCAGCATCGAAACCATGGGCAGCAAGCTCGCGGCCAAACAAGCGGCGCAAAAATTCGGGGTGCCTATGGTGCCCGGCACTGAAACGCCGCTCAAAAGCCTGGAAGAAGCGAAGGAAGTGGTAAAGAAAACCGGTTTCCCCATCCTCATTAAAGCTTCTGCCGGCGGCGGCGGGAAAGGCATGCGCGTGGTGGAAAAGGAAAGCGAACTGGAAGAACAGATCCGCCTCGCCAAAAGTGAAGCCCTCAGCGCTTTCGGTGACGACGCCGTTTTCATCGAAAAATACGTGGGCTCGCCCCGCCATATTGAAATACAGGTGCTGGGCGACCGCCACGGCAACGTGGTGTACCTCTTCGAAAGGGAGTGCTCCATCCAGCGCCGCCACCAGAAATTGATCGAGGAAGCTCCTTCCTCCTGCCTCACCCCTGACATCCGCCAGGCCATGGGCCAGTGCGCGGTAGACGTAGCCCGCGCCTGTAATTACCACGGCGCCGGAACAGTGGAATTCCTGGTCGACGAAAAACTGAATTTCTATTTCCTCGAAATGAATACCCGCCTGCAGGTAGAGCACCCCGTCACCGAAATGATCACGGGCCTCGACCTGGTGAAGGAACAGATCCGCGTAGCCCGCGGCGAAAAGCTTTCCTTCGGGCAAAACGATCTGACAATCAATGGCCACGCTATCGAACTGCGGCTCTGCGCCGAGGATCCGGCGAATAACTTCCTGCCCGATACGGGCCGGCTGGAAACGTATATCCGTCCGCAGGGCCCCGGCGTGCGGGTTGATGACGGATATGAGGCAGGGATGGATATTCCTATTTTTTACGACCCGATGATCTCCAAGCTGATCGCCTGGGGGGCCGACCGCGATGAGGCCCGGCTGCGGCTGATCCGCGCCATCGACGAATACCGGGTGACCGGTATTAAGACCACGTTGCCGTTCGGCAAATGGGCATTGCAGCAGGCGGCGTTCATCGAAGGGAATTTCGACACCAACTTTATTGCCCGTTACTTTACCCCGCAGGCCCTGGAGGCTTCGCCGGAAGATGATGCGGCCCGCGCGGCGGCCATCCTGGCAGCCGTTCTCTGGGAACAGCCCGCTGCTGCCGCTCCGCAGCTTAATGGCAGCGCAAAAGCACCTTCGGCCTGGAAGCAGCGCCGGCGGGTACGTTAGGCGGATCCAAAAGGGATGTTAAAAAAGCGGATTTCGGGTCCGGGATTTCCTTTTTCGTTTGTAGCTTTGCCACGTTTTTACGCAATGAAGCATCTCATTTTAAATATCCTCACCTTCTTTTACAGGCCATTTGCGAAGGTGATGCCATTCCAGACCTTCCGTTACCTTGCTTGCGGAGGGGGGAATACGGTGCTGGATATCTTCCTGTTTTTCGTTTTTTACAACTTCGTGCTGAACAAGCAGGTGGTGGAGTTGCCGTTCATTGCGCTAAGCCCGCACATTGCGGCCGTGTTCATGGCATTTCTGGTGAGTTTCCCGACGGGGTTCCTGTTGAACAAATACATCGTGTTTTCTGATTCCAACCTGCGCGGGCGGGTGCAGCTTGCGAGATATTTCCTGCTCGTGGCCGTGTGCCTGCTGATGAATTACGTGCTGATGAAGCTTTTCGTGGATTATTGCCATTTCTACCCCACCATAGGCAAAATCCTGACAACGGTTGTTGTCGTATGTTTCAGTTATATTACCCAGAAGAAATTTACGTTTAAAGTGAAGGTAGAGCCCTGAGCTGCGGGCTCAGACAGCATCGCCTTTGGCGTAGCAATGCCGGCAGCGGGGCTCGTAGTGGTCCTTTTCGCCGAGCAAAACCCTCTGCGATCCGGCGGAGAGCCGGTAGGAATGCGTGGCGATGTTGCCGCAACGCACACAAATGGCATGTAGTTTGGTAATATACTCCGCCTTGGCAAGCAGGGCGGGAATGGGACCGAACGGTTCGCCGCGAAAGTCCATATCGAGGCCGGCCACGATCACACGGATGCCCTGGAGGGCAAGCTGGTCGCAGACGTTGGGAAGTTCCATGTCGAAAAACTGGGCTTCGTCGATCGCGACAACGTCGGTACCCTGTCCGAGGAGGAGCATTTGTTGCGAGCTTTCCACCGGGGTGGAAAGGATGCGCGAATCGTTGTGTGAGACAATATCTTCATGATCGTACCGTACATCCATGGCGGGTTTAAAGATTTCAACGGACAGGTTGGCAATCTTCGCCCGGTTCAGCCGGCGGATCAGTTCCTCCGTTTTACCGGAAAACATCGATCCGCAAATCACTTCGATCCAACCTCTCCGGCCTCCTGTAAGCGAAGGTTCAATAAACATATTGTATTATTTTGACTAACAAGTGGTTAAAAAAGTATAACTTAGTTGCAAATAAAATAATTATTTCCGGACTTCGTTATCATCACAGATTTACGGAACAAAATTCAATTAACGCATGGAAAAGATAAATGCATTAATTGACAAACTGCAGGAATTGAAAAATTCTGCTGCGAGTTTGCAATCCATGTCCTACTACACACAGTTGCTGCAGGCGGAAATCCTCCACCAGCGGAATCTTCAGAAGCAGAGCGAGCTATCTTCCCATGGTCACGTAGCCGTGATTATGCCGGCGCACGTTCATGTTTCCGAACCGGTTCCCGCGCCGCCGCCCCCCGCGCCTGTTCCCGTTACGCCCGCCGTTGCGGCGCCTGTTGCAGCGATGGCTACCAACGGCCATGCGAACGGCTATGCGCCCGACCGCGTTCCCGTGAAGCAGGTGCGCCCTGCACCGGAGAAGCCGGCGGCCAGCGCCACCCTCTTCGATCCCCTTCCTCCCCAACCGCAGCCGCAACTGCAGCCTCAACCCGCACCGGCGCCGGCTCCGGAAGCCAATGGCATTCGCCGCGACCTGAACGAACTGGTGGCCCAGCCCACCGCGTCGCTCAACGACCGGTTCAGCGGTAAAAACATGGAAATAGGAGAAAAAATCGGCAGCATGGGCGTTCCCGACCTCAAAAGCGCAATCGGGATCAACGACAAGTTCCAGTTTATGGAAGCCCTCTTCCGCGGCGATAAAACCATGTACGAGCGCTCGGTGAAAACCATCAACGAATGCGCCAGCCTGCAGGAAGCGGAATACTGGATCGAGCGGGAACTGAAAATTAAATTGGGGTGGGACGAGTCCGACCCCGTGGCGCAACACTTCTACTCGCTCGTCAGGAAGCGTTTCTCCTGAATATACCCCATGATTTTTTCGGTAGCGCCTTTGTGGTCTTCCACGAAGCGGGCGGCGATCTCCGATGTCTGCCCGTAATAAAAGGGATCGTTCAGCGCCTCGATGGCCCTGGCCAGTTCTTTCGCGTTTTGTATTACGATGGCGCCTCTCAGGTGCACCAGCATTTCCGCTTCGAAAAATTGCTGGTATACCGGCCCGATAATCACCGGCCGGCCGTACGTAGCCGGCTCCAGGAGGTTATGAATCCCTGCTTTTCCGAATCCCCCGCCCACATAAGCCACCCGGCTATAACGGTACAAGGCCGACAGCATGCCCACATTATCAATCACCAGCACATCCGGCTGGCGGCCGTTCAGTCGTGAAAAACGCACGGCATCCGGGAATAAAGCCTGGATGTTTTCCAGGTGGGCCGCATCGATCTCATGGGGCGCCAGCACCAGTTGTCTCCCTTCCTTCCCGCCACCATACCACCATTCCGCCAGGAGCGCCTCGTCAGCCTCCCAGGTGCTACCCGCCACGAGCACTTTCTCCAGCCGGAGCGCCGATTCGATAGCCGGGAGGGCCACCGGTTGCTGCCGGAGCGCCCAAACGCGGTCGAACCGGGTATCCCCCGCCAGCGTAACCGCTTTTATGCCGATGTTGTGGAGCAGGGTAATGGAAGTTTCGTTCTGGACGAAAAGATGATCCATTTTCCGTAGGAGATCCTTGAACATGGGAACACCACCCCAGGGCCTGAAAAACAACTGTTTATGCCGGAAAATCCCAGAAATGAGAAGCACCGGCACCTTCCTGGCGTAAAGGCCGGCGAGGAAGTGGTACCAGAATTCGTATTTAATGAAAATCGCCAGTTGCGGGCGTACCAGGTCCAGGAAGCGGGCCGCGTTTTCCGGGGTATCGAGGGGCAGGTAGCAGATCACGTCGGCGCCGGGCCAGTTTTTCCGGACTTCATACCCCGAGGGGGAAAAGAAAGTAAGCACGATGCGGTGGCTGGGGTACCTGGCCCGGAGGGATTCCAGTACAGGCCTCCCCTGCTCAAACTCTCCCAGCGAAGCGGCATGCACCCAGATCGCGGGTTTCCGCTCTGCCACAGCAGCCTCCAGTTCAGGCCAAAGCCGCTCCCGGCCTTCGATCCAGGCTTTCGCCTTCACCTTCCCGGAACGGGCCGCCAGCCCTACGCCGGCCCTGAAAAGCCGGATGCCCATGTTATACAAAAAAATCGATACGCCCACGCTATTGAACTTTAATGAGATAAAAAGTAAATATGGTGCAAAGATAGTCTCTGCAGCCTAACCCAAAATTTGTAAATTTGCCGTCTCATAAAAAGACATCGTTCATGGTTCCTATTCAGATGGTGGATTTAAAACGCCAATACAACAAAATTAAACCGCAGGTAGACGCTGCCATGCTGGAAGTCCTTGAAAGCGCCGCATTTATCAATGGGGCGCCCGTGCAGCAATTCGCACAGGAACTCGGCCAATACCTGGGAACCAGGCATGTCATCCCCTGCGCCAATGGCACCGATGCCCTCCAGATCGCCATGATGGCCCTGGGCTTCCAGCCGGGCGACGAGGTTATCACGCCTTCTTTCACCTTCATCGCCACCGCGGAAGTCATCGCCCTTTTGCAACTGAAACCGGTGTTTGTGGACATCGATCCCAAAACCTATTGCATTGACCCGCAGGCAATTGAAAAAGCCATTACGCCGAAAACGAAAGCCATCGTGCCCGTACACCTTTACGGCCACAGCGCGGATATGGACAGCATCATGGAAATCGCCGAAAAGCACGGCCTGTACGTGATCGAAGACAATGCGCAGGCCATTGGCAGCGATTATACCACGAAAAACGGCATCACCAAAAAGGCCGGCACCTTTGGCCACATCGGTTGCACTTCCTTCTTCCCCAGCAAAAACCTGGGCTGCTATGGCGACGGCGGCGCGCTCTTCACCGACGACGACGCACTGGCCGCGAAGATCCGCATGGTAGCCAACCATGGGCAATCCGCCCGTTATTACCACGATGAGGTAGGCGTTAACAGCCGCCTTGATACCCTGCAGGCCGTGGTGCTCCGCATCAAACTGCAACAGCTCGACAGCTACATCGCCGCCCGCCGCAAAGTAGCCGCAGCTTACGACGCAGCTTTCGCCGGCAGCCCGTACATCATCACCCCCTACCAGGCGCCCAACCAGGTACACGTTTTCCACCAGTACACGTTGCAGGTGGAAGGTAAAGACCGCAACGAACTGCAGGCTTACCTGGCAGCGAAAAATGTGCCCGCGATGATCTATTACCCCGTTCCCGGCCACCGCCAGAAAATGTTCGAGGGCATGACCGAAACCAATCAGCACCTTCCTGTTACCGATACACTCACCTCAAAGGTTATTTCCCTACCAATTCATACGGAAATGGACCCGGAGCAACTGGAACACATTATCGCTTCAATTCAATCATTTTTAAATTAATCCCAACATGAAAATTACCGTAGTAGGTACCGGGTATGTGGGTCTTGTGACCGGCACCTGTTTTGCAGAAACAGGGAACGATGTAACCTGTGTCGACATCGATGTTAAAAAAGTGGAAAAGCTCTCTTCCGGCCAGGTTACTATTTATGAGCCCGGCCTGGAAAAACTGTTTGAGCGCAACCTGAAAGAAGGGCGCCTGCATTTCACGACCAACCTGGAAGAAGGCATCAGTGAAGCAGCCGTGATTTTTCTGGCGCTTCCCACGCCTCCTGGGGAAGACGGTTCCGCCGATCTTTCCTATATCCTGAAAGTGGCCGACCAGCTGGGTCACCTGCTGAAGGATTATAAAATCATTGTAGACAAGAGCACCGTTCCTGTGGGAACCGCCGATAAAGTGCACGCAGCCATCGCTAAAAACGCAACCGTGGATTTCGACGTGGTATCCAACCCCGAGTTCCTCCGCGAAGGCGTGGCCGTGGAAGACTTTATGAAGCCCGACCGCGTGGTAATCGGTACTTCTTCCGAAAGGGCGCGCAAGATCATGGCCGACCTTTATGCGCCGTTCGTGCGCCAGGGCAACCCTGTAATTTTCATGGATGAAAAATCCGCTGAACTGACCAAGTACGCCGCCAACTCCTTCCTCGCCACCAAAATTTCGTTCATGAACGAGATCGCTATCCTGTGCGAGCGCCTGGGTGCAGACGTGGATATGGTACGCCGCGGTATCGGCAGCGACGATCGTATCGGCAAACGCTTCCTCTTCCCCGGTATCGGGTATGGCGGCAGCTGCTTCCCGAAAGACGTGCAGGCGCTGGTAAAATCTTCGCAGACCGTGGATTACGATTTCCGTATCCTGAATGCGGTGATGGACGTGAACGAAGCACAGAAAGTATTCCTGCTGCCCAAAATCGAATCTTATTTCGAAAATAACCTCCAGGGGAAACATTTCGCGCTGTGGGGCCTGGCCTTCAAGCCCAATACTGACGACATCCGCGAAGCCCCGGCTTTATACATTATCGACCGCCTGCTAGCCGCCGGCGCAACCGTTTCGGCCTTCGACCCCGAAGCCATGCCGAACGTAAAGCAGTTGCTGGGCGACCGCATCCATTTCGCCGAGCATCAGTACGACGCGCTGGATAACGCCGATGCATTAATCATCGCCACGGAATGGAGCGTGTTCCGCACACCTGATTTCGAAAAAATCCGCACCAATCTGAAAGACCAGGTAATATTCGACGGCCGCAACCTGTTCGAATCCCCGCGCATGCAGGAACTTGGATTTCATTACGAAAGCGTGGGACGCCAGGCCGTTACCCGTTTAAACTCTATATCAAAATGAATAAAAAACGTATACTGATCACCGGCGCTGCCGGATTTCTCGGCTCCCACCTCTGCGACCGTTTTATAAAAGAAGGGTTTCATGTGATCGGGATGGATAACCTCCTCACCGGCAACATCAAAAACATCGAGCATCTTTTTCCGTTAAAGGAATTCGAATACTTCCACCATGATGTGACCAAGTTCGTCCATGTACCCGGCGAGCTCGATTACATCCTTCACTTCGCATCTCCCGCCAGTCCGATCGACTATCTCAAGATGCCGATCCAGACGCTGAAAGTGGGCTCCCTGGGCACGCACAACCTGCTGGGCCTCGCGAAGGAGAAGAAGGCGCGCATCCTGGTGGCGTCTACTTCTGAAGTGTATGGCGATCCCAACGTTCACCCGCAGCCCGAAGAATACTGGGGCAACGTAAACCCGGTAGGGCCGCGCGGCGTATACGACGAAGCCAAACGCTTTATGGAATCTATTACCATGGCTTACCACAATTTCCATGGCGTGGATACCCGCATCATCCGCATCTTCAACACCTACGGCCCGCGCATGCGCCTCGACGACGGCCGTGCATTGCCCGCCTTCATGAGCCAGGCGCTCACCGGTCAGGACCTCACCGTATTCGGCGACGGTTCGCAAACGCGTTCGTTCTGCTATGTAGACGATCTGGTGGAAGGGATTTTCCGCCTGTTGATGAGCGACTACCATCTGCCCGTCAACATCGGCAACCCGGCGGAAATCTCCCTGCTCGAGTTCGCGGAGGAGATCATCAAGCTGACCGGCACGAACCAGAAAATCGTGTTCCAGCCGCTGCCGAAAGACGATCCGAAACAGCGCAAACCGGATATCACGAAAGCGAAGGAACTCCTGGGCTGGTCTCCGAAAGTCGACCGCGCGGAAGGGCTCAAGATCACTTACGAATATTTCAAACAGGCGCTCGGTAAAGCCTGAGTCAATATTTATTAGCCGCATGAAGAAAAAAATTTTGATAACAGGGGGAGCCGGTTTCATCGGCTCCCATGTTGTCAGGTTATTTGTCAATAAATATCCTGACTATCAAATTGTGAACGGGGACGCGCTGACATATGCCGGCAATCTGGAAAATCTGAATGATGTTCAGGACCAACCCAATTACATTTTCGAGAAAGCCGACATCACGGACGAAGGCGCCATCAATGCCCTGTTCGGGAAATACACTTTCGACGGCGTAATCCACCTGGCTGCGGAAAGCCATGTAGACCGCTCCATTCAGGACCCGCTGGCCTTCATCCGCACCAATGTACTCGGTACAGCAGTGCTACTGAATGCCGCGCGCAGATTTTGGAAAGACAGCACCGAAGGGAAACGTTTCTATCATGTGTCTACCGACGAAGTATATGGTTCCCTGGGCGAAGAAGGCTTCTTCACGGAAGAAACTGCTTACGATCCACGGTCGCCGTATTCCGCATCCAAAGCCAGCTCCGACCACTTCGTGCGCGCATATCACCACACCTACCATCTGCCCGTTGTGTTGAGCAACTGCTCCAACAATTACGGTTCCCACCATTTCCCGGAGAAACTCATCCCACTGGCTATCCACAACATCCGCAACAACAAGCCCATCCCCGTTTACGGAACCGGCGAAAACGTGCGCGACTGGCTGTTTGTGGATGATCACGCCCGTGCGATCGACACCATCTTCCACCATGGTAAAAATGGCGAAACATATAATATCGGCGGTTTCAACGAATGGAAAAACATCGATCTCATCCGTTTGCTTTGCCAGATCATGGACGGCAAGCTGGACCGCGAACCGGGAACCTCCGCGCAGCTGATCACTTTCGTGAAAGACCGCGCCGGCCACGACCAGCGTTACGCCATCGATGCGTCCAAACTCAACAAGGAACTCGGCTGGTCGCCTAGTTTGCAGTTCGAAGAAGGGCTGGAGAAAACCGTTGATTGGTACCTGGCCAACCAGGAATGGCTCGACCATGTGACCAGCGGCGCTTATAAAAAATACTACGAAGAACAATACCAGCAACGATAATGCCTTTAACAGCCACCGGCTTCCCGGGTCTGTTCGTGTTTGAGCCTGTAGTGCACCACGACGACCGCGGATATTTTTTTGAAAGCTACAATGCCAATACCCTGCACAAAGAAGGGATCGACGTCGCATTTGTGCAGGACAACCAGGCGCGCTCTACTTACGGCGTGCTGCGGGGGCTGCATTTTCAGCACGCGCCTTATGCCCAGACCAAGTTGATCCGCGTGCTGGAAGGAAGTATTATGGATGTGGTGGTGGATATCCGCAAGGGATCTCCAACTTACGGACAGGTGTACTGCCTGGAAATGTCGGCCGAAAACCGTTTACAGCTGCTGGTTCCGCAGGGGTTTGCGCACGGATATTCCGTGTTGAGCCCCATTGCTGAAGTGCTTTACAAATGCGATAACTTTTACCATAAGGCGAGCGAGGGCGGCATCCGTTACAACGATCCCGCGCTGAACATTGACTGGGGCATCCCCCTGGCCGACGCCGTGATTTCCCCGAAAGATGCAGAACTGCCCTTCCTGGCGGATTGCCCACATCATTTCACTTTTCAGCCTTAAAAACAGACGCCATGAAAAACATACTGGTTACAGGTTCCAAAGGACAACTAGGCATTGCATTGCAAGCCGTTTCTTCCCGCTTCCCCGGCTTTACCCTGATCCCCGCCGGCCGCGACGATCTCGATATTTCAGATGCCGACGCCATCAGCGATTATTTCAGCAGCCATGACTTTGACGCAGTGGTAAACTGCGCTGCTTACACGGAAGTGGATAAAGCGGAAACGGAAGAAGATGCAGCCTTCCTGCTGAACTTCCAGGCGCCCCTGTTGCTGGCGGAAGCCGCACTGGCCAAAGGTTGCATGTTTATTCACTTGTCCACCGACTACGTTTTCGACGGCCGCAGCAGCCGGCCCTATACTGAAGATGCCGAAACTTCCCCGCAAACCATTTACGGCGCCTCCAAGCTCCGTGGCGAAGCGGCGGTACTGGGCACAAACCCTGGCGCCATCGTGCTCCGCACGTCGTGGTTGTACTCCCAAAACGGGACGAATTTCGCCCTGCGCATGCAGGAACTGATGAAGGAAAAAGAAAGCCTTAATGTGGTCTTCGACCAAACGGGTACGCCTACGTACGCGCCCGACCTCGCAGTGGCCATTTTCACCATACTCTCCCATCCTGCCCCTGAAGGCGGCATTTACCACTTCAGCAACGAAGGCGTGGCTACCTGGTACGATTTCGCGGTGGCGATAAAGGAACTGACCGGCGCTGCATGCAAACTGCAACCCGTCACCTCCGAACAGTACCCCACGGCGGCAATGCGCCCGGCTTACAGCGTGCTGAACAAAGGAAAGATCAAAGCGGCTTTCGGGCTGGAGATCCCTTACTGGAAAGACAGTTTGGCAGTATGCCTCGGAAAATAATACTTCAGGAAACTATTTTTCCGTCCTTCATGACGAGTTGCCGGTCGCTGAGCGTGGCCAGCTCCTCGTTATGGGTGACGATAATAAACGTTTGACCGAACTGGTCGCGGAGCTGGAGGAACAGCTGATGCAGTTCCCTGGCATTGTGGGAGTCGAGGTTGCCGGTGGGTTCGTCGGCCATCACGATGTCGGGTTTATTGATGAGGGCCCTGGCCACGGCAACGCGTTGTTGTTCGCCTCCCGAGAGCTGGTTAGGACGGTGATCCAGACGGGAAGAGAGCCCCAGGGTGTCCAGCAAATACGCCGCCCGCTCCCTGACTTCACTTTTACGGGTGCCGGCGATAAAGCCCGGGATACACACGTTTTCGAGGGCGCTGAATTCCGGCAGCAGGTGATGGAACTGGAAAATGAAACCGATGTGGCGGTTCCGGAAATCTGCCAGCGCATCTCCTGCCAAATGGCTGGTTTGCACGTCATTGATGAAGATTTCCCCGCCTGAAGGCGCATCCAGCGTGCCGAGGATATGCAGCAACGTACTTTTCCCCGCCCCGGAAGACCCCACGATCGTAACAATCTCCCCTTTACTGACAGAAATATCTACCCCCTTTAAAACCGGCAGGTTGGAATAATTTTTGGTGACATTGCGAGCAACAAGCATAACCGAACGATAAATAGCCGTTAAAATAGTAATAGTTGTTTATTTCAAATTAAATAATACTTTTGCGAAAATTTGGAAAAGTAAAAATTTATATACGATGTACTGGACCTTAGAACTAGCGTCGTACCTGGAGGATGCTCCATGGCCGGCCACAAAAGACGAACTCATAGATTACGCCATCCGCTCCGGTGCACCCATCGAAGTTATCGAAAACCTTCAGGAACTGGAGGATGAAGGGGAAATTTATGAGGGCATTGAGGATATTTGGTCTGACTATCCGTCGCAAGACGACTTCTTCTTCAACGAAGACGAATACTAAGACACCGTATTCCTATGCTGCAAAAATTAAACCGTCCTGGTGAGGAACTCTCCGGGACGGTTTTTATTTTTTTCCCCGAAGGGCCAAGTATTATTTTTCGTTCATGGACTCAATCACGGCTGCGGAAACCCCTGTGAAGGAGAAGCCACCATCGTGGAAAAGATTCTGCATCGTAACCATGCGGGTGTAGTCGGAGAACAGGGTCACGGTGTAATCCGCGCACTGGTCGGCGGAAGCGTTACCCAGCGGGCTCATTTTATCCGCGTAGGAGATGAAGTCGCCGAAACCTTTCACACCGCTGCCTGCCGTAGTACGGGTGGGCGATTGTGAAATGGTGTTGATACGCACCTTCTTCGCCACGCCGTAGTGGTAGCCGAAGCTGCGAGAGATGGATTCCAGCAGGGACTTGGCGTCCGCCATGTCGCTGTAATCGGGGAATACGCGTTGTGCGGCGATGTAGGTCAGCGCCACCACGGAGCCCCATTCATTGAGGGCGTCCAGTTTGTAGGCGGTTTGCAGCACACGGTGGAGCGACATCGCGGAGATATCGAACCCTTTGTGCATAAAGTCGTAATCCAGGTCGGTATAGGGCTTTCCTTTGCGGACGTTGATACTCATACCAATGGAATGCAGCACGAAATCGATCTTACCGCCGAAATGCTCCATGGATTTGGTGAACAGGTTGTTCAGGTCGTCCATGCTCGTTGCGTCGGCAGGTATTACCGGGGCATTGCAGGCTTCAGCCAGCTTGTTGATCTCACCCATGCGCAGCGCAATCGGAGCGTTGGTCAGCACGATCTGGGCGCCTTCTTCCACGCAACGCACGGCTGTTTTCCAGGCAATGGAATTTTCATCCAGCGCCCCAAAGATGATCCCTTTCTTCCCTTGTAATAAGTTATGAGCCATTGATTAAAATTTGGGCAAATTTAGCAGTTATAGTCGAAAATTGAAATCTTATTGCATAACCATCTCCCGGGCGTTCTCCAGCGCCGCCTGCGTAGGCTTTTCCCCGCCCAGCATCTTGGCGATGGCCGTGATCCGTTCATCCTGTGAAAGCAGGCGTACGCCTGTTTTCACCTTGTCGTCCACCAATTGTTTGTACACAAAGTAGTGTGCATCGGCCTTGCCGGCCAGTTGGGGCTGGTGGGTGATGCAGATCACCTGGTGCCCGCGGGCCAGCTCTTTCATGATAATCCCCACCTGTTTGGCCGCTTCGCCTGAAATGCCGGTATCGATCTCGTCGAAAATGAGCGTGGGCAAGGAAACCGAACGGGCCACCAGCGACTTGATACACAACATCAGCCGGCTGAGCTCCCCGCCCGAAGCCACCTTCCGGATGGGCCCGAACTGGTTGCTGCGGTTGGCGTCGAACAGGAACTCAATGTTATCCTTCCCGTAGGCCTGCAAGGCCCCTTCCGCGATATCCACCCGGAGGCGGGCATTGGGCATGCCTACCTGCGCCAGCAAGGCATTCACCCTGGCTTCGAACGGCTCCGTCTGCGCCTTGCGCTGTTCGGACAGCTTTTGCGCGTCCAGCTCCAGCACTTCCTGGCACGCTGCCAGCTGCCGCTCGGTATCCCGGATCCGGTCGTCGAGGTTGAGGACGCCGTCGAGCTTCTCCTGCAGGCTGTCGCGGATGGCCAGCAGCGCCGCCGTATCCTGTACGCCATGCTTCTTCATGAGTTTGTAGGCGAGCGCCAGGCGCTCGTTTAGCTGCTCCATCCGCTCGCCGTCGAACTGCACGCCGTCGTTGAGACGCTCCACTTCGGAGGCGAGGTCCTGCAGCTCGAGGTAGCTCGACTGCATCCTTTCCGCCAGCGGGGGCACGTCTTTATGGAAGCCGGCTAGGCCCTGGAGACTTTGTTGCAGCTGGCGGAGCTGTTGGAGGAGAGGCTGTTCGTCTTCCTTCAGCTGGAAATAGATCCGGTTGAGCGTGCCTTTGATCTCTTCGGCGTGCCCCAGCAGCTGCTGCTCTGCTTCGAGGCTTTCTATTTCGTTTTCCTGCAGATTGATGTCGAGCAGCTCGTCGAGCAGGAACTTGTTATAATCGGCTTCTTTGTTGGCATTATCACGGAGGGCGTTCATTTCCCGGAGTTCTTTCTGCAGGCGGGCGTATTGCGTGAAGCGTTTTCCATAAGCCTGGAGGAGGTCCGTATGCCCGGCGAGGGCGTCCACCACTTCGCGCTGGAAGTTGGACTTCCCGACTTCCAGGGTATCGAACTGCTGGTGAAGGTCTACCAGCAGGGCGCTGAGTTCCTGGAGCTGGGAGAGGTTGACGGGCGTATCGTTGATGAACGCGCGTGACTTGCCGGCGGCGCTGATTTCACGGCGGATGATCACGGGGTCGTCGAGATCGAGCTCGTTGGCATCGAAGAAGGGCTGCACCTGTGCCGTTTTCACGCGGAATGCGCCTTCAATGACGCATTTACGGGTTTTATCGAACAATACGGCGGGATCGGCCCTTTCGCCGAGGATAAGGCTCAGGGCGCCCAACAGAATGGATTTACCGGCGCCGGTTTCGCCGGTGATGACGTTAAGGTTGCCGGCAAAGTCGACTTCCAGTTCGTCGATGATCGCGTAATTCTGAATAACCAGGCGGTATAACATATCAGTGTTGTTCCGTTTTATTTTCCGTCGAGGCGCAGCATGCCGGATTTGGCGCGCTGGTCCAGGGAATTCTTGTAATCGTGGCCTTCCATGTCGAGACAGGTCTGGAAGTATTGGCGGGCTTTCGCCTTGTCACCCGATTTTTCATAGATATACCCGGCCTGGAGCGATGCCCTTGCGGCATAGTATTCGGGCCGGTTGCTCCCGATCTTGATGGTAGCGTCGTAGAGGCGGAGGGCGGCGGAGTCGTTCCCCATTTCATCGTAAATCCGTGCCAGGCGATAGGCGTATTCGAGCTTTTGCTCTACCAGCTGGAAGTCCGTTGTTTTTTTGGACAGCAGCAGGTCGCGCGCGTCGGTGTAAAAGCCGCCGTCGCTCAGCAGCCGGGCTTTCAGGAGCACGGGATGCGGCCATTTGCCGCCCTTAGCTTCCTTCTGGGCCTGTTTATCGGCGTCCGTTTCCAGGTTGCCGCGTTGTGGAACGAGGTTCCGGTAATATTGCGCCTTGTTCATATCGCCTTTCAGGTAGTAAGCCCAGCTCAGGCGCTGGAGAGCCTCCTTCACATAGAATTTGCCTTTAAATCCGCCTACGAAGCGCTCCAGGTGGGCGATGGCATCCGCATCTCCCCGCTCGAACTTCATGAGACCGAGCGCATATTCCGCATACCAGAGCGCCGTGTATTCGGAGCTCTGGCGGCGCCCTTCCAGCACACGGATACCTTGGTCGGCCTTCTGGTTGTTGAGGCTCAGGTTGGCTACCATCAGGGCGAAAAGATAGTTATTTTTTGTATCGAGCTGCTTTTTCTCCACAAAATCCCAGAGCTGCTCGGGTTTGTTTTCGATGAAAAGCTTGAGGTAGCAGTAGTAATACCAGGATTCTTCGCGGAAAATATCGGCCACGGGGTCGCGGCTGTCGATCACCTGTTGCAAATTGGCCATTCCTTGTTTGATGCTGCCGCGCAGGCCAAGGGTGTTGGTGATCCATTTATACCCTTCGGGAATGGTGCCGAAAACGGTTTGCATCGGTCCGAGGACCATTTTATTGGGCAGGAAGCCGGGATGCTTCCGCTCGTTGTCTTTCAGGGTGAGATAAGATTTGCGCACTTCCCACACGGCGTCCCACTTCTCGCCGAATTTCACCTTGATCAGCGCCCACTGGAATTTTACCACGGCCTGGGTGTAAAGATGAAACGGGCTGTCGGACGGACCTTCGGCCAGTTTGTCGAGCCGGGTGGCGCGGAGCTTCCGGCGGCTGGCGTACGCGTTGGCGTCTTCATTGAAAAAGAGGGTGAAGAAATCCGCGTAATTTTCGATGAAGTAGGGAATAAGGTTATCGGGGTTTTCGCGTTTTTCTGCTTCCAGCAGGGAAAGGCCCGTTTGAAGACGCAGCTGCATGATGGCGTGATAAGCTTGCTGGCAGCGGTCGTTGAAGTCGTACCCCGGTTGCCGCGCGCTTACGGCTAAGGATATACTGCATATCAGGGCGAAAAGGAATGTGAAACGCATAGGGGCAAAAATAAGGAACTCCGCGCAATGGATATGCGCAGAGTTCCTCACATGTTATTATTTCGGTCCTTCCGGAACGATTAAATCGTTACGGTGGCGTCGAGATCGTTATCTACCACGATGCGTCCGCAATGTTCGCAAACGATGATCTTTTTACGCTGACGGATTTCCGCCTGGCGTTGCGGTGGGATTGCGTTGAAGCAACCGCCGCAGGAATCGCGCACTACCGTTACCACGGCGAGGCCGTTGCGGTAATTTTTGCGGATTTTCTCGTAAGCTGCGAGAAGGCGGGGATCCACTTTCTCACGGGCTTCCTCGCTTTGTTTTTCAAAACCGTTCTCTTCTTTCTCTGTCTCGGAAATGATCTTCTCGAGCTCGCCTTTCTTATGTTTCAGGTTCGTTTCCTTATCCGAAATGGTACGTTTGGCCACTTCGAGGGAACGGGATTTTTCTTTGATATCGTCGTTGGCGTCGCGGATGTGCTTTTCTGCCAGTTTGATCTCCAGCTGCTGCATCTCGATCTCTTTCGAAATCGCTTCGAATTCGCGGCTGTTCTTCACGTTATCCTGCTGCTTCTCGTACTTCTTGGCCAGCGCTTCCGCGTCCTTGATGGCGTTTTTCTTCGCGGCTACGAAATCCTGAATGCCCTTGATCTCGTCTTCAATGTGAGCCAGGCGGTGGTTCAGGCCTTCAATCTCATCCTCAAGATCCCGAACTTCGATCGGCAACTCCCCTTTCAGGATCTGGATTTCATCCAACTTGGAATCGATCTTCTGTAACCGCAGTACAGAAACCAGCTTTTCCTCAACGTTGTATTCTTTTACAGTAGCCATGTATTATAAATAATTTACCGGGTTTGTGTTGATGGTAGATTTTAGAGGCGCGAAGTTACTAAAATTTTCAGTCAATATATGATAAAATAAGTCTACTGCGAACTGTTCGCTTTCAAAATGTCCGACGTCTGCCACAATTAATTGATTTTCAGCATCAAAAAATTCATGGTACTTGAAATCGGCCGACACGTAGGCATCTGCCCCGGCCGCCCGGGCCTGTTTCAGCAAAAAGCTCCCCGCCCCGCCGCACACCGCTACTTTCCGGACTTTTTTACCTCTCAGGGGGTATACCGGACGCACCCCGTGCGGAAGCGCTCCTTCACCATCCCGAGGAACGCCATTTCGTCCATCGCCTCCGGCAACTCGCCGATCAGCCCCGAGCCTACCTCGGCCCAGCGGTTCTCGAGCTTTACCACGTCGAAAGCCACCTCCTCGTAAGGATGCGCCTTCAGCAACGCGGCCGTCACTTTCCCCTCCAGCTGCGCCGGGAAAATCACCTCCAGCTTTACTTCCGCCTCACTATGCCGTTCTCCGGGCCTGCCCACGAAGGGATCTGTCCCCTCGCCGCCCCTGAACGTCCCCGTTCCCTCCCCCGAAAAACTGCATTCGCTGTAGTTCCCGATATGCCCCGCCCCCGCCGCAAACAGCGCATCCTGCACCGCCGCGGCCTGGCCGGCCGGCACAAAAGTGTACAGCTTCCGCAACAGGTCTTCCTTCGGATCCAGCACCCGCGTCTTCTCCAGCCCCAGCTGCTTCGCCATCATCGCGCTCACGCCTGCCCGCACATTGTCGAGGTTCGTATGCGCCGCGTACACGGCAATATCATGTTTAATGGCCTTGATCGCCACCCTTTCCACGTAATTCCGGCCCGTGATCCGCTTCAGCCCGCCGAAAACAACAGGATGATGCGCCACCACCAGGTTGCAACCCTTCGCGATCGCCTCGTCGAGCACTGCCTCCGTGGCATCCAGTGTGAGCAGCGCACCCTTCAACTCCCAGTCCGGATTCCCGAACAACAGCCCCGCATTATCGTAACTTTCCTGGTAAGCCGGCGGCGCAAAACGCTCCAGCGCTTGTATGATGGATTGAATCGTCATATCTTCAAGATAATCAACATTCCCCGCTTTCAATTGTTGGCGGTACGGCGATTGATTAGATTTGTAAAATAAATTGCTTTTCATGACAGTGCAAAAAACTTCAGCAGCCCTTTACGACGAATACAAAGAACGGATGCAGAAAATCGCCGATGTGCGCAATGCCGCCTCGGTGCTCGGTTGGGACCAGGAAACTTACCTCCCCGAAAAAGGCGCCGGCTTCCGCGGCCAGCAACTCACCACCCTCAGCACCATCGCCCATGAACTGTCGACCGAACCCGCGCTCGGAGACCTCCTCCGCGAACTGAAAGAACGCTCCGACCTCGACCACATCCAACGCAAAAACGTACAGTTGTCGGCCGAAGACTTCGAAAAACAACGCAAATACCCTGCATCCTTCGTGGCCGAGCTTTCCACTGCCACCAACGCCGCCTACCACGCCTGGATCAAATCCCGCAAGGAGAAAGATTTCTCCGTTTTCGAACCGCAACTCGCCAAAATGGTGGAGCTGAAGAAACGGGAAACCCAAATCCTCGGCTTCTCCGGCCACCCTTACGACGCACTGCTCGACGAATACGAAAAAGGCGCCGACGTGGCTATGCTCGACGCTATCTTCCGCGACGTCCGCCAGTCGCTGCTGCCCATGCTGCAAAAAATAGCGCTGCAAACGCCGCCCGATAAAAAATTCCTGAACCGCCTCTATCCCAAAGACCAGCAATGGCAATTCGGGATCGACATTCTCAAGGCCATGGGCTACGATTTCGGGGCGGGCCGCCAGGATGTATCGGAACACCCGTTCACCACGAGCTTCAACCCGCAGGACGTGCGCGTGACCACGCGCATCGACGAGCAGGACCTCGGCAATATGACCTGGAGCTGCATCCACGAAGGCGGGCACGCCCTCTATGAGCAGGGCCTTCCCCTGGAGCAGTACGGCCTCCCCTGCGGCGAAGCCGCCAGTCTTGGCATCCACGAATCGCAGAGCAGGCTATGGGAAAACAATGTGGGCCGCAGCCTCATCTTCTGGCAGAAACACTACGGCCACCTGCAAGGGCTCTTCCGCGCCAACCTCCAGGCCGTGCCCATCATGGATTTCTACAAAGCCATCAACCTCGTGCAGCCGTCCCTCATCCGCACGGAAGCCGACGAGCTGACTTACCATTTCCATGTAATGATCCGGTACGAGATCGAAAAAGGGCTGATCGGCGGGGAGCTTCAAACCAAAGACCTCCGCGACATATGGAATAAATTCTACCTCGATTACCTCGACGTCAAAGTGCCAGATGATATGCAGGGCGTGCTGCAGGACATCCACTGGAGCCACGGCAGTTTCGGGTACTTCCCGACCTATTCCCTCGGCAGCTTCTACGCCGCACAGTTCCATGCCGCCGCCAGGAAGCAGATCACCGGCCTCGACAGCGCCATCGCCGACGGGCGTTACGACGGGCTGTTGCATTGGCTGCGCGATAACATCCACCGCCACGGCAGGTATTACACTTCCAATGAGTTATGTGAAAAGGTGACGGGCGAGAAACTCAACTTCAAACATTTTATGGCGTACGCACAAGAGAAATACGGAAAGATCTATAATTTGGGGGCCTGAATGTAATGCCCCCCTTTTTTAATTGCGTTATTTCATCGCTTTGCGGAATGCTTCCGCTTCCACGATGCCGGATTTCCGCCAAACTTCCTTCCCGTCTTTGTACAGGATGAAGGTGGGTATTTGAGTGACGTTGTTAGCTTTCATGACATCGAGGTCGTTTCCGCCGTCTACGTTGAGGACTTTGATTTTCTTTTCTTCGGTGAACTGTTTCACTACGGGCGCCATTTTGCGGCAGGGCGGGCACCATTCGGCGCCGACATCCACCAGGATCCACTGGCTGCTGGCGATGGCCTGTTTGTAGAGGTCGGGGCTCATCTGGGGACCTTGTTGCGCGCCGGTGACGGCTTTGCCTTCGGCTCTCCAGGCGTTGATACCGCCGGAAAGATCGGTTACGTTCGTGAAACCATTGTCGGTGAGCCATTTGGCGGCGCCGTTGCTACGGCCGCCTACGAGGCAGTACACGAATACCGGTTTATCCTTGTCGAGGGATTTGACGCGTTCGGCGAATTCAGTTTTATTGGTGAAATCGGCCTGGAGCGCATTGGGCAGGTGGCCGGTTTTGAATTCTTTGGCGGTGCGCACATCGAGCAGTTGAACGGAGGGCTGGCGGAGGCCTTTTTCGAACATATCGGGAGAAACGGCGTGCTGGGCGCTGGCGGCGGTAAAGCAGCAGAGAAAAGCGGCAATGGTTATGAGATGTTTCATCGGTTCCGTGATTGTTTTGTCTTCTATGGCTAAAGCATAAAGGTACGCAATCTGCGGCAAACGGTCAGCTGCGCCGGCGGGCAACGCTGTCGAGCTTCCGGAAGTTGATGAAGACTTCCCGGCCCTGGCGGGCGGGGTGTGAATTATAACAGGGGGCGAAAGTTTTGAAACTGAAATATGGTTCGAACATCCTGCGGTAAACCTTGATGCCACCGCCGAAGGGGGGCCGGGAGATTCGAATTCGCGGTTGAAGAGCACACCTACCAGGCGGCCTTCTTCCCAGAGCAGGTCGTACATATGCCGTGCGTAGGCTTGCCGGAGCGCGGGATCCAACGCGCAAAGGAAAGTCTGCTCCACGATCAGGTCATACTCCGCCTCATGCTCGAAAAAATCCCCCGTCTCGAACTTAATGCCCGTTCCGGCATATTTCTGCTTCAGCCGCTCGATGATGACAGTGGAAATATCCAACACGGTAATATCGCGGAAGCCACTGTCCCACAAATACTTGGCTTCATAACTGTTACCGCCGCCGGGAATAAGTACCCGGAGGTTTTTGTTCGGCAACTGGTCGAAATAATCCCGTAAGGGAGGTGATACGGTTCCCATGTCCCACTCGGTTTCCCCGCGCTCATAGCGCGTATTCCAATAAGTTTTATCCAGTTCTGGCATATCCATTTGGTTTGGAAAACGGATGCAATGGCGAAGTAAATGTACTTTCTACACATCCGGTAAACAGGGGCAAATAAATGATTAATCGCCTAACACGATGAAAACATAATGTTAATATAAACAGATAATTCTTTTTTAAATATTATTTTTACCTCTTTGACACAAAACCCCCATGCGGGTATACCTCCAATTTCACGGGTACCTATGTTCAACCGACACCAACTGAAAAACCATATTGCATGCATATGCACCTGCCTGACCATACTCTGCTTCACCACAGCAAAGGCACAACAGGCTTCATTTACCGCCGACGTCACCTCCGGTTGCGCGCCGCTCACCGTTTCCTTCACCAACACCTCAGACGCCGGTGCCAGCGGCTATGACTGGGACTTCCAGCTCGGCGCCCATTCCAACAACCAAAACGCCGGCAAGATCTTCGACGTCCCCGGAACCTATAATGTACGGTTAACGGTCACATATCCCGGCGGCACCCGCACCGCCACCCAAACCATCACGGTGTACGAAAACCCTATTCCCGCGTTCACCGCCACCCCGCTGTCGGGCTGCACGCCACTGCAAGTCGCGTTCACCGACGCCTCGCGCCCCGGCTCGGGCTCCATCCAATCCATCACCTGGGACTTCGGCGACGGATCTTCCGCTTCCGGCCCCAACCCCACCCATACCTACACCGTTGGCGGCAATTTCACGATTTCCACCATCGTTGTCAATAGCTTCGGATGCCGGGAAGGCCTCACCCGACAACAATACATCCAGGTAAACGAAACGCCCCGGATCGATTTCACGGCCGACGTGCAAAGTTCCTGCACCGCCCCCCTCACCGTCAACTTCCGCTCCAGCGGCACCTCCGGCGTCCCCGTCACCTGGGACTTCGGCGATCCCGCCTCGGGCAGCAACACCGCCACCACGCAAAACCCGTCCCACACCTACACCAACGAAGGCACCTACACCGTCACCCTCCGCGCCCGTACGCCTCTCGGCTGCGAAGGCGTTGTCACCAAAACCGCTTTCGTGGTCGTGCAGAGAACCCGGCCCGATTTCGCCGTCAACGGCACAGCCTGCGCCGGCACCGCCGTGCAATTCCGGAATACCACCACGCCCAGGCCCACCATTTCGCAATGGCGCTTCCCCGACGGCAGCACCTCCAACGCAACCGACGCATCGTTCCGTTTCGCCTATCCCGGCACCTACAACGTCACCCTCACCTCCGGCACACCGGGATGTACTGAAACCATCACCAAATCCGTAACGGTCACCGGGCCGACCGTCGACTTCACCGCTACGCCGCAATTCAGCTGCAGCGCACCCGCCAATGTGCAGTTCACGCACATGGCCACCGGCGCTTCCACCTACCTGTGGACTTTCGGTGACGGCACCACCAGCACCGCGCCATCCCCGAATCATACGTACAATAATTTCGGTGAATACGACGTCACCCTTCGCGTAACGGATGCCGCCGGATGTACCAACGAACTCTCCCGCCCGGATTACATCGTGGTGGAACGCCCACAGGCCGCGATCTTCGCTTCCAATCCGGAAGGCTGTCTTCCCCACGCATCCAGCTTCAGCGCCAACCTGCTCACATCCGGAACCATCACGGGTTATCTCTGGGACTTCGGGAACGGGGTTACTTCTACCAGCCCCAACCCTTCACATACTTTTACCACCGAAGGCGATCATATTGTCCGCCTGCGGCTTATGGTCAACGGCACCTGTCCGGTAGACCTGCAAACGACCGTCCGGGCGGGCCGCATCCCCATCGTGGAGTTCGACGCTACGCCGAAAGCGCCCTGCCAGCGCGATCCCGTGCAGTTCACCAACCTTTCGCAGCCCCGTGGCACTTCCTGGCAATGGACGCTTCCGCAAGACGGCGGCACGGTGCTCACCGCGGAAAACCCTTCGCATATATTCAACGAAATCGGCCTGCACGATGTAACGCTGGAAGTCAACAACTACGGTTGCCGCCGCAGCCTCACCAAAAACGATTTTATCACCATCCTCCCTCCCGTGGCGGATTTCATGCTTGAAAACCTTTGCACCGATAAATACCGCATCACCCTCACCGACCGGTCCGACTTCGGCCCGATTGCAGGCACGCCACGCTTCTGGCGCTGGGACTTCGGCGACGGGAATACCTCCACCGATCCCTCACCCACACACGTTTACACCGCCACCGGCACTTACACGGTAAGGCTCATCGTAAGCGACGGCAATTGCGAATCGGAGATGACGCAAACGGTCGACATTATCGACGAACGCCCCCGGATCAGCGCCTCCGCGATGGAAGTCTGCGCCGCCACGCCGCTGCCTTTCACGCGCCACGATGTAGACCCCGCCAATATCACCCAATGGAACTGGAACTGGGGTGACGGAACTTATGCGCCCTCGGCCGGCAACAACATCCCGAAAACCTACCTCAATCCCGGTACCTACAACGTAGTGCTGACGGTAACCGACCGGAACAACTGCGTTTCCACGTCCAACACACTTAGCATTCAGGTAAATGGCGCGGATGCGGATTTCAGTTTTACCGGCAGGCGATGTGAAAATGAGCCACAATTGTTCACCGATTTGTCCACGGCGAATCACGGCAATGCCATCAGAGGCTGGATTTGGGATTTCGGGGATGCCACCCAGCATGAAACGCTGACCACCCGTCCCGTAGACTTCGAGCACATTTTCGCCGATGGTAATACCTACAACGTAACGCTGACTGTAACCGACGTGGCCGGATGCGTTTCGTCGATCTCCCGCCCGGTGCAGGTCAGGAACGTGGAAGCCAATTTCCGGTCGGCAACGCAGATCGCATGTAAAGACCAGGGCTTCCAGTTCAGCAATGCTTCCGTCGGTACTAACCCAACTTATGCCTGGGATTTCGGCGACGGCACTTCGTCCACCGACCGCCATCCGCTTAAAACCTGGACGGCCTCCGGAAATTATACGATTTCCCTCACGGTAACGGACGATGCAGGATGTGTGGCCACCGAAACGAAGGACCAGTATATCACGGTGCCCAATCCCCAGGCGCGCTTCACCGTGCCGGGCCAGGTATCGCAATGCCCGCCCGCGCTCATTTCGCCGGAAAACCAAAGTACGGATTACCGCCGGGTGATATGGGATTTCGGGGACGACGGGCGCTCCGACATCGACGAGCCCGACCATGTCTATAATTTCCCGGGCAACTACACCATCAAGCTATATACTTATTCGCAGGGCGATTGCGTGGATTCCACTTCCCATGATATTTTCATCGACGGCCCCACCGGCACCAAATCCGTCATCAACAAAGAGGGCTGCGCGCCGCATGCCACCACCTTCAGCGCCAGCTCCCCCAACGCAGTACGCTATACCTGGGACATGGACGACGGAACGGTGCAGGTAACGACCACCAACAGCTACACCTATCAATACACCCGCCCCGGCGTATACTATCCGCGCATCGTGCTGGAAGATAACCGCGGCTGCAAAGTGCCCGCCCGCGGCCCTGTCGACAGCATCATCGTCGACCAAACCGTAGCCTCCTTCACCATGAGCACGCAGGCCGCCTGCGATGCCGCCGACGTGCTTTTCACCAATACTTCTACTTCCATGTCTGCCACCGAACACGGCGACCCGATGCAGTACCGGTGGGATTTTGGAGTGAATGGCAGGACCGATGACGTGAGCACCGACGATCATCCCCGCTTCACCTATTCCGGCGCCAACAGCCATCGCATCAAACTGGTGGCGGTGAGCCGTTACGGATGTGAAGATTCCGCATTCCTTTCCCTGCAGATCGATCCGAAGCCGGAAGCGAACATCGCGCCGGCAGGGCCTGTCTGCGTAAATGAACCTGTTCAGTTCGCCGGATCCGAAAGCCGGGGGTTGCCGTCCACCAGCTGGACATGGACGGTAGACGGCGCAGCCGGAAACAGTCCCGCCCTGCCGCCGCTCCTGGAATACGACCAGGCAGGCACGCACGACATCCGGCTGGTGATACGGAATGCCGTGGGAACTTGTCCGGATACGGCTGATTTCCAGCTGGTGGTGCACCCCTTGCCATCGCTCAACGTTACGCCACGCGATGCGGTAGTCTGCGAGGGATCGTCGTTACAACTCATCAGCAACGGCGGCCCGGCCCAATACAGCTGGACGCCTTACAATATTTCCAGCGCCAGCGCGCAAAACCCGGTGATCAGTCCCGAAAACGACACCCTGTACCGGGTTACCGCCGTGAACCAGTTTGGTTGCGAGGCGGAAGATTCTATCCGGGTGCGGGTGTCCCATCCCTTCACGGTACGCACGGCCGATACGGAGATCTGTGAAGGAAGACAGGCGGCATTACGGGCTTCCGGCGCCGTGCGGTACCGCTGGATACCGGCCAACGACCTGGATAATCCGGATATCGCCGATCCCGTGGCCACCCCTTCCAGGACTACACGTTACCGCGTGGTGGGTTATGGCAACGATGCCTGCTTCACTGATACCGCGGAAGTGAACGTGACAGTTCACCAGGCCCCCGTGATCACCGTCCCCGACCAAATCAACGTACCCAGCGGCACCGTGCTGACGGCCCCCGTTACCGGGAGCCCCGACATCACCACCTGGCAATGGTACCCGGAAAAATGGCTCAGCTGCTACGACTGCGCCACCCCGGAAATGAGCCTTCGCGGCCCCGTCACCTACAAGATCACGGCCATGAACATTCACGGCTGCCAGTCAACCGCCCTGCTCCCCGTCAAATTGTTCTGCCCGGGCAGCACCGCGTTCATTCCCAACACTTTCACACCAAATGGCGATGGCCAGAACGATATTTTCTACGTCCGTGGCAGGGGGATCCGGGTCATCAAATCGTTCCGGGTGTTCAACCGGTGGGGGCAGCTGATGTTCGAAAGGTCTAATTGCCAGTCGGACAACCCTTCCTGCGGGTGGGACGGCCGTTTTGCCGGGCAGTTACTGCCGCCCGACGTGTTCGTGTACGTGGCGGAAATGGTATGCGACAGCGGGGAACCGATGACGCTCAAAGGAAATGTGACATTGCTGCGATAGGGAAATGCAAAAAATATAATAAATTTGTATAATCCATAAACCTATACTTTCCCATATCCTGTGAAAAAATGAAAGCACCTGATACGAAAAACCTGATCCGATTGTTGTGGGCCCTGCTGGTACTGCCGGGAGCGGCCACTGCCCAGCAGGCCGGGTTTACCTATACGGTGGCGCCCAGTTCGCGGTGTGCGCCGGCAACGGTGACGTTGCGGAACACCAGTACCGGGAGCCCGACTTCTTACCTCTGGGATTTCGGGGATGGAAGGAGCTCCACGGCCCCCCATCCCACGGTGACATTCAATTCCGCTGGACCGGTTTCCATCAAACTAACGGCTTATTACACCCTGGCTACCGCCTCGGCCACCCAAAATTTCACAATTTATCCCTTGCCGGTTCCGGCGTTTTCGGTAGATAAACAAAAATCCTGCGGCACGTATACCGCCACCTTCACCGACGATACGCCTGATGGCTCGCACCGGGTCTGGGATTTCGGGGACGGCACAACGCCCGTTTCCACCAATTCCGCGACGGTGCAACACACTTTCAGCAAGCTCGACACATTCGACGTGACGCTTACCGTCACCAATACAACAGGCTGCGTGCAAACGCTGCGCAAGCCGAAATTCATCATTGTTTCTGCGCCGGTCATCAACCTGACTTCCGCCCAGCAGGAAGGTTGCATTCCGTTCATGGCGGGTTTCAGCGCCAATGTGCAATCCGACCCCGGCGACCCCGCGGTTTCGTATTCCTGGGTGTTCGGCGACAATACCAGCGCCAATTCCACCACGCCCAACATTACGCATGAATATTTCGCTGCGGGGGATTTCAACGTCACCCTGACCGTCAACACCCAGCAGGGGTGCTCCGTGATGCAAACCTTCCCGAAGCATGTAAAAACCGGCGAACGGCCCACGAACGTGAGTTTCACGATCACCCGGCCGGATAACTGCGCCGGCACCATGGCGCGGCTGCTCGCCAGCGCCACCGACGCTTCGCGGTACCGGTGGAACTTCGGCGACGGCACACAATACGAAGGCCCGGAAAACGACATCAACCACTCTTTCCGTGCAGCCGGCAACGTGACCGTTCGCATGAGCGCAGGCTCCAACGGTTGCTATACCGACGCGGCGCCCGTTACGGTTGCCAATACCGGGCCCGTCGCGGATTTCACGTACAACAGGGTTTGCGGGAACGCGGGAAGGACTTATGCTTTCACCAATGTAACAGTCGGCAGTGCAGGCGATACCTACGAATGGAATTTCGATGATAACACGCCGGCGGAATCGGGTATTCATCCCACCCATACATTTTCGCAGCCCGGCACGTACAACGTGCGGCTGATCGTACGGAACGCGGGACAGACGTGCATGAGCACCATTTACAAAACCATCCAGGTTTTTACCGCGGATTTCCATACCGGCGTGGGTTCCATCTGCCGGAACAGCGAGGTGCATTATGGCGTAGTGCAGGTCCCCCATGCGCTGGTGCAGCATTTCGACTGGCGGTTCGGCGACGGGCAGCGGATCGTGACTACGGAAGAGGATATACGCCGGGCAGTCAATACGAAAGGGCTGTTCTCCGACACGCTCATCATCGTGTACACCAACCCCGCGCTATGCCCGGATACGATCGTGAAAAAAGACCACCTCACAGTGATGGCGCCTGTAGCGCAATTCGCCACCGGGGCTGTCGCCTGCGCGGGCCAGCCGGTTGCATTTATCCAGCAATCACAGCCAACGGCCAATATTCCATTGATCGGGTACCGGTGGGAATTCGCCAATCTGCCATCGTCCGACAAGCCGACGCCTGATATGCCCGTTTTCAACGCCAGCGGCACTTACCCGGTGAAACTGGTGATCACCGACGCGCGCAACTGTACGGATTCCATCATCCGGAACGTTGACATCAACCCCACGCCATTCCTCAGCATTCAGGCCACTACAGCCAAGATCTGCGAAGGCGGGTTTACAAACCTGCAGGCCGTTTCTAATGGAACGGTGACGTGGTTCCCGGCCTGGCAGCTGTCCTGCAGCAACTGTCCGGTTCCGCAGGCTTCCCCCACCGAAGACACTTCCTATATCGCTACGGCCGTCAACACATTCGGTTGCCAGGTCAAAGACACGATTTCGCTAGACGTGGTGCCGGCCGTAACGCTTTCCGTGAGCCCCGACACCGCGCTCTGCAATGGTTCCAGCGCAAGGCTGCGCGCCAGCGGCGCGGCTTATTACAACTGGACGCCCGTGGTGACGGCAGACGGCAATACGGCCATGCCCCTCATCACCCCCACTACCAACACCATATACACGGTAACCGCCGGCAACGATCCCGATTGCCCGACGGTCACGCGGCAGATCACGGTAACAGTGAAACCCGTGCCCACGGTAAACGCCGGGCCCGACCAGGTGATCGTGGCAGGCAATACCGTATTGCTCACGGCTACTTTCAGCAGCGACGTGCTGAGCGGGGAATGGAAACCCAATACCTGGATCGATTGCGCCACCTGTCCGCAAACCGTTGCGGCGCCGCGTTCCGGCATCGATTACGCCTATGAGGTCACCAACCCGGAAGGCTGCAAAAAGTCGGATGTGATGAACGTGCGGTTGATCTGCGACCAGGGGAACGTGTTCCTTCCCAACGGTTTTTCGCCGAACAACGACGGGATGAATGATATCTTTTTCCCCCGCGGGAAGGGGGTCCGGAGCATCAACTCGTTCCGGGTGTACAGCCGGTCGGGGCAGGAAGTATTCAACCGGGCGGATATCAAAATGAATGACCCGGCGGCGGGCTGGAACGGGATGCAGGGAGGCAGGATTATGGCGCCGGATGTATACATTTGGCTGCTGGACGCGGTTTGCGATACCGGCGAGCGGTTTACTTTAAAAGGAAATGTAACCTTATTACGATGAACATGAAAAAGCTGCAAAGCATGAAGAAATATTGGTTAAGCGGAGTACTCGCACTGATCGGGTTGCCGTTGTGCGCGCAGGACATTCATCTATCCCAGTTCATGGAAACGCCCATTCTCCGAAACCCCGCGCTCATCGGACTTTTCAAGGGCGACGTACGCTTCCAGGCGGTCTACCGAAACCAATGGAACAGCGTCACGATCCCGTACCAGACCGGTACGGTGAGTGGGGAGATGAAATTTCCGGTGGGCAATTACAACGACCACGTGACGGCGGGTATCCAGGCGTCGTTCGACCGGGCGGGCGCGTCCAATTTGCAGTCTGTCCAGTTTTTGCCGGCGCTCAATTACCATAAATCGCTGAGTGAGGACAAGAGCAGTTTTTTGTCGGTGGGATTTATGGGAGGATATGTGCAGCGGCAGTTCAACCCCGCGCACTTGACGTTCAACAACCAATATACGGGCGGGCGATTCGATCCGGCGGCGCCTACGGGCGAGGAAGGCCGGCTGGCGAAGATCGGTTACGGGTATTGGGATGCGGGTGTGGGGATGAGTTACAACGGCGTACTGGGTGAGGCAACGAATTATTTCATCGGGGCGGCATATTACCATTTCAACAAGCCGAAAGTTTCGTTTTTCAACGATGACAAGGTGACGCTGGAGGCGAAGATGAGTTTCAATATGGGGATAACGGTGCCGGTGTCGGAAAGGGTGCGGGTGATCGCGCATTACAATCAGGTGCACCAGGGGGCGTATTCGGAGTTTATCGGCGGGGCGTTTGTGGGGTATGGGTTGATGGATGAGGGGCTGGAATCGGACAGGGGGATGTACGGGGGCTTGTTTTACCGGTGGAACGACGCCATAGTGCCGATGTTTCGCCTCGATATGGGGGCCTGGGAAATTGGGGTGAGTTACGATGTAAATGTGAGCCGGTTAACGACGGCGAGCCGGGCGATGGGAGGCTTCGAAGTGTCTATGGTTTTCAAGAGTTTCTTAAATCGCTGGAATTCAACGCTTAATAGCGTAACCTGCCCGAGTTTCTGACGCGGCAACGGGCGGCGCGGGAAAAAATTGTTAAAAACGTTAAAATTTGTGAAAAAAGCGGGGATAAATTGCACAAGTTGGCAGACCGTTTGTTATCTTTATATAGCAACCAAACCTTCGATATTTGGGAAATATTTAAAAAAATTTATATCTTTGGGTACTATGTTAAAAACCTTTACGCTCATCCTATTTACTTTGTTGTGCGCCTCGACCCTTCCGGCCTGGTCCCAAAGCAAATCATCCCTGCCGTCCGGTTCCGGACCAGAGGGTGAGAATGCAAATAAGGTGGTGAAGGCGTACCCCAATCCCGCTACGACGAAGATATATTTCGAAATTCAGCGTAATAACGACAGGGTTTACGAAATTATTGTATACAATTTCCTGGGCAAGAAGGTGGATCACCTGAAGAATCTTGCCAACCGCACGGCGCTCCCGCTGGACAATTACTACAGCGGCCTTTACATCTTCCAGCTGCGTGAAAAGGACGGTACGCTGGTGGAATCGGGTAAGTTCAACGTCGTCAAATAAAATTAAGCGTAGGAATTTTCAAGATAAAAAAAGGCCGGTAGTGCATGATGCGCTGCCGGCCTTTTTGCATTGCTTCGAAACTATAATTTCACCTTTAAGAGCGCGTGTTTTTACATAAGTAACTCATTCCTAAAACCACCACGGATGACCAATATTTAACGAATATTTGTTAAATTCGTGCATGTCTTCACCGGTCACAAATAAAAGAGTAATTGTAGTGTTTTGGAAAAACAGGGCTGAGCAAACGTTTGAGGTCTTTTCTAATCTGAAGATCTTCTGCCTGAGCTATCCGGAATACAACTACAATACGCTCAATAATTACTTAAGCAAGGGGAAAGTCCCATTTGAAAACAAGGAAGTGCGGGTGGAGCGGAAAAATGTTTTGGGCCAACCGAAACAAGCTGCCTCACCGGTTCCTGCCGGCCGTATGATAGTACCGGTTGCCCGGAAAGTTGCCCTCAGCGAGGCAGATGATACTACCCGTGACTGGGAATACTGGCTGAACCAGTCCCCATCCCAAAGGCTGAAAGCTGTAACCTTCATCATCGCACAATCCCTTGGTAAAAATCCCCGTCTGGACAAAACTGTTGTAAGCAGAAAAACGTTGAAACCATGATTTTGGCGAAAGATTTTGAAGATTTTGTAACCCTGCTCAATAAGCACAAGGTAGACTACATGGTGGTAGGCGGTTATGCCCTCGCATTTCATGGTAAACCCCGCCATACCGGAGATTTGGATATCTGGATCAACGTTTCTCCGACGAATGCCGGAAGAATGCTCAAGGTAATTGCTGATTTCGGCATGGCCGCTCTTGGCTTTGAAAAAGAAGATTTTTTGAAAGAAGGGTACACTAATCAAATTGGCCAACCTCCGCTGCGGATTGACATTCTCAACAGCATCGATGGTGTAGCGTTCTCAGCAGCGAAGAAAAACCGGCAACAGATAAGGCTTGACGACGGTCTGGAATTATCCTTTATAGGGCTGCAAGACCTGCTAAAAAACAAACAGGCTACCGGGCGGAGCCAGGATCTTGCCGATATCAAAGAGATCAAAAAGATCCTGCCTAAAAACCAATCAGGCAAGGGTCGCTCCTTAAAACCGTAAAAATCTACCGGAAGCCGCTACCGCTTTATGGCAGTTTGCATTGTTTTTCAGGACATGATAATGCATACTAACGGTATACTTACTAAGGGTTTACTGAAGGTATACTTAGGGGTTACTGTATATCAAAGGTATATAGCGGAATACTTCCAGGCACCTTTATATACTGATTATCAATGAAGTACCCTTTCCTTTACCCTTCTTTACCCCTGGTTTATATACATTCCCCCTGCTTTTGAGGCTAAAAAAAGACCACGGATGGCTCCGCGGTCTTTTTTAAAAGTATGCTTGTCCGGGTGGCGGTGCCTATTGCACTTCCACGATGAGAAACTTCAGGTAAGTGGTGTTTTCGATGTTCCAGAGGATGGGGTGGTCCTGCGCCTGGGTCTGGAAAGTGACCTGCCGGAGCTTTTTACGCGCATCCTTCGCCGCCATATCGATGGTTTCCAGGAACATGGAGGGGTCCACCAGGTTGGTGCAGCTGGCTGTCACGAGGAAGCCCCCGGGCTTGAGCAGCTTCATACCGCGCAGGTTGATCTCCTTGTAACCGGTAATGGCTTTCTGGATGTTTTCGCGGCTCTTGGTAAAGGCCGGCGGATCGAGGATAACCACGTCGAACTTGCGCTCTTCGCGGGTCCATTGCTTCAGCTGGTCGAAAGCGTTCACCGCCTGGAATTTGCAAATATCCTGCAGCCCGTTCAGCTCCGCGTTCCGGCGGGCCGTATTCACGGCGTGCTCGGAAATGTCCAGCCCCAACACGCTTTTCGCACCATAGTACCCGGCGTGGCAGGAGAAAGTGCCGGTATAACAGAATGCTTCCAGGACATCGGCCCCTTTTACAATATGCTGGATGGCGCGGCGGTTATCCTGCTGGTCGAGGAAATAACCGGTTTTTTGTCCGCCGACAATATCCACATGGAACTTAAGGCCGTTTTCGTTGATGATGATATTGGTATCGAAGGGCTCGCTGAGGAAACCTTTCTTTTGCTCCAGGCCCTCCAGTTCGCGGACGGGTACGTCGTTGCGCTCATAGATGCCTTTGGGCTTGAAGATATCGTTGAGGGCGTCCACGATGGCGGGCTTCCAGCGGTCGATGCCCAGGGCCATGGTCTGGATGACGAAGTAATCGTTGAATTTGTCGATGATGAGGGCCGGCATTTCGTCGGCTTCGCCGAAGATAAGGCGGCAGTTTTCCACGTATCCGAGCTTTTTACGGTATTCCCAGGCTTTGCGGAGGCGGTTATGGAAAAAGCCTTCGTTGATGGTTTCGTTGCGGTCGCGGGTGAGCAGGCGCACGAGGATCTGGGATTGGGGATTGATGTAGCCCCTGCCCACGAAAATGCCGTTGTGCGTGAACACATCCACGATATCCCCGGCATTCACTTCCCCTTCGATGTGGCCCACTTCGTTGCCGAAAACCCAGGGATGCCCTGTGAGTACGCGGTTTGCTATCTTTTTCTTCAGAAATACCTTGGTCATTGCTTGTTATTGGAGCGCAAAGGTACAAAATGCAGGGAATCCTTCGTTTCCCTGCCAAATTGTCCCGCAAACCCGGCTTGGCAAAGTTCTTGACGAGGGGTACATGCAGACAATTTGTACGATTATGACAGAAAAAGATAAAGAAATGCAGGCAAATGGGCAGGAAAATCCGAATATGGACATCAATTCCGATGAAAACCAAAGCGGTTCCACTCATTTGAACGACGCCCTGCCGGAAGCCGACGAAGCGGATAAACTGCGCGGAGAACTCGACGAATTACGCAGAAAATACCTGCTGCTGAACGCAGATTTCGATAATTTCAGGAAAAGAAACGCCAAAGAGCGCATCGAACTGATCAATACTGCCAACAAAGAAGTCATCGTTGCCCTCCTTGATGTGCTCGACGATTCCGAAAGAGCGACCAAACAACTGGAAACTTCCGGCGAATCCGGCGCCGCCGCTGAAGGCGTAATGCTGGTATTCAACAAATTCCAAAACATCCTGCAATCCAAAGGCCTCAAAGCCATGGAATCCCTGCACGAGGAATTTAACCCGGACCTCCATGAAGCCGTTACCGAGATCCCCGCTCCTACCGAAGATCTGAAAGGAAAAGTGATCGACGTATTGCAAAAAGGGTACTATCTCAACGACAAAATCATCCGTCACGCCCGCGTGGTGGTGGGTAAATGACGTTGTGACAGCAAGCATGCCCGTCTATAGAATTTTCATAGCCTGTTCCACCGGAATGGGCTTTTCAAGTGTATAAACATGTCCACCAAAAGAGATTTTTACGAAATATTAGGGGTTTCCAAAACCGCGTCCCAGGATGAAATCAAAAAAGCTTACCGCAAGGTGGCGATGCAGTTCCATCCCGACCGTAACCCCGGCAATAAGGAAGCGGAAGAGAAATTCAAGGAAGCGGCGGAAGCATATGAAGTGCTCAGCGACCCGGACAAACGCGCGCAATACGACCGCTTCGGACATGCCGGCATGGGCAACCGCGGCGGCTACGGCGGCAGCGGCCATATGAATATGGACGATATCTTCTCCAACTTCGGAGATATTTTCGGAGAAGACATCTTCGGCAGCTTCTTCGGTGGCGGCGGCCAGCGAGGCGGCGGTGGCGGAAGGCGGCAGCGGGGCACCCGCGGCAGCAACCTCCGCGTAAAGATCAAACTCAACTTCGAAGAGATCGCCAAAGGCTCCAATAAGAAAATCAAAGTAAAGAAATACGTAACCTGCAATACCTGCACCGGCCTCGGAGCGAAAGACAAAAACGCCTTCCAGTCCTGCACCACCTGCCACGGTTCCGGCCAGGTCCGTAAAGTGACCCAAACCTTCCTCGGGCAGATGCAAACCGTTACCACCTGCCCCACCTGCAACGGCGAAGGACAGATCATCACCAATAAATGCACCTCCTGCAAAGGCGAAGGGCGTCAGTACGGCGAAGAAACCGTATCGATCGATATCCCAGCCGGCGTAATGGAAGGCATGCAGCTTTCCATGAGCGGGAAAGGCAACGCCGGCGAACGCGGCGGCGCCCCCGGAGATTTGCTCATCCTCGTGGAAGAAGAACCGCATCCGGAACTGCAGCGCGACGGTCTCAACGTTGCCTTCGATCTGCACATCTCCTTTCCTGATGCCGCCTTCGGCATCCAGCTCGAAGTACCCACTATTGATGGGAAAGCCAAGATCAAGGTGCCGCCGGGCACGCAAAGCGGGAAAATCTTCCGGCTGAAAGGCAAAGGATTCCCTTCCGTCAACAGCTACGAAAAAGGCGATCAGCTCATCCAGGTGAATGTTTGGACACCCCAGACGCTGACCGCGGAAGAGAAATCCATGCTGGAAAAAATGCAGGATTCCGGCAACTTCAAACCCAACCCCGAAAAATCCGAAAAAGGATTCTTCGAGAAGGTGAAGGATATTTTCAGCTGATCCTTTTCATCGACCATATTAGCAACAGCCGGAACGAACACCGTTCTGGCTGTTGCTTTTTAGCCCCGGGCTGGCGCATCCGGCGGGAAAATCGCATATTTGCACACGATTATGTCCGATAAGTACCAGATGTTCGAAAACCGGCTGGCTAAAGTGTACAAGCATCTCGCCAAGACCGCCAGGCGGCAGGGAATCTCCTGCTTCCGCCTCTACGACCGCGACCTGCCGGAATTCCCCCTCATTATCGAGCTGTATGAAGACAAGGTATCTGTCGCCGAATACCTCAGCTCCCACGGAATGGACGACGACGCATACGATGATTGGCTGGAGCGCAGCGTGCAGCGTGTGGGCAACGTCCTGAACGCGCCCCGGGAAGATATCTTCCTGCGCACACGACAGCGGAAAACTGACCGGCAGAGCCAGTACGAAAAAATCAGTATCGAGAAAGCCGAAATCGTGGCGAAGGAAGACGGGCTCAACTTCAAAGTGAACCTGTCCGATTACCTCGACACCGGCCTTTTCCTCGACCACCGCATTACGCGGCATATGGTACGGGAAGAATCGAAAGACAAGCACGTGCTCAACCTCTTCTGCTATACCGGTTCTTTTTCCGTGTATGCCGCCGCGGGCGGGGCGGCTTCCGTCACTTCCGCGGATCTTTCCAAAACCTATCTCAAATGGGCCGAAGACAATATGGAGCTGAACGGTATCTATGATCCCGCCAAGCACCATTACGTGCATGCCGACGTTTTACAATACCTCGATGATCTGAAGATCAATACGTTCGACCTGGTGATAATGGATCCGCCAACGTTCTCCAACAGCAAGCGGATGAAAGATTTCCTCGACATACAGCGCGACCACGTGACGCTGATCAATAAGGTGCTGATGGCGATGAAGAAAGACGGCGTGCTGTATTTCAGCAATAACCTCCGCCGCTTCGAGCTGGATGAGCCGGCGATTGAAGCATCTTCCATCAAAAACATCACCGCACAAACCATCCCGTTCGATTTCCAGGGGAAGCTGCAACGGCATTGCTTCCGCATCATCAAATAAGATCCTATGCTCACGGCGTTTGTACTCGTTTACCTGCTCATCACCATCCTCATCGGCCGTTGGGCGGCGCGGAAGGTTAAGAGCGCCGGCGACTTCATCGTAGCGGGGCGCAGCCTGCCGTTAGGCATCAGCACTTGTGTGATCTTCGCGACCTGGTTCGGTTCGGAAACGATGCTGGGGGCTACGAGCGAGTTTGCGCAGCATGGTTTGATCGGTGTGATAGAAGATCCGTTCGGGGCGTCGTTGTGCCTGTTGCTGGTGGGATTGTTTTACGCGCGGAAGCTGTACCGCCAGAACGTGCTCACTTTCTGCGACTATTTCAGGGTACGGTTTGGCAGGAAGGCGGAAATCGTGTCCGCATTACTCATGATCCCCTCCTACTTCGGCTGGATCGCAGCGCAGATCGTAGCCATGGGAATCGTGATCAATACCGTGATGGGCATTTCCGTTGAAACTGCCATGATCACCAGCGGGATGATCGTCATGGGCTATACTTACATGGGCGGGATGTGGTCGGTTTCGGTTACTGATTTCATCCAGACCATCATGATCATCGTGGGCATTCTCGTCATTACCTACATCGTGGTGGATGCGGCGGGAGGCATCTCGACAGTTGTGGATCGCGCTCCTGCGGGCACTTTCCGCTTCTTCCCCGACCGCGACTGGAACAGCTGGCTGCACTATATGGCGGCATGGTTCACGATTGGGCTAGGCTCCATTCCGCAGCAGGATGTTTTTCAAAGACTGATGAGTTCCAAAAGTGAGCGGGTAGCGCAATACAGCTCCTACCTCGGCGCACTGATGTACCTGGTGATCGGCTCCCTGCCGCTGCTGATCGTACTCTGCGCCCAACAGCTTTACCCGGATCTCGGCGCCGCCGATACTTCCACCATCCTGCCCGATATGGTAATGCAGCACGGCAACCTCTTCATCCAAATCCTCTTTTTCGGCGCGCTGCTTTCCGCCATCATGAGCACGACCAGTGGCGCCATCCTTGCGCCGGCCACCGTGCTGGGCGAGAATCTCGTTAAACCATTCTTCCGCAGTATCAGCGATAAAAAGTTCCTGCTTATCATCCGGCTTTCTGTAGTGGCGGTATCCGCCATCGCTATTGCCATGGCCTTTGCTTCGCAGGATATTTACCAACTGGTGGCTACTTCTTCCGTACTGAGCCTTGTGTCTTTATTCGTACCGCTCACGGCGGGATTGTACTGGAAACGCGCTAACGAAATGGGCGCCAACCTCTCGATCGTGCTGGGAACGGCAGGATATATTTACGCGGAATGGATGGAAACAACGACGCCGCCGCTGTTTGTGGGATTGTTGTGGAGCATCGCCGGAATGCTCATCGGTGCCTTTTCATGGAGATCAAAACCTTCCGAAGGTCCGGCGGTACCATAACCTTACTTCAGCCACTCCGTATTCTTTTTCAGCTGCTTAATCAGTTTTAAAAACTCCCTGCGATACCCCCGGGATCGGGGCCCAATGCGTGTTTCGCGATGCGTGTGACCATATCGGTATTACCTTTTCCGGCGTATTGGGATTTGCGCAGCAGCATGCCGAACAGCCCCACCGAAGCGGCAAACCTGCAATCATCTGAAGACTCATGGAAGCGGGTGACTTTTATATTCATCGTTTCTTCGAGGCGGTATGTTTGCGGATCACCGTCGGGCCGGTAAGTGAGCGATACCGTGGCGAGGGCTCCCCCAGGATCAGGATGCACAGGTGTGATCTCGTACATCGCCACTACGCAATGCCCCGAGCCCACGATCCCGCCGGTCACTTTCAGGCTATCGAAATTATCATCCTTGAGAATTTTATTTTCATACCCCAGCAAGCGATAAGCCTTCACGCGCCTCGGGTCGAAAGTCACCTGGGCATGCACGTCGCGCGCGATGGTGAACAGCGTGGAACCGAACTCCCGGGCAAAAACTTTATTGGCTTCCTCCAGGTCGTCGATATACGCGAAGTTCCCGTTGCCTTTGCTGGCAAGGGTTTCCAGTTTCGAATCCTTGTAATCCTTCATCCCGAAGCCGAGGCAGGTCAGCAAAACGCCGCCTTCTTTCTGCATGGCGATCAGGTCTTCCATATCCTGGTCGCTGGTTTGGCCTACGTTGAAGTCGCCGTCGGTGGCCATGATCACCCGGTTATTGCCGCCTCGGATGAAGTTTTCCATAGCGATTTTATAAGCCATTTTGATAGCGGCTTCTCCCCCGGTAGCGCCGCCGGCGCTCAGGTAATCGATAGATTGAAGGATCTTTTCCTTTTGATTACCGGGCGTGCAGGGGAGCACCAGTCCAGGCGTACCCGCATAAGCAACGATGGCTACTTTATCCCGCGGCCGGAGATTGTTCACCAGCACCCGGAAGGCAGCCTGGAGCAAAGGAAGTTTATTGGGCGTGCCCATACTGCCGGAGCAGTCGATCAGGAACACGAGATTGCTGGCCGGGAGGCTGTCGGTCTCGATCCGCTTTGCCCGCACCGCTACCTGGAACAGGTTATGCCGCGGCTCCCAGGGGCAGTCGGTGTAATGACTGTACATGGCGAAGAGGGAATCTTGTCGCGGCAAAGGGTAGCTGTAATGGAAATAGTTCAGCATTTCTTCGATGCGGACGGCATCCACGGGCACGGGTTGTTTCAGCCGGGCGAAGCGGCGCATATTGCTATAGGCAGCGCGGTCCACGTCCAGGGCAAAGTCGGACACAGGCTTTTTACCGGCATCCACGAATTTATTTTCGTAGAGGCGGCCATACGTTTCGTCATAAAAGTTGGTGATCGCGACGCCGAGGTTGCTGTAATTGGGATTGGTGCTGTGGGCATAGCGCGCACGGGCTTTTGCCTGGGCAATATCGTTGCTGGCATCGGGAATTTTCTTCAGGGGGCTCAATTCGATGAGCATGCGGTCATGCTGAAGCGGCACAAATTTACGTGCGTATCCGGGATGGTAGAATACCAGGTGGGTGCTGCTGCCGGAAACTTCCAATCTGAATAAACCGTATTGATTCGTCTGTACGGAAACAGTATCCGGCCATGCGGTGACCCTCACGCCTTTGACCGGGTCGTGCCGGAGGCTATCCTGCACCGCACCGGTCACCACTTTTCGCTGTTGCGCCACTCCGCTCATGCTCCAGCTTGCGCAAAGAAACAACATGAGGAGTTTATACATCGAAATATTTTACATACACCGATATATAAATTTACGCAATTCTTTGATCCGGCGGCCGCAACGGCTGAAAATTACTCGGCCAGCTGGTAGATTTCGGGGAGATTACGGCCCAGGCCATCGTAATCGAGGCCGTAACCGAGCAGAAATTTGTTGGGAACGGAAAAACCGAGGTAGTCGATATGGACGGGATGCGTCATGGCTTCCGGCTTGGTGAGCAGCGAAACCACCATGAGTTTTTCGGGCTGCTGGTGCTCCAGCTGGGGAAGGAACTGGCTGAGCGTCTTCCCGGTATCCACGATATCTTCGAGGATCACTACAGTGCGGCCGTAGAGGTCCTCGTCGAGCCCGATGGCGGTAATGACGTTGCCGGTTGACTTGGTGCCTTTGTAGGAAGCAAGTTTGATAAAGGAGATTTCCGCCTCGATGGTCAGGTGTTTGAAGATATCGGCGGCGAACATGAACGATCCGTTGAGGATGGCGATAAAAAGTGGTTTTTTCCCTTCGAGGTCGAGGCTGATCTGTTGCGCCATTTCCCGGATGCGCGCCTGCAGTTTCTCCTCAGCGATATAAGGGACGAACTTTTTATCATGTACCTGGATCATTGTATGTAAGCGGTTTAGCGGTTATTTTTTCACGACCAGTTGCTGGCCGATTTTGATGCCGTTGTCCTGCAGGTTGTTCCATTCCTGGAGTTGCGAGACGGTGCAGCCGTAGCGGCGGGAAATGCCGTACAAAGTTTCCTTTTCGCCAACGGTGTGGTATTGTTCGCGGCCGGAGGTTTGCGCGCCTGCTTTTTTGAGGTCTTCGATCATGCCGGGGGGCAGCGACTGGGAAGTTTTCTCTGGAGCGGGCGGCGGGGTGGCCGGTCTGTTTTCGGCTACAGGCGCCTGCGCGGAGGCTTTCTCGATTTCCTTTTTGATGTCCCGGATGATTTCGCGGGGCTTCAGGTCTTCGTGCTCATCCACAATCGCGACGGAATTGCTGCCGAGGCGGGGCTTCGCGGAAGCATAGCCATCCAGCGCGATGCGTTCCCCTGCCGCGGGTTGTTCGCCTTCCTCGAGTTTGTTGCGGCGGCGTAACCAGCGGAGCTGCACGCCTTCGGCCTGGGAAATGTCGTGCAGGGATTCGCCGGGGGCCACGATATGGAAATCGTTACTGCCGCGCTTGCTTTTGCCCTGGAGGAAGATGACCATGTCCTTTTCCAGGGGCGCGTCTGCCGGGAGGTCATTGTATTTGAGTAAAGAACTGAGGCGGATATCATTCGCGCTCGCAACCTGGATGAGCGCCGTTCCTTTTTTAACATAGATGGCTTTGCGATTGTTGATGCGGAACACGCCTGATTCCGGGTACTTTTTGACGGGTGCCGCGGTGGCTACCACGGGGCGGGTAGTTTTCGGCTGCTGCGCGGGGGCGTAGGAACCGGGGTCTCCGGCAAATACGTCTTTCGCCCGGATATCGCCTTTGCCCATGGCGATGTCGGTGTATTGCTGAAGCTGGTAAGTTTCGATGAGTTGTATGAGTTGCTGCGGATAGGTGCGGCTGGTGGCGTAACCTGCCGTCTTCAACCCGTATGCCCATGCCTTGTAATCGTTCGGGTTAAGGTCGAACAGGAATTTGTAGCGGGGATTGTTGCGGAGGAATTCGGAGTGGTCTTTCCAGGATTCTTGCGGAGATCCGTATTTGCGGAAACACTCGCCCCGTTCGTCGTCGTCATACGCTACGGAAGGGCCCGTCCAGTTATTCTTGCATTTAATACCGAAGTGGTTGTGGCTGTTCTGCACCAGCCAGCTGTTGCCGGACTGCGTTTCCAGGATCCCCTGCGCGAGCTTGATGGCGGCCGGCACGCCGGAACGGCGCATCTCTTCTATCGCGATGATTTTGTACGTGTCGATGTACTGTTGGGTGCTGATGTTCTGTGCGGCGCTTCGTATGGCTCCGCCAAGCAGCAAACAGATTGCCAGGCAGTATGACTTCACTTGCATTATATATTGAATTTAATGGGTCTTGTTATTTTTTGCGGATGAGCTGTACGCCATCGCGCAGGGTAAGCAGCAGGGTTTCTGCGCGCTCGTCGGCCAGTGCCTTTTCCACGAAGCGGATCATGGCTTTGGCATTGTTGCTCTGTTCGGTTTCGGGCAGTACTACTTCACCGTGATACAATACGTTGTCGGCCAGCATAAACCCTCCGGGCCGCAGCTTCTCCCACACCATATCGAAGTACATTCCATAACCGGCCTTGTCCGCATCTATGAAAACCAGGTCGAAAATCTCATCCAGTTGCGGGATGATCTCCGCCGCTTTTCCGATATGCTGGGAGATTTTCTGGGTAAGACCGGCTTCTGCGATATAACGCGCCGCCATGTCTTCCAGCTCTTCATTCACATCGATGGTATGCAGCATACCGTCTTCCGCGAGCCCCTGCGCCAGGCAAATGGCTGAATACCCGGTGTAAGTCCCGATTTCAAGGATACGGCGCGGCCGCATCATGTGGCTGACCATCGACAAAAAAACACCTTGCACGTGCCCGCTCAGCATATGCGGCTGATCCACTTTCAGGTAGGTTTCCCTGTGGAGGCGATACAGCAGATCGGCTTCACGTGTGGTGTACTTCTCTGCAAACGCCTGTATATCCCCGGGTATTACCTCCATGCCGTATTTTTTTGCAAACCTAAGCAATTATCAAGTAAATGCGATATATGTGAAGGACTGAAAATAAATCGAGCCTGATAGTAATACCAGGCTCTTTACCCATGTTAACCATTAATAGACACAACTTTTGACCATATATAATTCGTTCAATGGTCCTCAATAGGCTGTGGCTTTATAAATATATATGCAATTTCAAAATCAATCATGAATATTATTCATGTGTATATAACATAAAAATAATCTAAAAATTGGGCCGGAGTTTGTTGGAAGCGTAGAACACGCGGAAGTATTCCACCACTTCGTCTGCCGTGTCGAACACCTTCAGGAGGTTGAGGTCTTCGGGGTGGATATTGCTTTCTTTTTTCATCATCGTGGTGTCGATCCATTCGAGCAAACCGCTCCAATATTCTTTGCCGACGAGCACCAAGGGGGTTTCCGTCATCTTCTTCGTTTGGATGAGGGTAGCTACTTCGAAGAATTCATCCATCGTGCCGAATCCGCCAGGCATCATCACGAAGCCCTGGGAATATTTCGTGAACATGACTTTGCGCACGAAGAAGTAATCGAAGTTGAGGCTTTTATCGCGGTCGAGATAAGGGTTGGCGTATTGTTCGTGCGGCAGGGTGATGTTGAGGCCTACGCTGGTACCGTCGGCCAGTTGCGCGCCTTTGTTGGCAGCTTCCATAATGCCGGGACCGCCGCCGGAGATGATGCCGAAGCCTTCTTCCGCGAGGCGCTTCGCAATTTCACAAGCCAGTTCATAATACAGGTTGCCGGAACGGGTACGGGCGGAACCGAATATCGAAATACAGGGACCAATCTTGGCGAGGGCTTCAAATCCTTCCACGAATTCGGCCATAATCTTGAAAATCTGCCAGCTGGAATGCGCTTTCGTTTCCGTCCAGTCGCGCATTTTCAAATTCTTTAACGAATCATTCATCTGCTATGCGTTTTGGTATTGTAATCTACATTTTTTACTGCAATGCGGGCAGGGCGTCCGCCTTCTTCCGGGAAAACAACCACAAACCTATATACGTAAACAAACCGTTTACGATCAGCAACTCGTTGCCGAATTTATACCCGCCGAGCCATTCCGCAGAATACTGTTTCAGGAAGAAGCAAAGCAGCGGCGCGATGAGGCACACGATGAGGGAGCCATAATCGAGAATGGGCCGCTTGTTCAGAATCCCGAAGGCGAAAAGCCCCAACATCGGCCCGTAGGTGATCGTGGCGAGGAACAGCACGGAATCGATGATCGCGTCGTTGTTGAATTCCCTGAACAATAAGATCGTGAGTAATAACGCCACCGCGCACCCGATATGGATCATGTTCTTGATCCGCTTGCGGCGCGCGTCGATCCCGTCAGTCGGGTAACCGAGAATATCGATATAAAATGAAGTCGTGAGCGTGGTCAGCACACTATCTGCACTGGAGAACGTGGCCGCCGTCAGCCCCACGATAAAAATCACGGAAGCGAAAGTGCCCAGGTGCTGCAAGGCCAGCAAGGGAAATACCTGGTCGGTAGCCGGCGCGCCTTTCGCCGTCAGCGGCATCGGGATGTTGTTGGCGTGCAGGTATTGGTACAACAGGATCCCCAGGCTGAGGAAAAACACGTTCACCACGAGCTGCATGATGCTGAAGGAATAAATATTCTTCTGCGCTTCCTTCAGGCTGCGGCAGCTGAGGTTTTTCTGCATCATGTTCTGATCGAGCCCGGTCATCGTTACCGCGATCATCATCCCGCCGAAAAATTCTTTAGGAAAGAAATTGCTCGCCTTCCAATCCCAGAAAAACGTGCGGGAATGCGGGCTGCTCACTACGTTGCTCACCAGGTCGCCCAGCCCCCAGTTGAGATCGCGGCAGATTACAAAGATGGTGAGCACCACGGCCAGGAGCAGGAAGGTGGATTGCATCGCGTCGGTCCACACCAGGGTTTTAATCCCACCGCGATAGGTATACACCAGCATCAGCAGGATCATGATCGACACGGATAAAGCGAATGGTATGTTGTAATAGTCGAAGACGAACAGCTGTAACACGCCGGCCACGAGGAACAGGCGCGCCGCAGCGCCTACCAGCCTCGACAGGATGAAGAACATCGCGCCCGTTTTCTGCGTCACCGGCCCGAAGCGTTGCTGCAGGTAAGTGTAAATGGACGTGAGGTTGCGGTTATAATACAGGGGCAGCAGCACCGTGGCAATCACCACGTAGCCGAGGATATACCCAAGGATCGTTTGCAGGTAAGAAAAAGAAGCGACTTCCACTTTGCCCGGAACGGAGATGAAAGTAACACCGGAAAGCGAATCGCTGATCATCCCGATGGCGACGAGATACCACACGGAATTACGGTTGCCGATGAAATACGACTGCTCGTCCACCTTTCGGGTGGTGAAGTAAGAAACCATCAGGAGCAGGATAAAATAGCTGGCAATAAAAAGGACGAAAAGCCCTGGCGATATTGGCGACATCAGGATGCAGATATGTTTTAAACAACTAAAAATAGGGATTTCAGGGTTAAAATCGCACAAAAAAAGGACCGGCTGAAGAGCAGGTCCTTGTTGCTTATCACAAATACGGGAAATCATTCCACGGCGGTCACGTCGCGCGCGAGGCCGAATGAGAGCGTCATGCCGGCTCCTCCGAGCCCGTTGACGATGGTGACGCCGGGCTCCGGGTGCAGTACGAGATCGTGTTCGCCGTTGGTGAGTTTCGGGTATATGCCATGCCAGCGCTCCTGGATATCCAGGGTGGGCGCGTGGAGGAAAGTGTTGATGAACTGAAGGATGAGGCGGGAAATGTGCTCCTTGTCGAAGGGGTCTACCTCCCAGCCGTATTCATGGGAATCGCCGAGTGAAAGCTCCCCTGCTCCGTTTTGTGTTACCATAAGATGGATGCCGTATTTCACGTATTCCGGCAATGTGGCTTCCACGCGCTGCTTCACGGCCGCCAGGCCCGGACAATGCGCGAAAGACGGATAATGCAGCATCGACATGCCCGTAACCAGCGCCGGGCCCAGCTTCCAGCCATCGGGTTGGGGAACGGTGCGGAGCATCTGGAGCTTGCACCGCGTGAGGGGCGCTGAAGCGAAAACTGCGGGATACAGCGTTTCAAAATCATAGCCGCTGCACACGTACACGCGGTCCACTTTCCAATTTTCGTCTTTTGTTTCGATGTGCGGCAGCTGGATACCGTTGACGGGCGTATTGTACCGGAACGTAACGCCATGGGCACTTTCGAGCCATGCAGCCAGGCGGGCGCCGGCTTCGCGGGGGTTAACCGTCATTTCGAGCGGACTGTACAAAGCGGCTTTGAGCCCTTCCGGCCGGAAGGCCCCGCTGCGGGCACGTGCGGCTAGAGGGGTCAGCAGTTCGCATTGGATACCGGTGCTTTGGGCGAATTCTTCCATGACGCCGGCTTCGTCGGCATGATATGCCAGCAGCATGGAACCGTTTTCTTCCAAAGTGAGCCCCGACGCCTTCGCTACGTGTTGCCATATGGAACGGCCGTACAGCGCGCGGTCGTAGATGTGCCCCTGCCTTTGCCCCAGCGTCCAGAAGAGGCCGAAATTGCGGAACGAAGCGCCCAGGGCGCGGGGATTGCGTTCAAAAACCACCACCTTCTTACCTTTCAGGGCAAGATGATATGCGGTGGCCAGGCCAACGATGCCTGCGCCGATTACTGCGGTATCTGCTTGCTGGTACATGCAACAAATATAGCAGTATTTGTAAATAAAAGTTTAGTAATAATTAACTCTTAACGGAGATTTTAAAAGCCGAAGTTCCCACCGACGGAAAATACAGGGCGGTTGCGGTAAGGGGAGTTTTCGTCCTGCAATACATCGTAGAGCAGCATGATCACCAGTGCGGAGTTGCCGCCGATGGGTTGGGCGTAGCCACCGCCGAGCAGGAGGCTGGGCGCGCCGTAACGTTCTTTAAAGGATTGCCGCGGATCTGAGTAAATCTGTTTTTTGTAGCTGATGGAATTATATTCCGGTTGGGCATGTACGAACAACATTTCGAGCGGGTAATACCGGCCCCAGATACCACCACCGAGAATGGTGTAATTATTTTTTACTTCGTAGCTTCCCTCCCGGTATTTCTCCCAGGTGAATTGTGCATTGATGCTGATGCCCGCCGCGGCTTTCGGGCTGAAGCGATAACCAATCATCGGCGACACGTTCACCAGCGAATAGTTCCCGAACGCGAATCCGAAGTTCCCTCCCACCATCAGTTTCGACGGGTCGAAACCGCGTGCCGTATCCACCCGGTAGGGCGATTGGGCCATTACCGCCTGCATGGAAAGCAGGAATACCGCAGCTATCAGGCAAATCCTTTTCATGTGCTCCAATTTTTTGCAAGGCTAATTTATCTGTTTTTTCCCGTCGGCCGTTCAACATGAACGAATTCTTTATCAAAATGACGGGCAGAGCGTATATCGTTTGGCGTGGGAGAAGCTCCGGTTGGGATACAGCCCAACGTATAACAGGCTAAGTTCGTAGGCGCCCTGGCGTTTGTTGGCCGCTGAAAGCGCGCTGGTAGTAACGTCGTAGTTGAACATCAGCCTGAAATTGGATACCTGGTACCCTACCAGCAACGCCGCCGCATCCTTCAGCCGGTAATAGGCGCCGCCGAAAAGTTGCTGGGTACCGTCGCCGGATAGATTATATGCCGCATAAGCGCCCAGCATCGTTTCGCTGACGTTGGCCTGGCGGGAATAATATGCGCCGGGATTAAGGATCACCTTGTCACTCATTTTCAGGCTGGCGTTGAGGAAGCCGATATAGCGGCGGTCGATTTTATTGTTGCCGTCGTAGAAAGACTCGCGGGGCGTGTTAATGTGATGTACCGAAAAGCCGCCGTTCACATATACGAGCTCGTTGGGGAAGAACGCATAATTCATCCCTACCTGCAGGTCGAGGTAACCTACGGATGCGGAAGTAAACGGTTCTCCCGAAAACATCTGCGAATCGAAAAAATTACCATTCCATTGCGAGCCGAACGTGAGCTTGCTCAGATCCACCCGCTTATCGGCATACCCGACGTTGAAGCCCGCAGAAAGCAGGCTGCTCTGGCCGAGGAGCTGGTGGTAAGCCACGGACCCGTATGCCTTGGTGCTCGTCAGGTTGCCGCTGCCCGCTACGTCGCGCATGATCATACCGCCCACGCCCACCCAGCCGTAAGTAAGCCGGTCGCGCAGGAGCTGGAAATCACCGAATGCCGACATGGTCTTGTACGGCACGGGGATCGTGGCCCATTGGTTGCGGTAATTAATACCGATCCGGTAGTTGCCGTCCGGAATAAATCCGGTATTAGCCGGGTTGGTAGACAAGGGTGAATTGAAGAACTGCGAAAAATGCAAATCTTGCGCGGCCGCCGGGAAGGCTGCCGCGAGGCAACAAACGAGGAAAATATAGTGCGCTGCTTTTCTCATAACCCGCTTATCTTAACAATGTTACGTTTCCTGTTTTGGTGATTTTGTTCCCGTCCGTAAACTCAACGTTCAACACAAAGGCATACGCGTCCATTGGCTGCACGGTGCCGTTGAAACGGCCGTCCCATCCCAGACGCTGGTCGTTCGACTGGAACATCAGCTGGCCCCAGCGGTTGAACACCTTCATATCATACCGCACGATACCGAAACCTTTGATCTCCCACTTGTCGTTGATGCCGTCGCCGTTCGGGGAGAAAGCGGTAGGTACATCGTACAGGGGATTCACAATTGCCTGGACCTCCTGGCAAACGGTGTCTTCACATCCATACTCGGTGTAGGCCGTGAGGCAAACTTCGTATATGCCGGACCGGAGGTACTGGTGCGTGGGGTTCGGTTCGTAGGAAATATTTCCATCGCCGAAGTCCCAACGGTAGCGTACCGCGTCCACAGATTGGTTGGTGAAGGTAGTGGGCGTGTTTTCCACTGCCTTGGTAGGCAGGTAAGTATATGCCGCGGTAGGACCGGGCATGATCGTTATCCAGCGCTGCACGGTGTCGCGAAGGTTGCAGGTGTTGGGGTCGTAGGCCCGCAGGGTCACCAGGTAACGGTTGGGCTGCGTAAACGTATGCGTCGGGTAGATATCCCTGGAAATGGGGCTTCCATCCCCGAAATCCCATTCAAACTCCGTACCGCCCGCAGAAATATTATCGAATTGCACGGTGAAGGGAGCGCAGGCGCTGTCTGGCGACGCAAAGGCCGCTACCACATTCGCGGCTACACGCAACTGGATAGCATACTCATCCGGCGCATTGCAATAATTCGTATCCACGAGCCGCAGCCGTACGGTATACAAACCTTCCGACGCATACCTGTGCGTCTGGTTGGCCATACCTGCCCGCACCAGCGGCGAATTGTCCCCGAAATCCCAGACAAAGGAAGTATCTGTAAACGGTTTACCTGCCGGCCAGGTGGACCTGTTCGTAAACTCGTATTCCAACGCGGTACAAGGTGGTTGCCGCTGTTCCGTGAAAGAAACCGTAGCCTCGTCGTTCCGCACACGGATGGGCATGAAAGCCGTATCATAGACATTGCAACTGGCAGGGTCATATTTCACGAGCCGCACATTGTAATCTCCCACATTGGGATAGTCGTGAGTTACGGTGGGGCTCGTCCCCCTTACTTCCGGCGATCCGTCCCCGAAGTTCCATATCCATTCGACGGCTGTTACGTTGGTGGTATCGAGGAAGGTGATATTTGCCGGCGTGCAATAGTTCCGCCTTCTTTCCTGCGTTGTAAAACCAGCGCGGACGCCGTCGAGGTTGAAGGCGATCTTCAGGGCACCGAAGTTGCAGACGTCCGTCATCCCTGTATAATAAGAACCTGCCGTCGTAGGAAACCTTACACGGGGCGGGCGCAACTGGCAGGATGCGCAAATCCCCTGGTAAATCACCCCGTTACGGTCGAAGCGGCTCGTCCCGCCATCTACGTGTTCCAACAACCCTGACCCTCCAAAGTATGTTCCATATAATATGCCCAGCGCGTCCCGCTTCATGACAAAAAAGTAAAAATCACTTCCGTCTGTCCGCGACTGCCGCGCATCCGGCGTTATCGGCAATCCGCGTGTACTGGCGTTGGCATGGAATTGATGGTTCAGCTCACCGCCCCATCCAGACACATACACGTTCTGGCACCGGTCCACCAGGAACGCCACCGGCGATATGCTGGGTGCAGAACTCGCCGTTCCGAATGTTGTGGAATATATGAAAGCCGACAAGTTGGGCCGCAATTTGGCGATGAACTGCCTGGAGTTATCATTGTAAAAAGTAGGCGTCCCCGCCGGTTGCCGGATCGGCCAGTTGCCCTCGGTGGTGCCCATCACGTATACATCACCCAGCCTGTCCAGCTGAATGCCATACACCTGGTCGGCCCGGCCGTTGTCGGAACCAAGGAACGTTGAATTCAAGACGTTACTGCCATCGGCCGACAATTGTGCAATAAAACCGTCGCACTGCCCGCCTCGGTAAGCGTTGTACACGCCACTTCCCCGCATCGGGAAATTGCTGCTTGCGGTTCCACCGGCCACATAAATGGAGTTGCCGCCATTCAGCGCCAATACATAAGCCGCATCCGCCTGGTTGCCGCCGAGGTAGGTAGACCAGATGATATCACTGCAATTGGGATTGATCTTGATGACCACGCCGTCCTGGGCGCCGCCAAATGTACGTTGGAACGCGCCCGCGGTTGTCGGGAAGTCGGCAGACTGGGTACAACCAGCCACGTAAATATTCCCGGCGCCGTCAAGCACAACTTCGCTGCGGGCATCGTCGCCGTAGTTGCGCAGCAGCTGGTAGATGGGGCCGGTTTTCTCCGTCCGCATGTTGGCGCCGTCCAATCCGGTTCCGCCGATGCGCAGGCAGCCGATGATGTCCGTTGCGTTGGCATTGATCTTGGCTACCACAATATCGTGACTGTCTCCGCCGCCGGGCCCGATAGTTTTATCCGAAGGAAAGTCGGAAGAGTTGGTCCGCCCGGAAATAACGAGGTTGCCGGCGCCATCCACGAACAGGGAATGCGGCTGGTCGTCGGCGGCTCCGCCGATATAGGTGCTGTATAATAACCTGCTGCCGGTTGCATTGAATTTCACGATCGCCATATCACAATCCCCGCCCCTGAAGGCACTCTGGATCGCGCCCGTAGTTGTCGGGAATCCGGGCGCACGCGCGATGCCGCCGCCATAGAAGTTACCGGCATCGTCATACGTGGCCGTGTATCCCCAGTTGTCGGCGCGCGAACCGGTCAGCGTGGCAAATACCACTACCGGATCGATCACCAGCGGATAGGCGTTGTCGTATCTCCCGGAAACCTTGAAGCTGAGCGTATTACCTTTCAGCTGGTATTGCACGTTCACTTTCTTACGCTGGTTGTCGATGAACTGGTAGGCAAACGGCATCAGTTCCACGATTTCACCCACGGAAGTCTGGATATGGAGGTTCCCTTTCTTCAAGCTCATCGACTGTGCGCCGGAATATTCCATCCGGATGGCATCGGGGTTGCCGCCGGGGCGGACGATGAAATCGTATTTCATCTGGCCGCTTTCGGAATACACCTGCATATCGGTGTTCGGGTAAAGATTTTCGTAGAGGACGGAAGTGTAGGCCGAAATCCCTGATTTCCAGCGGGAGCGGTCTTTCCCCCTGAAATAGCTGATATTTTCCCGGGAAGGTTTGGAAGCGGTGATGACGGGGTTGGGATTGGCCTGCAGGAAACTCACCTCGTAGGCGTGCCCCCTCACCTGACCGGGAACATATCCGCCGCCGTTACCGCCGCCACCTGGGGAATCGTCTCCGGGAACCGGGGAACTGATGGCCCGGGTCTGGTTCTTCTTCTTATCGATGTGGATGATCGGAGGCTTCCCGCCGCCGGTAATATCTTTCGGAACCCCGTGCTGGTTGTCCAGCACTTGTTTCATATCTCCCGGATGAAGGAAAAGCATCCGGATGGCGTTCTTTTTCAGGTATATGTTGACACCACCCAGATTGGCCCGGAACTCGAAGGGGTCTGCCCACTGCCCTTTGTTTTCCACAAATTCAATCGCGGCGCTGATACTGCCATGGTCATGAGCGGCTTCCTGCGACTGTGCCTTCCCGGTGATCAACACCAGTAATACGATCTGCAGCAGACTGAATATTCCGATAGGGCGAGTAGATTTCAAGACGGTATAACTTTTTTAGATGGTTCCAGTAAATCTGGTATACTTAATAAACGGACGGGAGCAGTAAAATGTTACGGTCCGGGATTTGGTTGGCGACCGGCAGCGGACGGTTCACAATAAGGTATCAGGCGCGGGCTCAACATGCAAAACAAACCATCCCTGCCGGTCATTCCATCATGAACAACGTAAAAGCCGTCAGGATATTTTACTCCAGGCGGATTTTGACCGTTGGGTGGCGAGAAAATCGTGCAGCGGCTGGTTTTCGGGGAGGGCCAGATCGGGGTCGTCAGTCAGGATCTTTTCGGCGACTTCGCGGGCGGCGGCCAGCATGGCGCGGTCCTGGACGATATCGGCCAGTTTGAGATCGAGGAGCCCGCTTTGCCGGGTGCCTTCAATGTCACCAGGCCCTCTCAGCTCCATGTCCTTCTCCGAAATAACGAACCCGTCGTTCGTTTGTACCATCACTTTCACCCGCTCCTGCGAATCCTTGCCGATCTTGTTGCCTGTCATCAGGATGCAGTAACTCTGTTCCGCCCCGCGCCCCACGCGCCCCCGCAGCTGGTGCAGCTGCGACAGCCCGAAGCGCTCCGTGCTTTCGATCACCATCACCGAGGCATTGGGCACGTTCACCCCAACTTCGATTACCGTGGTAGCCACCATGATCTGGGTATCGCCGGTCACAAATCGGTGCATATTGGCTTCCTTTTTGTCTTGCGGCTGCTTGCCATGGACCATGCTGATCCAATATTTCGGTTCAGGGAAAAAGGCCTTCACTTCCTCATACCCTTTCGTGAGGTTCTCGAAATCCAGGCTGGCGGATTCCTCGATCAGCGGGTACACGATGTACGCCTGCCTTCCTTTCCGGATTTCTTCCTTGATAAAACCCATCACCTGGGGCCGTTGATATTCCGTTCTGTGCACGGTAGTGATGGGCTTTCGGCCGGGCGGCATCTCGTCGATCACCGACACGTCGAGGTCGCCGTAAACAGTCATGGCGAGCGTTCTCGGGATAGGCGTGGCCGTCATCACGAGGATATGCGGCGGGGTATCGCTTTTTTCCCATAGCCTTGCCCGTTGCGCCACGCCGAAGCGGTGCTGCTCGTCCACGATGGCCATGCCGAGGCGCTGGAAAACGACTTCCTTTTCCAGCAGGGCATGCGTACCGATTAGGATGTGGATATCGCCTGCCGCGGCGGCGGCGAGAATTTCCTTGCGGGCTTTGCCTTTCACGTTGCCGGTAAGCAGGGCCACGTTGACGGGCAGATCTTTCAATAGTTCGGAAATGCCTTTGAAGTGTTGCTGCGCGAGGATTTCGGTGGGCGCCATGAGGCAGCCCTGGAAGCCGTTGTCGATCGCGATGAGCAGCGAAAGCAATGCCACCATGGTTTTACCGCTGCCCACATCGCCTTGCACGAGGCGGTTCATCTGGCGGCCGGTGGTGGTATCCTTCCGGATTTCTTTCAGCACGCGTTTTTGCGCGCCGGTGAGGGGGAAGGGCAGATGATCGTTGTAGAAAGTATTGAAAACGTCGCCCACGGCGTTGAACACATATCCCTGCGAATTCTTGTGGCGGCGTAGTTTGATGCGGCAGATGCGGATCTGGGCAATGAAAAGTTCCTCGAATTTCAGGCGGCGCTGGGCTTGCTTCGCTTCTTCTTCCGATGCGGGCAGGTGAATTTTGAAATAGGCCTGGGACCGGGGCATCAACCGGTATTGCTGCAGCACCTGCGCGGGAATATTCTCCCGGATTTCCGCCAGGGAGAGCTGTTCCAGCAGGTTGCGGCTCAGTTTGCCGATGGCTTTGGCCGTGAGCCCGCGGGTTTTGAGTTTTTCCGTGGTGTAGTAAACGGGTTCCAGCGTTTGCTTGCCTTCCGCCGTTTCTTCCGTCACCAGTTCCATGTCAGGGTGGGAGATTTGCAGCTTGCCGTTGAACTGCGACATGCGGCCGTACACGAGGTACTGGACGTTTTCGCGGAGTGATTTCTCCATCCATTGCCAGCCCTGGAACCATACCAGCTCCAGCCGGGAGGTTTCGTCCTGGAAAGTGGCCACCAGGCGTTTGGCGCGCTTCTCCCCCACTACTTCCATATGCACGATGCGGCCACGGATCTGGACGAATTCTTCCATGCCGCTCAGGTGCCGGATTTTGTCGATCCGGGTGCGGTCGATATACCGGAAAGGGAAATATTCGAGCAGGTCGCGGAAAGTGTGGAGATTGATTTCCTTGCGCAACAGTTCGCCTTTCTGCGGGCCTACGCCCTTCAGGTATTCGATCGGATTGTTCAATATGGAAGCGATATAACTCACGCTGCGGATTGGAGATACGAAGTACGGCAATTTAGGGAGAAAAGGCAAGCGGCGGGCGTCATGAAAAAGCCCGGAAGCGGTGGCTTCCGGGCTTGAATCTTATGATGAAACCAGGCCGGATTATTCGGCGGTTGCGTCTACTTTACCTTCTACAAATTCTTTCATCCATTCAGTGGTCACGGATTTCGGGCGCTCGAGGGAGAGGCCGAGGGCGCGGTCCCAGCAGAGGGAAGCCAGTACGCCGAGTGCGCGGGAAACGCCGAAGAGGACGGTGTAGAATTCGTATTCTTTCAGGCCGTAGTGCAGGAGCAGCGCGCCGGAGTGCGCGTCCACGTTGGGCCAGGGGTTTTTAACTTTACCGAGGTCGCCCAGGATGCCGGGAACCGTTTCGTATACGCGCCAAACGATCTGTACCAGTTCGTCGCTGGCCAGGTGTTTCTTCGCGAATTCCTCCTGCGCGGTAAAGCGGGGATCGGTTTTGCGGAGAACGGCGTGACCGTAGCCCGGCACTACCTTACCTTCCGCAAGGGTTTTGCGAACGAAAGCGTCGATCTGCTCTTTGGTCGGAACACCGCCGCCGAGCTCTTCTTTCATGTCGAGGATCCATTTGATCACTTCCTGGTTGGCCAGGCCGTGGAGCGGACCGGCAAGACCGTTCATGCCGGCTGCGAACGACAGGTACGCGTCGCTGAGGGCGGAGCCTACGAGGTGCGTAGTATGGGCGCTCACGTTACCACCTTCGTGGTCGGCGTGGATCACCATATATAAACGCATCAGTTCCTTGAAGCCTTCGTCTTCATAACCCAGCATATGGGCGAAGTTGGCCGCCCAGTCGAGCATACCGTTGGGCTGGATGTGCTGGTCGTTTTTATATTTACGGCGGTAGATATATGCCGCAACACGGGGGAGGCGGGCGATGAGGTTCAGGGTATCCTCATACATATAGCTCCAGTAATCTTTTTTGTTCATCCCTTCGGCATACGCTTTGGCAAACACGGATTCGGTCTGCAGCGCCATTACACCTACGGTGAGCATGGTCATGGGGTGCGTATGGATGGGGAGAGCGTTGATGGCGTCAAACACGTGGTTGGGTACGTGCGAACGGCGGCCCAGAACACTGGAGAGATTTTGAACGTCCGCTTCGGTCGGCAGTTCGCCGATCAGCATGAGGTAAAACAACCCTTCCGGCAGGGGCTCTGCGCCTCCGGGGGCTTTGGGGAGATGCTCGCGCAACTCGGGAATGGAATATCCGCGGAAACGGATACCTTCATTTGCATCCAGCAGGGATGTTTCTGTAACCAGCCCTGTAATGCCACGCATGCCTTGATAAGCCTGGGCTACCGTAACATCGCCTACCTTTTTTGTTCCATGATTCTTGAGCAGGTCCTTAACCTCGGCGCCCAGTTCATCTGCCTTTGCCTTGAATTTCTCTTTTATATAACTCATTTTCCCACAATGATTTAGAAAAATTAACGTAATCGATCAATGAACAAAAGTAATGATTAATAAATTAAATCCCGCCCTTTTAAGACAGATTTAACGGAGAAATTCAACTTTTGGCTGAAAATGGTCAACCGCGTTACTTGGGCGCCCTTAAGTAGAGATAAAAGGCCAGTCCGGCGAAAACAAAGTTGGGAATCCATGCCGCCAGCAGGGGGTCTAAATCGGCCTTCGTGGCAAAAACAGTGGAGAACTGCATGAAAAGGATATACGTTGCGCTGATCACAATCCCGATCGCCAGGTGCAAACCGCTTCCTCCCCTCACCTTCTTGCTGGAGATAATGGCGCCGATCAGCACCAGGATCACCACGGCCACGGCGGCCGACGTTCTGCGGTATTCCTCTACATAATATACGCTCAGGCCTTCCGCCCCGCGTAATTCTTCCTTGGCCAGGTATTCCCGCAGTTCGGGGGTGGTCATCCCCTCCTGCCGGTTCCGGATCTCGATCAGCTCAGAAGGATCGAGCGCCAGCTTCAGCGCCGTATCCGGCCGGGTGGCGAAAACTTCCTTCATCCCGTCGATCCGCCGCTCGGACACGCCTTCCAGCTTCCACTTTTTGGTAGCGGTATCGTACGTGACGCGGTCGGCCCGGAGAATGTACTCCAGGTTTTGCCCTTCGATCCGGTTGAGGATGAAATTGGAACCGTTTTTATAATTGGGATCGTAATACCCGAAAGTGATATAAGTGGAGGTATCGATGCGCATGGATTTGTCTTCCAGCGCTTTCTGATCTTTCTGGTCTTTTACGTATTTCGTTTCAAAAGTGGTGCGGATGCGGTTGGCCTTCGGCACAATCCACTGGTTGGCCACCCAAAGGATGGCGCCAAACCCGATGGCCCCTACCCAGTAAGGCCGCAGGAACCGCCGGAAGCTCACGCCGGCGCTGAGGATGGCCACGATCTCCGTGCGGTAGGCCATTTTGGAGGTGAAGAAGATCACCGAAATAAAGATGAACAACGGGAACAGCAGTGCCGCAATGTGCGGGATAAAGCCGATGTAATAGTTCATGAAAACGAAGCCCAGGGAAAGGTTATGTTCCAGGAAGTCGTCGATCTTCTCCGTGATGTCGATCACCACGGAAATGACCAGCAGCACCATGAGCGAGTAAATAAAGGTACCGATGAACTTACGTAATATATACCAGTCGATCTTCTTCATAAAGTTTGTTCGGAACGGCGTGGCCGTCAGGTTGCAAAGCTAACATTCCCGCTGGAATGCGGATGCAATTTATCGTATGACGATGAATTTTAACATACCATTACAGGCGCGTCTGCAACTGCGGCACCATCCGGCGTTTCCATTCCCCGTAAGTGCCGGCCAGGATCTCCTTGCGGGCGGTTTTCACGAGGTCGAGGTAGAACGCCAGGTTGTGGATGCTGGCCAGCGTGAGGGCGAGGAATTCCCCGGCCACGAAAAGGTGGCGCAGGTAGGCCCGTGTGTAGTTTTGGCTGGCGAAACAGGGCGTTTGGGCGTCGATGGGCGAAAAGTCGTCGGCCCATTTTTTATTCTTGATGTTCACGACGCCGTCCCAGGTAAACAACATGCCGTTGCGGCCGTTGCGGGTGGGCATTACGCAGTCGAACATATCGATACCGAGCTCGATGTTATTGAGGATATTCCAGGGCGTGCCTACGCCCATGAGATAGCGGGGTTTTTCGGCGGGGAGGATTTCGGTGACGATGCCGCACATCTCGTACATTTCGTTTTCGGGCTCGCCCACGCTGAGGCCCCCGATGGCGTTGCCGGCGCAATTGCGGCTGGCGATGGCTTCGGCGGAGGCGCGGCGGAGGTCTTTGTAAGTGCTGCCCTGCACGATGGGAAAGAGCGTTTGCGCATGCCCGTACACGGGATCGGTTTCGGCGAGGCGGCGGATGCAGCGGTCGAGCCACCGGTGGGTGAGCTCCATGCTTTTTTTGGCGTAGGCATATTCGCTGGGGTACGGAGGGCATTCGTCGAAGGCCATAATAATATCGGCCCCGATGTTCCGCTGGATATCCATGACGTTTTCGGGGGTGAAGAGGTGGCGGGAGCCGTCTATATGACTTTGGAAGACAACACCTTCCTCTTTGATTTTGCGGTTGGCGGCGAGGGAGAAGACCTGGTATCCGCCGGAGTCGGTGAGGATGGGGCGCTCCCAGCCGTTAAAGCGGTGGAGGCCGCCGGCTTTGCGGAGGACATCCATTCCCGGGCGGAGGTAGAGATGATAGGTGTTGCCGAGGATGATCTGCGCGTTGATATCGCTGCGGAGCTGTTCCTGGGTAACGGCTTTCACGGAGCCGACGGTGCCCACGGGCATGAAGATGGGCGTTTCGATGGCGCCGTGGTCCGTGGTGATGACCCCGGCTCTTGCGCCTGAGGGGTCTGTGGTGATCAGTTTGAAATCCAAATCCTCGCTGTTTTTTTTCAGTGGGCAAAGGTATTGAAATTCCCGGGGACGATTAACAGGCATTTAACTAATATTATTAGCATTTATTTAGAAATTCGAAATAATGATTCGTTTTTAAAAATTAATGCGTATTTTTTTAGATGGTGGTGATCAGCAGGAAGGCACTCACAGACTTTACAAAAAGACATCCAGCTTCGAGCGATGCATTTTTGAATTGGTTCCGGAAAGCGAGTGAATCTGACTGGAGCCATTTTCAAGATGTAAAGCGGACATTCGATTCGGTGGATTATGTTGGGAATGATTCGTATGTTTTCAATATTAAAGGCAATCAATTCAGGTTGATTGCCAGGATTATCTTTCCGGTCAGGACAGCGTTTATCCGCTGGGTCGGCACCCACGCAGCTTACAACAAACTGGATATGAATTTATTATAATCACCAGTAATTGATATTTCAATTTAACAACATATTATTTTTTCATGTTAGCAAAGCCCGCTATGTCCAGAAAGGTAGAAAAGCAAAAATTACCCACTGAAAATGCGTACGAAAAGCTCATGCAGGAGATTGAGCTGCTGATGAAAAAAGGCAGCGAGTCGTTAACCGCAAAAGATATCGATACGCTGCAGGATATGGTGAATATTGTGCAGGAGTACGAAGCCCATTACTTCACTCTCCCAAAGCCGGAAACCCTTGCAGGTATGCTCAATTTGAAAATGTTTGAAATGAACCTCACACAAAAAGAAATGGCGGCTTTCCTGGGGTTATCCCCTTCCAAATTTTCTCTTATCCTCAATAATAAGCGGGAACCTGACGTACAGTTTCTGAAGGCTATTTACCGCAAATTGCAGATCGATCCGAAATTTATCCTCGATAGTCTTTAAGACGACCCTGTTAAATATTTTTTTCCACACCTTTATATAGTCAAATAAAAACTTATATTTTTGCCCCTTATGTCAGATAATCTGGGCTTAATTTTCTTCTATACTTTCGCCGCGATAGCGGGCATACAGGTCTTATACTACCTGATTTTCTTTTCCCGCGTCGCCTTTTACCGGCGGAAGTTCGACCTCGGCGAGCCTCCGGGCGGCGATATGTCGGTCATCATCTGCGCCAAAAACGAAGAAAGGAGCCTTCCCATGAACCTCCCCACCGTTCTCCAGCAGCGTTACCACATCCATAACGCACCATCCTACGAAGTGATCGTCGTGAACGACAATTCGGAAGACGATTCCAAATATTACCTCGCCTCCATCGAAAACGGTTATCCACATTACCGCCACATCGAAATCAAACAGGCCGCCAAATTCATCCCCGGGAAAAAATACCCGCTTTCCATCGGTATTAAAGGCGCCAAATTCGACACGGTTGTGCTGACCGACGCCGATTGCAAACCCGGCAGCATCCATTGGCTCAACCTCATGAGCCAGGGATTCCGCGAAGGAAAGGAAATCGTACTGGGATACGGCCCCTACTACAAAAAACCCGGCTTCCTCAATAAGGTTATCCGCTACGAAACCTGGTTCAGCGCCCTCCAATACCTTTCTTTCGCCCTCTCAGGCATCCCTTACATGGGCGTTGGCCGCAACCTCGCCTATAAAAAGGACCTGTTCTTCCGCCACAAAGGCTTCACCGCCCACCAGCACATCGCTTCGGGCGACGACGACCTGTTCGTGAACCGCGCCGCCACCAGCAAAAACACCGCCGTGGTGATCGATAAACTCGCTTTCGCCTACTCGGAGCCTAAACGCAAATGGAAACACTGGTTCGGACAAAAAACCCGGCATATGTCGACAGGCCGCTACTACCGCGCCGGCCATAAATTCCTGCTGGGCCTATTCTCCCTCACCCACTTCCTCTTCTACCCCGCCCTCGCCGTCGCGCTGTTCTATACGCCCATGCTATATTTCACGCTCGGCATCCTGGGCGCGCGCATCGTCGTGCAAACCGTTATCTCCGGCTTCGCCCTCAAAACCCTCGACGAGCGCGACCTATTCTGGTATGTGTGGCTGATGGACATCCTCATGTTCCTATATTATGTTATCTTCACGCCCGCATTGTTCTTCGCGAAAGGAAGAAACAAGTGGAAATAGCATGGAGCAAGTATTAAAGTATTTCAGTGATTTTACACCCCGGCAACTGGAGCAATTCCGGTTGCTGGAACCTTTATACCGGGAGTGGAACGAGAAGATCAATGTCGTTTCCCGGAAAGATATCGATTCCCTCTACGAAAAACACGTGCTGCACTCCCTCGCCATCGCCGCCGTGGCTGACCTGCCCGACGGCTACCAGGTGGTGGACCTCGGCACGGGGGGCGGCTTCCCCGGCATACCGCTCGCCATCTTCTTCCCGGAAGTGAAATTTCACCTGGTGGATTCCATCGGTAAAAAACTGAAAGTCGTGGAAGCGGTTGCGGAAGGTCTCGGTCTCCAGAACGTCACCGTCCAGCACACCCGCGTCGAGGATATCAAAAACCGGAAGTTCGACCTGGTGGTTTCCCGGGCAGTAGCGCCCCTTATAGATCTCTGGCGCTGGAGCAAACCCCTCGTCAAAAAAGCCGGAAACGGCCCCACCGGCCTCATCTGCCTCAAAGGCGGCGACCTGGCGGCAGAAATCAGCGAAAGCGGCGTCCGCCCCAAAATGTTGCCCATCTATAAAATCTTCCCCGAAGAATTTTTCCAGGAAAAGTACGTGGTGGCGGTACAGTAATCAGAACCCGACGTCTTTGTCGGTATGCGTATTCTCCGTTTCCAATGTGGCATGCACGATATTGAGCGATGCTAGCAAATGCTTGAGGTCGTGCTTCACCCTGTCCACCTCTCCGGCCGATAGCCCCGGTGCGATGGTCACGTGCGCGGTGAGCGCATTTTCCGTGGTGCTGACGGCCCAGATGTGGACATGATGCAGGTCCACCACGCCCGGGATCTCCCGCGCCTGCTCCCGGACCTTTTCTACCGTAATACCCGCCGGAACCCCGTCCATCGACAATCGGAGGCTGTCATTCATCAGTCCCCAGGTGCCGTACACGATCACGGCCATAACGAACAGGCTTACAACGGCGTCGAGCCAATACCACCCGGTGAAGAGCATGAGCAGCCCGGCGATGACGGTGCCCAGCGAAACGAGCGCATCAGCGACCAGGTGGAGGTATGCTCCCTTAATATTCAGGTCTTTATCTTTATCTTTCAGGAACAGCAGCGCAGAAACGGTATTGACGGCGATACCCACGCCGGCCACTACAGCCACCGTTCCACCCTGCAACGGTACCGGGTTTTGCAGCCGGTGGACTGCCTCGTAACCGATGGCGCCCACGGCCACCAGCAGGATCACGGCATTTAAAAGGGAAATGAGGATGGTACTTTTCCGGTAGCCGTACGTATACTTTGAGCCGGGCGGGATGCGCGCCAGCCGGAAGGCCACCATCGACAGCCCCAGGCTGGCCACATCGCTGAGGTTGTGCCCCGCGTCCGACAGCAGCGCCAGCGAGCCCGTGGCGAGACCGGCGGCGGCTTCCACAACCACGAACATCCCGTTCAGGCCGATCCCGATAAGGAAGGCGCGGTTCAGCTGGCCGGCGTGCAGTGTATGGGAGTGATCGTGGTCGTGCATCCATTAAAATTACAAGACCCGGTAAAAAAAGTTCGAAAAACCTACAATATGCAAAGCCCCTGTTCGTCTTTAACCATAAGATGAACGAGTGGCTCTCCATAAAAAAACCAATGGCCCTGGAACAAAACGAACGTATACAGCGTACGGTGGAAAAAGAACGCCAACGGCTCCTGCAATTCATCCGCAAGCGGGTGGACGACAGCGCCGACGCGGAAGATATTCTGCAGGATGTACTTTTCCAGTTCACCCAGTACCTCCGCGGAGGGTCACCCATTGAATCCCTCACCGGCTGGCTATTTGCCGTCGCCCGAAACCGTATAACAGACTGGTTCAGGAAAAAGAAGGAAGACCGCTTCTCCGACCACGCACTCGAGGGCGCGGATGGCGACGGCCCCCTTTACCTATCCGACATCCTGGCGGATTCCGGTTCCAAAACCGACGAACCCATGCTCCGCAAGTTCATGTCGGAAGCTATCACGGAAGCGATCGACGAACTGCCGGAAGATCAACGGTTTGTGTTTTTGCAGCATGAAGTGGAAGGGAAACCGTTCAAAGAAATAGCGGAAATGACAGGCGTGCCCGTGAACACGCTGCTGTCCCGCAAAAGATACGCCGTGCTGTACCTCCGGGAAAGGCTCGCGCAATTGTACAACGAATTGAAAAACGCATAAAGATGAGGCATAATAAACGTTTTATCGGACTGAAAATAGCAGGGTTTGTGGTATTGGGAGCGGCCTGCGTTACCGCCCTCGGATTCGGCGTTATGCTGCTCTGGAACTGGCTCGTACCCGAGCTTTTCCATGGCCCCGTCATAACTTTCTGGCAAGCCCTCGGCCTGTTCATCCTCTCCAAACTGCTTTTCGGCGGTTTCATGAAAGATCATGACAAGAAAAACAGCTGGAAAAGAAGGAAATGGGATCGGATGCAGGCAAAAATGGAACACATGTCTCCCGAAGAGAAGGAAAAACTGAAAAGTCATTTCGATCGCTGCTGGGGCCGGAAATGGCAACGCGAAGAGGAACCGAAGCCACCTGTTGAACGCCAGCCCGAGTAACCATTTACTTTCCTAAAACCTGACATATGCAACGCCATCTCTCCGTAACCGAAGCGGCCCGTATTGGCATCTTCAAAACCAATATCGGCACCCTCAAAGCCCGAAAACGCGTTATCAGCGCAATTTGTAATACCTTTGAAGTAACGTCCTGCAATGTGGACATAGAAGACTGCGACAAAGTGCTCCGCGTCGTGGACATGAAAGTGGACGAACCTTCCATGATCCGGTTCGTCCGGGCGCAAGGCTTCGAATGTGAAGTGCTGGAATGAAACCCTCCCATTATGCAACAATCTGAAATTCAGCAACTCCTCGATAAAAGCTTTACCGATTTCTCGACTTTCGTCGGCGAACTGTCCGACCATCGGTTTATCGTTTCCCCTGAAGGAAAATGGTCCGCCGGGCAGCAGCTAGACCATCTCATCCGCAGCGCCAAACCGGTCAATAAAGCCCTGAACATGCCCCGCTTTTTTCTCCGCTGGTTCGGAAAGCCCGCCAGGGCCTCCCGCAGTTTCGAGGAAATCCGCGACGTTTACCGCCAGGTATTGAAAAACGGCGCCGTGTCCACCCGGCCGTATGTGCCGCCGGTAACCGAGATCGAACAGCGCGAAACGCTGCTCAAACAGTTTAACCAACAGAAGAACAAAATGATCGGGTCGGTCGGCAACTGGCAGGAATCCGAGCTCGACCGTTACCAGCTCCCGCATCCCCTCCTGGGCAAACTCACCACCCGGGAAATCCTGTATTTTACTATCTACCATAATTACCATCATCTCCACACCCTCCAGCTCCGCGAAAAACCCGAGCAACCCTGGCCTACCCAGCTGGAAAGAGTCATTTTCTAAAAAAATTTCAAGCCGCATCAGGGTAAACATCCGTTTGCGTGTTTTACTTTGTGTAGAGCGGGCCGCATGAAGGCGCCGCCGCATCGAATTGGACAGCAACGGCAAGAAATACCTGACTTCGGATTTTTCCTCCGTTTTTCATACCTGGTATGAAAAGCTGCATCGTTATGCCTATACGATGCTGAAGGACGCCGACGAAGCCAGCGATACCGTACAATTCGTTTTTACGCGTTTGTGGGAGCGTTGGGACGAGCTGGAAGAAACGGCGGAACTGGGGCCTTACCTCTACCGTTCCGTCCATAACCATTGCCTCAACCGCATCCGGAAAGTGGGCAACATGCGGACTTTCAATGCATGGCTGAACCGGGGCGCGCCTCCCGCGCACAGCGACGCCGGCAACAAACTGGCCGTGGCGGAATTGAACACCCGCATCGCCGCAGCCCTGGACGCCCTGCCGCCGCAGTGCCGCCTCATCTTCACCATGAGCAGGGAGCAGGATAAAAAATACGCGGAAATCGCCCGGGAATTATCGATTTCCGTGAAAACCGTAGAATCGCAAATGAGCAAAGCGCTGCGCATCCTCCGGGAAAAACTGGCCGATTATATCGCGGCCGGCGGAGCGCTGCTGATGTATATCGAAAAATTGTTATCTTAAATCTGTACTTGAGCCAACATCAACATATCACCGTTACCGACGAGCTGCTCGTGAAATTCCTGGCCGGGGAAGCTGGTCCGGACGAGGCCATGGCTATCGGCGAGTGGCTGGAAACGCCCGCCAATGCGGCGGCGTTCCGGCAGCTGCAGCATGCCTGGGAAGCATCCGGGCCCGGCGGGGCTTACCAATCGCCGGATGTGGCCGGTGCATGGAGCCACTGGCAACAGGCGCAGCAAGCTCCCGCGAAAGCCAGCCGGATGTGGCCGCGATGGGCTGCCGCGGCGGCGGTAGTTTTACTGGCAGGCGGCACCTGGTTCTTTTCGGGAGATGGCGGCGAAATAGACCGCGACCTGCATGTTACCATCGAAAACAAAAAAGATGTGGATGTAAAGTCCCCGCTGCCGGATGGATCTTTCGTACATGTTGCGCCCGGCGGACGGGTCGCTTTCGCAGGCAATGCCGTTACAGGGCGCCATGCCACCATCACAGGGAATGCAATTTTTGAAGTGACGCCCGATCCTGCCCGGCCGTTTACGGTGCAGGCGGGCCCGTTGACCATCCGCGTACTGGGCACCGTGTTCGACGTGCGCCAGTACCCCGACAGTGTTACGGTGGACGTGCGCCAGGGCGTGGTAAGGGCGGTGGGGAGAACAGACAGCGTGTTGCTGCGGTCGGGTATGCGGACGGTTTACCTTTTACAGGCGGATCGTTTCGCAGGTAAGTCGCCCGATTCGCCCGGCGTGCTGCCGTCGAAAACGGTGTTCGAATTCAATGATACCCCACTCGGAGAAGCCGTCGAAAAGCTTTCCGCTGCTTACGGCATCCCGGTGGCGCTCGATAATCCGGCGCTGGCCAGTTGCCGCATCAATACCTCATTTACCGATAAACCGCTGGACTACGTGCTCACCGTGATCACGGAATCCCTCCGGCTGGAGTACCGCAAAGCCAACGACACGGTGTACATTTATGGAAATGCTTGCGATTAAGCGATGGTGGCCCCTGATTTTTCTGCTCTGCACGATTTCGTCGGCCGCGCAGGATGCACTGCGCAAAAAAGTTTCACTGCCTTCCACACTGACGACCGCGGGCGATTTGCGGAAGGAAGTCTCCCGCCAAACGGGGCTCCAGTTCACTTTCAGTTCCCACACGATCCGGCCGGAACAAACCATCCGGCTGCCGAAGCCAACGCTTTCCGCAAAAGAATTGCTGGATGCGATGCAGCATCAGCTGCAAGCCGAGTATAAAGTATATGAAGATCATGTCATCTTCACAAAAAAGAAAAAAACAACCGCTTCGCGGGATGACGGATTTGTCCAAACCGCGACCTCCGGAAATGCAAAACCTGAAGCCGACCGAAGCCGGAAGCATGCAACGCCCACCGTCAAAACATCCACCCAACACAAACCGTTACCGGCTTCCGCAAGCAATAGTCACTTACAAGACAGGCAGTCGATTAAAAACGGGTTAAATGATGCATCGGAAAACCAACTTCTATCCGAAACTGGTTCTGCAAAAGCGGCGCCGGCTACAACACCTGCAACCGACGGATCAATTTCAGGAGAAAGCAACCAAGGTAAGAACGGAGATAATCCCTATTCCCCAAAGCCCGGCGATCCGGAAACCCGCATCCATCAGCCAATAGTATTACCTGATGCAGCCCGGACGGTCAATGATCATCTCCGTTCGCTGGCAGATGACCGCCTCCGCGCCAGGGCTTACCGGTTAACGCTGACATCTCCCGGAAAGCAAGCTGGCATTACCTCCTCCCCCGCACAACAACCGATCCGCGCGCAAAGAGACCGCTTCAGCCGCCATACGCCCATCTTCTCCCGCTACACCACCGCCGGCGTAGAAGTCAATGAAACCTTCCCGGCCAACATCCTCATCAAAGGCGGCATTCCGCTGCTGCACGGGATTGTGGGATGGAGCGCCGCCTCCCGCCACAGCTCCTGGCGCTTCGGCGGTGGCACCCGCTGGTCGCTGAACGAAACCTGGCATCTGCAGGCCAATTTCACCACAGGGAAAGTGAAGGATAAATTGCAGCAAGACTCGCTGGGCATGATCAGCCGGACCGTCAGGATCACCGAAACGCTCCATCGCATCGGTGTGTATGCCGAGCGCAACTTCGGGAAGCGGTGGTCCGCCGTGGCGGGGGTTTCGTGGAACATGCTCAACAGGACCAACACTTACGAAGGGACGCGTATTGGGCCGGGCGAGCGCATCTTCTCTGATTTCGTGCCTAAGGAAGGCTACCGCGCGCTCAAACCTCTATACACCATATCTTCTTCCTTCAACGAAAGCGCCAAAGCCTGGAAAGACCGCTGGATCGGCACACAGGTCGGTGTGTATTACCGGTTCTGATTTTTTTGCATCCCATCAGGGTAAACGATCGGCTGCGTGTGTTACATCGTAACAAATACGGAAACGCCATGTACATTTCGCTGCGCCAGCATTTCAAAAAATGGTTCTACCACGCCCCCGTCCTGTGGCCAATGATCGAAACCCTTCAGGGCCTCGTGTATGTGGCAGACTACTTTTACTACTACCGCATGCCGGGACACAAAAACCGCCTAAGCGTCCGCGAAATCAATATCGAATTCGCCAGCCAATGTAATCTTCGCTGCACTTTCTGTTCGCTCGACCACTTCAAACCGAAACAGGCCATCACCGCGGAAACACTGGAACTTTTTTTCTCGCAGATGCTGGCCGATAACCGGTTCCGTAAAGTGGAAGTCATCAATCTCCACAACGGCGGCGAAATCCTGCTCCATCCGCAGCGGCTGGAAATGTTAGCGATCATCGGGAAATACAAGCAGGAAGCCCGCGCCCTCCGCCTTCCCTTCCCTGAAATCCGCATGCTCACCAACGGCATGCTGCTCCGTGAAAAACTCGCGGAAGATATCCTGCAACTCGGCGTAGTAGATGTGATCGGCCTCAGCTTCGACGGCGGCACGCCCGAATCCTTCGAGGCCATGCGCAAAAACGCCATCTGGAAAGTCTTCCATCAAAACGTAAAAAACCTGCATGCCGTCAACGCCCGGCTGGGCAAGCCCGCGCGGCTGTATGGCATCACCTGCATCCCGGCAGACAAGCCCCTGCACAACAAATGGATGCACCCCGAATTCCGGGAACTATACGATCTGCTCGATTGGTCCGAATTACGCCGGCTGCACAATTGGGCTGGCGAAATCCCGTCCGTAGCCGTCCGTGAAAAACGCCACAAAATCGGTTGCAGTATGCTGATGAAACAAATGGTCCTCCTACCCAATGGCGACATCACCGTTTGCTGCAGCGATCTTAACAGCAAAGGCGTGGTGGGCAACGTCAGGCAACAGGATCTCGTTTCCATCCTGCATTCAGAGAACCGGAAACGCTACCTCAGCTTGCTGTTGCGCCGCCGAAAATCGCAGCTGGACCTCTGCCGCGAATGTGAAACCTTCTGACATACCGGGATAAAAAAGGCCGCAAGGAGTCATCCCTGCGGCCTTCGTTCGTTTGTTCAGTTAAAATGCTACGGTGCCACGGCTTTGTTATTTGCCCGCTCGATGTCCGCCAGCCGCTGGCTGGGATCGATCTCCAGGGAACGGAGCTGATCGAAGGGAACGTCGAGCACCAGGCGGTAACTGGGCTGCGTCCATTTCCAGCTGTCGTGTACGATGCGTTTTACCTTTTCATTTTCGTTGGGCTTGATGCCGAACATAATGGTTTGCGGGATGTAGTGCATTTCCTTGCGGCCGTCTTTCGTTTCCACCATTAAATCTACCGGCATCGGGAAGTCTCCTTTGTTCTGCAATACCACCACGGTTTTGCCGTTGGCGGGATAAATGCTGTCCAGCGCATAATCGATGTGGCGGACGCTGTTGATCATGTATTGCAGGTACCAGTCGAGCTGGAGGCCGCTTTCTTTCTCCATTACGCGGATGAAATCCTTTGCGTTGGGGTGTTTGAAGCGCCAGTCGCGGTAATAGCGGAGCAGCCCCGCGTCGCGGTTGGCCGCGCCGATCACATAGCCCAGTTGTTCGAGGAACACGGCGCCTTTGGAATAAGAGCTGATGCTGTACCCGAAGTTCGTGTTATAGTGGTCGGCGTGGGTGGTCAGCGGTTCTTCGAAACCTCTGCTCACCAGGGCGAAGTAGTTGTTGTAACTGCCTTGCAGATGCCATTCGTTTTTCAGGGAATCCACGGTATTGCCGATGGTATTGTCTTCCGCGAACGTGGTGAAACCTTCGTCCATCCAGGGGTACAGGCTTTCGTTGGTGGCGAGCATGCCCTGGTACCAGGAGTGCATCCATTCGTGGATGGCGACGCCATAGAGGCCATCCATTTTACCGTTGCCCATGATGAGCGTGGCCATGGGGTATTCCATGCCGCCGTCGCCGCCCTGGATGAAGGAATATTGTTCGTAGGGATATTCCCCGAAGTGTTTTTTGATGTACGCGTAGGCTTTGGGGATCATCTCCGCCAGTTTGGGCCAGGTTTCGCGGGTAGTTTCGTTTTCGATGTAGAAGAAATGGGCGGTAAAATTATCGACTTTCCGGCTGATGTGTTTGTAATCCGGATCGGCGGCCCACACGAAATCATGAACGTTCGGCGCCACGAAGTGCCAGGTGAGGGTATTCCCTGCCGGGCGCGTCACTTTGGAACCTTGCTTTTCGTAACCGTAGCCGATCTGGTTGGGGTTTTGAAGATAACCGGTGCCTGCCAGAACATATTTTTTATCGATGGTGATCTTCACATCGTAATCGCCCCAAACGCCATAGAATTCGCGGGCGATGTACGGGGTGGGATGCCATCCTTCATCATCGTATTCGCAGATTTTGGGATACCACTGCGCCATGGAATAATCCACGCCTTCTTTATTCACGCGGCCACTGCGGCGGATCTGCACCGGTACCTGCGATTCGAATTCCATGTCGAAGTTCACGGTGCTGTTCGGCAGGATGGGCTTGTCCAGCTCCACAACCAGGATGGTCTCTTCCGTTTTCCAGGATTGCTGGCGTCCGTTCATTTTGAGGGAAAGGATCTTCTGGTATCCGATTTCGTCAGGGGAGAGTTTGGATATGCGGTCGGTGACGCGGGCGTCCCAATCGCGGCGCTCATTGCCGGCGGCGTCTTTCCCAACTACTTTCTTGCCCAGCGCCTGGCTACGCTGGTCCATCATACTGCCCGGCTGGAATGCGTTCCAGTACAGGTGATAAAACACGCGAAAAAGGGTGTCGGGGGAATTGTTCGTGTACGCCAGCTGTTGTTTTCCGGTAAAGCGATGGGTGTTAACGTTTACGTCTACCTCCATCTTGTATTTTACGCGCTGCTGCCAACGGTCTGTTTGTGCATTGGCGGCGGCGGTGCCCAGCAAAAACAGGAAAACCGGGCCGAATAATCTTTTCATGTTGCCTGGATTGGTAAAGGGACGAAAATAGGGAAAATTCGGGGTTGGAAAGACAGAATTGGGATGTACGGAAGCCGTCACGCATCGAACTCCTTGAAGCGCCAGAAGATGAATATGCCCATAACATCCGCCTGCGTTCCGGCCTTTTCGCCGGAGAAGAAGAAATAAACCGGCTTTTCCGCCTTCCCTTCAGTGGTGATATTCACCTTGATGAAGGATTCGGGTCCTTTTCCGGAGGGGTCGCTCATCCAATCGGCGATATCATCCAGCACCCAGCATGTGGAAACATCCACCACTACTTTCGTCCGTTCGCCTCCGTAAAGCATGTCCGCCACTTTCACCGCGCCGCCGATCCTCGATCCGCGGTCGGTTTTCATGAGCAACAGGGCGCCATAGCTGCGCTGCACGAAGTGCGCGCCGCCGTTCGGAACGGCGTCCCAGCGAGAAGATCCTTCCAGTTCTTTCCGGATGTCGGCGTCCGACGGGAAGTTTTTGGCCATCGCCTCCTGCACCTCCTTGATTTTGTAGAAGTTCTCGATATCCTTGAGCAGTTTCGCCTTCGCTTTCTCGGATTTTTCCGCGGCTTCCACGGCCTGGGCGTTTTTGTACACTTCGTCTTTCTTCAGCCCTTTTTTGTCGTACACTTTCTGCGTGGTGCCGCCGCCCGCGATGCCGTCGGGATGGATGCCCATGGACTCCTGCAGGTCGTACACGGCGTTGGCGAAGTCTTCGGAAGACGAATCCGTAGCACCGGGCTGGAACAGTTCCGGCTTCCAGCCGATGGATTTTTCGTAACGGGGGTTGGTACGCTTGGCTTTGTCGTGGTCGATTTTGCGGCTTACCGCTTTAAGGGCTTTTTCGAAATCGATCTGCCCTGTTTTTTCCTCCTTGCCGGTTTCGAGGAGGCGCTTCAGTTCTTCGGGCTTTTTGCCGGATTTCTTCAATGCTTCGAGCATGCCTTTGAAGTCTACTTCGGTCATGGGCGTATCGCCTTTCTTGAAGACTTTATTCAGATCGGCGAGCATTTCGTCCTTGTATTCCGCTTCCCATTCTTTGCGGGCTTTGGCGATGGCGGGGTCGTTGGGGTTGATTTTATCGAGCCCTGCGCCGATGGCCCCCATGCCGCCGCCCGCGCCTTTGGTGATGCGCTGGCAACCGGCGGCTTCGGCGAGGTAGGGTTTGAGGGGCGTGCCTTCGAGGAGGTCGATCATGAAATTATGCAGCTTCTCGCCCACGATGGCATCCATCAGCGACTGGGCGGCCGGTTTGGCGATGTTGTTCTCGAAATAGTCGGTGCGCGCCAGGAGGCTGAGCCCGGCGGAAATGCCCAGTTGCGCCACCAATCCCCAGAGGCAACCGAGTGCCGGGGGCGTTCCGCAGGAAACGACCTGCACGCCCACCCGTACTGCAATTTCCACTTTGTCGAGTATGTCGCGCCACTGCTGGATGGTTTCCACGGCTTCGGTGAATTTCTTGATCTCCTCGTCGTGCTTTTCCACTTCCCTGTCCAGCATTTCCTTGAAGCCCATGATCTCGCAGCACTGCGGGCGCAATTCCTTCAGCATCTCTTCTCCCTTCTCTTCCAACCCTTTTTCGTATTTACCGACAACCACATTGAGGATGCCGTTCATGCACTTCACGAAACCCTGGAATGCCAGGCCGATCATCTCCTGGAAAATCTTCACCGCCAACCGGATAATGGATTTGGTGGCGACCTTCTTCCAGCCGTCGAAAACACCGGCGCTGGATTTCATGGCTTCGGCCTTTTGGCGGTGTTTGCGGAATTTATCGCGCACCCTTTCAAAGAACGCTTCAACTTTATCGAACGTTTTGGCGAATTTAAAGCGCAGCGCGCCGAAGATCCTGCCGCGAAGGCCACTCCAGAAACGGATGTCTTTTACCTGCTTCAGCTTCTTTTGCTCCGCCGCAGGCGAACTGATTTTCAGTTCTTTATCCACTTTCCCGCGTTTGAAGATGCCTTTAGCCTGTTCTTTCAGGAATTTTTTCGGCTTTTCGGTCCCGGCGTGGCCTGTCGCCCATTTCCTGCGTTTATCTTCCCATACTTTGTGCGCCGCGTCCCAATCCGTTTTGCTTTCATCCTTTTTCTGAATGCGTTTGGTCCCGAGCACGGGATTCATGTCGGGTTTCTTTTTGCGGAGATCTTTCAGCAGGGGATCGAGTTGCTTGAGTTGCGTTTCCACATGCTCCGGATACTTTGGCGGCGCGTAGGGATCGTTGATGAGGAAATAAACGGCGATGCCGTGCCCGAGGTTATAAATCCAGGCGCGTTGCTTGGTGTCTTTTTTCAACACGGCGTCTTTGCCGTGTTTGGCGTATTCCGTATCGAATTTCTTGTAATTGATGGCATCGGGGATGAGCGGTTCCAGGTCGAGCGGCGTGCCCTTGATGCTGGCGGGCGCCTTGCTTTTGGGTTTCTTCGGCGCACCGGGAGCCGGGGCGGCGTTCGTGTCTTTATGCACTTGTTGTACAAATCCCTGGAAGCCCTGGATGTAATTGCTTTGCTGGTTGTAGGCGCTCGAAATCATGTCTTTCGAACCAGGGAAATCGAAATAGAACAAGGGTTTGATTTCGCCGATCCAGAAGTTGGGCGGGAAATTGACGGACCAGTCCCAGGTATCGGTGGAAGTGTCATATTTCGGTCCGCGCTTGATGGCGTTGGCGCGTTGCTTCATTTGTCCGAACCGGTCTCCCGATTGCATGAAGCCTTTATAGGAGTATTTCACGTTGCCGGATCCGTCGTCGCCGCCTTTTTTGACTTCCGCCTGCACAGCGGACACGATATGTTTATCGGCTTTGTACAGATCGGCATACCCGGCCGAATTGATTTCGACATGTTTCCGCGTGGCGCCCGGCACGCCGGCTTCTGTGATGAGGTTTTTGTCTTTATTGCGCATCCCTTCCTGGATGTTTTTATGCGCCCAGTTGCCGATCTTCACTTCTTCCGCCCTTTGTATTGAAGGCTGGATGGGAGCGCTACCGGTTTGCTGCACTACATGGGTAAGCTCGTGGGCCAGCAGCCGTTTGCCGGGATCGGAGCGTCCGTCGAATTTGTTCTGGTTGAAGTAGATGTCGGATCCATGGGTGAAGGCCTGGGCGTTGATGCTGGCCGCCATTAGCGAAGCCTGCTGGCCCTGGTGGATGCGCACATGCCCGAAGTCCTGCGCGAAGCGCCCTTCCATTCCCGAGCGCACGTCGGCCGGAAGGGGCTGCCCGCCGCCTTTGGATGCATGCAGCGCCGATTCGAAGCGCGCGCCCGCAGGTGCTGCTCCGCCAGTCGCGGCTTTAGGGCTCACGGTGCCGCCTTCGCTTTCATCGGGCTGCAATTCCGAATCCAGGGCGTCGGCATCGGTTTCATCTTCTGATTCCTCTTTCGACGCGTCTTCTATCTTGCATTCCTCGCACGACCGCTGTACCACATCCCCCGAAACATTTCCGCCGAACGGCGAGCGCTGTACCAGTTCTTCCTTTTCGCGGTTTTCACATTTCCGCTGCACGGGCGTCTTTTCCTCTTCCGCTTCGCAATGCGCGCATTTCCGCTGCACGAATGTACCGCCGCCCGCATACGGCGAGCGCTGCACCAGGTCTTCCGCTTCGCAGGACGCGCAGGCTCTTTGCAGGGGCATGGACGGGGCGGGCATGAATTCCCTTTGCACGAAATCCCCTGCGCTGGCGGGAGGATCGGGCGGCACTGAGGCGTCCGGCGATCGCATTACGACGTCGGCCACCGCGTCGGCCTCCTTTTCGTGGGGGTCGTCGGGCGGGCTCACCTCAAGCTTGGCCTGCACGGGTGTGCCGCCAAAGAACGGGCGCTCTTCGTGGCTGCCGGATGCAGCGGCCAGCTGCAGCTGATGGCTGGATGGGTGAACGTTACCTTTATGCGGCGCGGGTGTTGGATGCATGCGGTTACGGGATGGTCACTCCCTGGGTTTTAACCGGTTGATCGAGCATCCAGTTGCCTTTGTTCATCTCGTTGAGGAATGTTTTGGTGCGGTACACCGTGGGCCGGAGGATTTTCTTCGCATGCGTGGCCAGCCAATGCTGCCGCGTTTGGGTATAAGCGGAAATCCACGCCTTCTCATCCCCTCCGCGCAAAGGCGTCCGCTCCGCGAAGCGCACCCGCAGGAACGCGGGAACGATCCCGGAATGGATAAAGCTATCGTAAATCACGAGCAGGCTCAACGGCAAGGCAAACTGCTCCGCCTGGAAGAAATGCAGCGCCGGCTCGAAATACAGGATCTCAAACGTTTCATCCTGCGCCTGCCGCATGAGCGGATCTTGCTGCGCGCTCACTTTCAGCAACCTTTTAAATTCGGCGTCGTTCACCAGGGACACGGTCCCGATTTTGGGCAGGTACGACCGGAAAGCATCCGCGAACTGTCCGTTCAGGTTAATGTAACGTGAAATGAGGTTGCGGAGGTTTCCCTGTTCGGTGGTCTGGCTGCGGCCGTATGTGATTTGCCGCGAGCCGTTCCGCCCGTCGGGAAAAATAGCGATCGCATCGTACTCGCCTTCGGCGGAACCCGTCTCGAACACGTTTACGATGGAAATGATCTTTTGTTTGATAGCTGGAGTAATCATGATGAAATTATTGATGGGTTATTTTCCTTCTTTTTCCAGTTCCCGCTTCACGCCGCGCAGGATATCCGTCTGCGAAACCAGGGGGCTGCCCCGGTCCAGGGCCGAAAGGCAGACGTACTGCACCACATTCAGTATATGCGACCCCGTTAGCTCATACTGTTCCGCCACGGCCTTCAGGTCTACGTCTTTCTGCAGCTTCGCGGCCGCGGGGAATGCCTTTTTCCATAATTGCAGCCGGTCTTCCGCACGGGGAGGCGGAAAGTAAACGATGGAATTGAACCGGCGGATGAACGCGTCATCCATATTATTCTTGAAATTCGACGCGAGGATCGTCAGGCCGGCGTGGCTTTCGATCCGCTGCAACAGGTACGAAACTTCCTGGTTGGCGTATTTGTCGTGCGCATCCCGGACGCCCGTCCGCTTGCCGAACAGTGCATCTGCTTCGTCGAAAAATAAAATCCAGTTTTTGTTGTTGGCTTTGTCGAAGAGGGAAGAAAGATTTTTTTCCGTTTCGCCGATGTATTTGGATACCACCGACGATAAATCCACCCGGTACACATCGCGCCCCGTGTATTTGCCGAGGAGCGTGGCGGTGAGGGTTTTGCCGGTTCCCGGCGGACCGTAAAACAGCGCCCTGTAGCCGGGTTTCAATTTCCGGCCCATGTCCCATTCCTGCATCAGCGCGCCCTGGTGCGTGATCCAGCTTTCCAGCTCGCGGATTTGCGCGCGCACGCCTTCGGGCAATACGAGATCGTCCCACTCCAGTTGCGTATCGATATACTCCGCCGGGAATTGCATGCTCAGCCGGGGCCTTGCGATGCGCCCGGTCAAGAACACTTCCGCGTATTCCGCGTCCGCCATGAGGCGGCCGCTGAGTGCGGGCTCCCCGGACCGGACGGTTTCCAGCGACAATATTTTATTCCTGAACAGGTAACTGCCTTCCCCGAAAAGCGGCAGCAGCCGCAGCCGCAGCCCTGCATCGTTGCCGGCGAGGAGGAACATGACCGTTTCCCCGGTCGGCAAAGTACCGCGGTGGTTGGTCCCTTTCACGCCGCCGAATTCCGGAAACTCGCCGCCCTGCGGGAGGTAAGCCTGCACGATATTATCAAAGAAACCGGCTACTACATTGGGCGCCAGGGCGCAGAGGAGCAGCAACAATTCTTCGGTGGTCAGTTCCGCGTGGCGGACGTACCGGGCAAACGAACTGTCGTCGTGTTCCGGAGGAACGGGCGTTTCGGGCCGGGTATACGGGGTTTGCCGGAAATGGGCGTCGAGGCGCGCGATGGTGAAGGCTTTCAGGTATGCGAGGGAATGTACGAGGAAGAGGTCCTGCACGCCGTTGCCGGAAGCTCGCGGGGGTTTTATGTTGGATGTTTTAAGCATATGCAGTTTCTCCGTCTTCTAAGATGGATGGATAATCGCTGGGCTCACGGCGTGGAACAGGGAAATCTCCCAGCTCAACTTTACATACTTCCAGCGCGGGGTCGTCATAAATTACCGTTACGTTGGAAGATGGCAGCCGCAACATGATGGCCACCTGCTCGCGGAACAGGTTGAAATGCCGCAGGCGGGCCGCTTCCGCAGGATTGTTCATGATGCCGCCCCCTACATCCCGGAAGCCTCTTCGGCCGGCGGTGGCGTAGTTGGTGCCGTTGGTGGTAAAATATTCTTCGGCGTTGCCGATCATATGCCCGAATTCGTGGGTCACATCCTGCGTGTCCGCCGTGCCCCAGTCTGTCATGCTCGACGTACCGCCCGAACCTGATCGCCCGCCGGTAGATCCGCCCGCTCCCTGCGGGTTGATCGAATAATGTGCGTCGGCTGCTCTTCTTTGCCATTGGATATCCACATGGATGGGCATTTTACACGCCGCCAGCCTTCCGCCGCGCGGCTGTATCCGCAGGTACATCCTGCTGCCCCACCGGCTTTCGATCGCCCTGGCCCAGGCCGCCTGCACGGCGGGCGTGGCCGTGGTGTGCAGCCGCATGATGAGGTTCGCCCTTCCGCGCAGTGCGTCCAGCACGATATTGAACCGCGACGTCCAGTTGAAAGTACCGTTCCAGGCTGTGTAGGGCGCCGGTGCGCCGGAGATAGTCTCCGACCGCGCTTCCGATACTTCCCGCGACTGCCGCAGCTGGAATGGCCACTGGTACCGCTGGATCGCTTTCCGCGCCAGCGGGCCTTTCTGCTGCACTACGTGCGTCAATTCGTGGGCCAGCAGTTGTTTGCCGGAATGGCTATGGGGCGCAAACTGCCCGTTGTTGAAGAAAATATCGTTGCCGGTCGTGAAAGCCCTCGCGCTCAGGTGGCTGCTGAGCTGCCCAGCGTCGCTGCCGGTATGCACGCGCACATTCCCGAAATCCTGCCCAAAGCGCGATTCCATAAAACCGCGCGTATCTGCCGGGAGGGATTGCCCGCCCCCGCGCATCCCGTTGATGGCGCTTTCCGTTCCCGCGCCTACCACCGGCGCCGGCGCTTCGCCGGAACGATGCGCTTCTTCTTCCGCCTCACAGGCCGCGCATTTCCGTTGCACCGGCGGCGCCACCACGGGCGTGATCCTGTCTGCCATCGGCAAGCGCTGCACTTTTTCGTCATCCTGCTCGCAGGCGGCGCATTTCCGTTGCACCATCATCCCGCCGCTGCCGCCAAACGCGCCTTGCGGTGCGGGCATGCGCATCACCTGGTCGGCCATGGCGTCAGCTTCTTTCTCATGCGCGTCTCCCGGCTCGTTGACGGCGAGCTTGGCCTGGAAGAATGGCATCCCGCGCGGTGCGGCGGTATGAGCAGCCGCCGGGGTTCCAGTTTTTTCCTTTTTCATCCGGATGCATTTTAAAAGTTATCAGAAGCCGCACGTACAAAACGACGCGCGGCTTCATGAGTCCTCCTGTGACAAAAGGGAGCTGGCGGAGGCGCCGGCTTTCCCTCCTATTTCTTTCTGCGCAGCAACAGGAACAGAATGATGATCACCAGCAACAGCAGCAGCCATATCAGCCAGGAAGGCAAACCGAGCATCGATCCCGGTTTCTTGCCTGCGTCTTCCAGCTTGCCGCTGTAGATTTCAATACCAGATATTTCCAGCTTTGTCGCTTCGTCGATTTTACCTCCGAAAGTGATCGTGTAGGATCCGTCCTGGTTGTCGACCACGCTTTGAATCGTGATATTGGGATTGGATACGGAGAAGGCGCTGCCTTGCGCGGGGCCCACATAGCTCCCGTACGTCGTAATCGGCCTGAACGTCATTACCAGCGTACCATTCACGATGGAGGTCACCACGTTCGACGCGGCCATGTCCACCTCACCGAAAGCCACATATACGGCTTCCGTGAACGTGCGTTCCAGCTTGCCCATCACAGCGGTATCGGCGGTAATGTAATAAACGAGTTGGTACACGCCGGCAACGTTCAGGCTATCTACCGTGCCTTCATACTTGCCGTTGGCCGTATGGTTCAGCGTTATAATATTGCTGATGCCTTTGAATTGATTGCGGAAAGTCGAATCTTTCAACAGTTCTTCCCATTTTTCCACGCCGGGGTTGGTGGAATCCGCCGCGTCTTGCTTCACTTTCAGTTCGTTGAGTGCCAGCACATGGCCGGCATCTGCTCCGGGTTGCACTACCGCTACTTTCACCACGGCGCCGGTCAGCGGGAGCTGCATACGCTTGAGATCCACCGACAACTTCAGTTGCTGCTTCACGCGGGGCTGTTTGGGGGAGAAGCTGCTGGCGATATCCACATAGTGATCGTCCGCCAATACGTTGAGCCCCAGGCGGAGGGATTTCGGCACATTGGCGGCAGCATGCGTGGCCGCGACGCCGATCACCGGCTCGAAATAAGCCACTTCCCAATCACCGTGCGATTTCATCGTGTCATTCACACCAAAATCGAAGACAATGAGGAAGTTGCGCGTGGAGTTGCCCACATAGCTCAGGCGCCCTCTGCCTGCAACATTCACCCCGTTCTTCCGCACTTCAATCAATTGGCGTAAATAAGGCAGCTGGGTGGAAGAGAAGTTCATATTGCCGGTGAATTCCAGCACGAGCTTCGAAACGTCCTTGTTTAACGGGAATTTCGCCAGCTCGGTCCGACCGGCGCTGGATACCATTTTAACGGAGGTGGTCACCAGTTGCGGACTGAACTCCGACAGCATGTTGATAAACTGCTGGGTGAAACCGCTGCCCACGCTGAGCGCGCCATCATCGTCGCCGCCGGGTTGCGGCGTATAGTCAAACCCATTCAGCGTTGTATTGTATTTACCGCGATTGTTATTGGCGAGGTTCATGAGGGTAGTATGGTAATCTGAAGACGGACTGCCGATACCGATCGTGGCGATCTTGATGCCGCCAGGTCCCGCCGGGAAAGCGGGTTGTCCCTGCACACCGGAACCATTCAGCAGCACATCGGGTGGAATATTCTGTAACCCATCGGTAAATAAAAGGATGCCACGCGCGCTGCCGGGCGTCGACAATTTAGCGACCGCGTCGATCATCCCTTTACCCATGGCCGTCATATTTCCGGTGCCCACGGATCCCAGCTCGGAAGCTACGATCCCCGGCAACGCGGCGTCTACCGGTTTCAGCACGGCGCAGCAGGCCGAAGCCGGCGAAGCATCCGTATGGAAGTAAGTGATGCCGAGGCGGCTGCCCGGGATGGCGTGCTCCTTATACATGTTGGTGAAGTTGGCGACAGCGTCTTGCAGGGCTTTCCAGCGCGTGGGCGACGTCGGTTCCACGCCCGTTTTTTCGGTCATACTGCCGGAGCGGTCGAGTACCAGCACGAGGTCGAGCGGGTTGGCGGCTTCGAAAATGATCCTGATTTGCGCGGAATTGACGTTGACGTCCGGATCGGCCACGCCATCGTCCTGCACGCGGATATTCACTTCAAAAGCCCCCGGCACGGCGGGCGTCCCTTCTATCGACATGAGGCCGGCAGCGGGAGTGGATTGCCCTTCTTCCGCGGGGAACTTTGCCTTCCATCCGTCTTTCTTAAAACCAAATTCGCCCGGATCGGGAGGATCTAAAGTCGGTCCGCTCTGGATGGTCCATTTTACCGTGCCCACGGCACCGCCCACGCCGATAGTGATGGAATTGGGCGGAATGGCCACGCCTACACGCTGGACAGGTATCGTCACGGTTTGCGAGGTCCCGATATTTACGGTAAACTGGCTGAATGCCAGGTTGGGGAGAATCAGCATCAGCAGGAAACCGAGGAGGTTCCCCGCCAACTTCCAAACAATGTTAGTGGGAGTCTTCATGATATGTGTGTTTTTAAAAATTTCTATATCCAGTTCACGGCGATCAGTTGCTCCATCCACGACATGCGTACCAGCGAGCAGCTCCAGGGCAGCCGGCCGATGAGCACGTCCTGCGCGCGTTTTTCCATTTCGAGCTGCATACCGTTATCAGCGATGCGCAACATGGCTGGGCGCTGCAGGAACCCTTCGCGGAGGCCGTCGCGGCTGGTGCCTTTCAGTGCGGACCAGTGGCCGAGCACCGCGTCCAACAGTTCGTTGCAGGATGCGAGCAGCTCTTCTGCAGGCGGCGCGATAGCTTCCAGGGGCTCTTCCGGCAAGAGGCCCGCCAATATTTTCTGAAATATCAGCCGGTATTCGGGCAGGTTTTCGTCACCATCGGACAGGTATCCCAGCAATCGCACGGCGGTTTGTTGACCGAGGGGCGCCCATTCGCCGTTCTTCCGCAATCCGGCCGAGATGAACAACTCCGACAGGAATGGATGCAGCAGCACCAGTCCCGCCGATTCCACGTACAAGCCATCTTCTTCCGCTGTCAACTGTTTATTATCGCCGGAATGCACGCGATCTTTCCTTTTACCCGAAATATTGACAGCAGCCGGAACGGTATTTTCTTTTTGGGAAGAAGTCGTTTCTTCATGATGCGGCAATGTTTCCAGTTTCGATGCGAGATAGCCAGCCAAGATTGCATCGCCGGATTTTTGCGCTTCGCCATGCACTAAAGCCAGCAGGTGAACGGGCGTGGCCTTTGGCGGGAAGATGACTTCCCAGTACGCCGGTTCTCCTGCGAAAAGGCTGTGCAGGCGCAGCATCCAGTATCGTTGCCGGAATGCGGGGAAGAAGGCAGGGAACTGCTGTGCGGGGGATTGCAACATCTCCCATTCGCGCCTCAGTGCTACCTCATTCCATCCTTTTGCTACCGCCATCCGGATTAATAATTCGTCGTCCAGCGACATAACGCATCGGATGCCGGCGGCACGGCCCATCCATTCCATGATTTCATCTTTGCCTGCCTGCACCAACCTCTCCTCCACTATTTTCAGGATTCGCTGCAGATCCGCAGTCGTCAGGCCCGCTTGAAAATCTTTCCCGAAACAATCTTCTCCATGATGTTCGAACCACCAGGGCAGGCGCCCTTCCGCCAGGAAAAACAGGTACGCGGCCAGGGAGGCCTCCGCTGTATCCATCAGCGCCGCAGGGATTTCCCGGCGTTTCTTTTTTGCGCCTGATCCGGTCGCCGGATCTTCCTGGCGGGATGTTGTATTTCTTACAGCATACCCATTAGCCGGGTCAGGTTGGTTATCGGAGGATGGAATAATGCTTCCCCGCGCAGCAGCTTCCTGCCGCTTTGCCCGCAACTCCGGCACAAGGCGCTCGCGCAGTCGTCCACCGGCTTCTTTCGAAAAACTTTCCCTGCCTGCGAACACGCCCAGGTCGATTTCCAACCGGTCGATGACGAGGTGCTCGTCCTGCCTGCCGGCTTCGAGAAAACACGCTTCCAGCACGGGTAACAGCAGGTCGTGATGGAAATCCGCGGTTGTACGGTCCCATTCCCAGGCCGGATGCCCGGTTTGGGCCGTCAGCTCGAACAACTGCCGGTGGATCATATGACGGAGCTTACTCATTTTCCGCTGCGGCAATGATATCGTTTAAAGTAAGTACAAGCGCATTCCTTGCGCCCTGCAACTGCGCGGCGTCGGTTTCGTCGGTCAGCCAGTCGCTCTGCCAGCTGTGCCATAATCCTTCGAAGCGCGTGAGCCCGGGGGAACCCGCGGGCGCTGCCGGCAATTCCCGGTCCACCCAGAAAATCCTCGGCAGGATGTGCGCCGGGCAGGCCGTGCGCACCTGCTTCTCGGCGAAACGGCGGAACTCGGGATCCCTGTATTTGGCGGGCATTACTTCCTGCAACGGTCCGCCACTGAAATCGCTCGCGTACCCGGAAGGGAACACCACGCTGATCTGGAACGAGTAAGGATCGTCCATTCCCGGGACCACCAACGCAGGGTCCGCATCCGCATAAGGCGTGAGCAATAAATGTTCTGTGATATACATTCCCTCCCCACTGAAAAACCGGTTCAGCATCAGCCAGATGCGCCGGATTTCCACCTTCGCGGCTTCCCGCGTGGGAAAAGTACCCGGCGAGGAAGCGATCCCTGTACCGGCCGACTGCATCAGTTGCACCCTGAACGCATTCCCTTCGGGCACGATCCGGAAATTTTCCATCTTCATACCCTTCTTCAACAGCAACGCTATACCCGCGTCCACGGCCGCCAGCGCTTCGGGATCGGTAGCGCCGGTGTAACCAGCGTCGCTCACCAGCAACACATCCCCAGTAAAAGAACCGCCTTCATACAACCTGAATTTCTTCTGGATCGGCGGCGGCTCGTCGAATATTTCAAAGTAATCCGTGAGCATCGACTGCAGTGCGCGCTTTTCCTGCACCGGGATTTCCAGCAGATGGTTCAGCCTTCTTTCCAGCGGCGTAATGGCGAAACGTTGCCAGTGGCTGCGGATGAAAGCTGTTATCTGCGTAAGCCCCAGGTTCACCGCCGCCGCGTCGGCGTACGTTGCCACAGAGCGCCCGTACGGCGGTGCATCCGGATGCTCGCGGAGCTCCAGGTAGAATTCCACGCCGTCGAAACCGGTAATAAACCCTTCCGGATAACGCCCGAGGCTCATGGCGGCGGCCGCCTGTAACATGGATTTCATGGCCGTTTCACGGGCCTGGGCATGATCCGGCAGCTCTTCGCTCAAATACCCTCTCAACATCGGCTGCCCGCCGGGGTTCAGGATCGTCCAGTTGTACTCGCCGTTCGCCAGCGTAATTTCCACCAGCCAGCTTTCCATCCATGCCGGGTTGCCGAAGGATTGCGCACGATGACGGCTCAACGCCGGCAACGCGTAATAAAACGCTGACTTCTCCCGGATAAGCTGCAACGAAGCCTTTTCCATCTGCGCCTGCTGATACGTCAGTAAATCGGGCAGCAACACAGGCGTGGACGCATCAGGCTGCAACGCTTCGTGGAAAGCATATCCCGCCGTGTCGTTCATATTTTCGCCGAACGTGGACAGCAAATGGTTCAACACTCTGTTCCTGCGCTGCTGGAACTGCAAAGGCGTTTCGGCCGAAGTGCCGAGTGCATTCTCATACCCCTCACCCAACAGCAACTTCGCCTGCGGCAACTGCGGCAGGGCCTGGTTGAAAATGGTGCGGTCTATATCGGGATTGGCGGAGAAAAACGAATTGAGATTGCCGAGCTGGCTGGTCAAACCGGCCGTCAGCTGTTCAAAGAATAACATATACCCCTGCAATTGCAACGCCTGCGCCCTTCTGGCGATTGTCGCCGATTCCGGTAATCCCGCGGAGCCCACGCCGTACACAAGCGGCAGGTCTTCCTGGATGGGATAGTAATCCGAAACGGGAATGCTTTCCGCCGCGGGCAGCGCGAGATCGTCGCCGGTGCCGAGGCTCCCGTTCAGCCATTCGTCTTTTAATTGCGCAACGCGCAGCAACACCTGCGCCCAGTCGTACGGAACAGGAATACCGTTCCGGAATAAGGTGATCCGTGATTTCGAATAGCTCAGATGCGGGATGTGTTGCTGACTGTTGGAAAGGCAAAGGGTATCGCGGGCGCTGTCGGTAACGATGCGGTTGTCGATGTACAGCGATAGCCCGAGGGTTCTCACTGATACGATGCGGCGGCTGTTCACATCTTCGCGGAAGTTCACATCTTCGTTGCCCGCGTTGCGGTGGCGGAGGATAATGCGCAGGATGTCGGAAGTAAAAATCCGTTCAGGAAGATTGGTGGCCACGAGGGTTTCATCTGGCAGGAATCCCCCGTGCAGCGGCGGCCCTTCAAACAATTTGTCCACCGCTACGTCATCCCCCATTTCCGACATTCCCCGGATTACTGCCACCGGTGTGATATGCTGGTCGATATTAAATAGAATGGACGCGAGCAGTTCTTCCGGCGCCACGCCGGCATTGATTTCTATGCCTGCCGAAATGGCGACTTCCTGCAACCGCACGGGTTGAAAAATGGCGAACCGTTCACAAAGATTGCGATAACCGCGCATATACATTTCCACACTGCGCACCGCCGCTGCGGCTGAGATCACCCATCGGTTATATTCCTTGAGCAGCGAAGTATCCAACGGGGAGTTATCGCCGAGGGTAGCGATATGCGCCTGGAGCGCCTGCAGTACTTTGGGGGTTTGCTGCAGGGGGTCCTGCAGGGACGTATTTATCTGCGCCACCACTACCAGCTCCGTAATGGAGGCCGCAGGCGGCTGATATTGCACGGAGATGCGCGCGAGGTAAGAAGTGGAATTTTCGATCAGCGCCCAGTTGTTGCCGCCTCCCAGGTCCTGGAAGGTGACGGTTTGCAGTTGCACGTCGGTACTGAAAGCCCGTGCCGCGGACTCGTCCCAGAACGGGAGCGCGATGTCTGCGGAAATGTTTACCAGCAACGGTGGATCCGGCGGCGTACTGACGTCTACGTTCAGCTGTACGTTGAAGGTATTGTTATTGAGCTGTTTGTCTTCGAATTCAAGCAGCACTTTCAACTGCCCGCCATACGTCGCATCCATGGGGAAAACCCACGCATTCCGCACGAGGGGATGGTCGATGAGGGATTTCCGGAAATCGCTGGCCGTAAGCGGCGCCATCGGCAGCACCACGCCTGGTGTCGGACTTTCCTGCGGCATGCCGCCGGCATCGCTGGCCAGGAGGTCGCGCATGGGAATTCCTGCCTTGAGGCCCACTTCCGTGAGCGCGTAGCAACAGGCTTCCAGCAGCGTGATGCCTGGATCGCTGAGGTTGTGGTTCGTCCAGCTGGCGCCTGCGGCGGCCTGCAGCACGGTAAGCCCTTCCGCCCGCAGGAGGTTGAAGTCCTGCCCTTTCATGGGCGGCGGACCGGCGGGTATTTGGATGATCGGTTCCATGGGTTATTTTTTTCCTTCGAGCGCCGCGAGCCTTTTTTCAAGATCCTGTACGCGGTTGGCCAATTCCTGCACGGCATTTACCATCACATACAGCAAGGGGCTGGAATTGTACATGAGCACTTCTTCTTCCATCCCGGTTTTTTCGTCGATGACTTTCCCGGTGGAAGTCATGAAGGGGAAGATTTCACGGATTTCCTGGCCGATCACGCCGAATTCTTCCTGATCGGAGGAGGTATTGTATTTGCCGTTGTAGCGGTAACGGACGGGGCGTACTTTCATCAGTTTTTCCAGTCCGTCTTCAAAATCCCTGATATCCTGCTTCGCCCTGTAGTCGGAAAGCAATTGCCAGGAAGCGCCGCCAGCTGTCTTGCACGCATTGCCTGCCACCTGCAGCCAATGCGAATTGACCGTGCCGTCGGTGGTGCTACCTGCGATGGGGGCGTTGGTATTGATGAGCACGACGCCTGTTGGCCCGTGAATCGTCATGCGATTGGCAAGGCGCCCCTGGGTAAAGGACATCGGCTGGCCTGCGGCGGTATTGATGGATACGTCGCCGGCCGGGTTTTGACGGAGCGCGTAATTGTTTAACTGGGCTACATGGGTGGCGTGGCCGAACACTGCGGAATCGGTAAAGCCCGCACCACCATTGGCCGCCGCGGCGTTACCGAAACGCGCCATATCGATAGCGGTGGGCGCCACTGTGTTGAAGCGCACATCCAGCCGGGCGAGCGGAGTGTTGTTGCCGATATTGATCCCTACGTTGCCGAGGCTATACCCGACGTTAGTGCTGTTGCCTATCGGCTGGAAAGCGCCACTGTCGCCGCTTACCGCTCCCCAGGCAGCGCCGTCGTGCACCTGCACCTGGCCGCCGTTGAAACGGAGCGTTCCGGCTTTGCCCTGCGCCGTATCAGCCAGGTTGATGCCGCCGGGAACATTGAGGTTATGGGTAACGGCGTCCACCGTCACCTGGTCGTCGACTTTGCTGACGAATGAATCGATCAGGTCTTCGAAATCTTTGCCCGTAGGACGTTCGCCGTCCCGGAATTCCTGTCTCAAATGGGCTTTGCTGCGTTCTGCCATGTTGCAAGTTTTTTAGGATTAAGAAAAAATGATGAAATCGAGTCCGATGACCATTTGACCGATACCATCCTGCAACCCGGTGCAGGTAATGGCCCCGTCGGGCAACGCCGTGATGCGGTGGTTGCCGTTGGAAACCAGTATGGCATCGGGGCGCGTAGCCGAGGCTACATCCACCGGCTCCCCGATCACGAAATCGACGCCGATGGCTTTGCCTGTGAATAAACTGTCGGAAGATGCGATGGCCGGCTCGGGGCTTGTACCCACGATAAAGTCCGTCCCGATCTTCATTTCGCCGATCCCGCCGCCCAGTTCGGTATTGTGGCGGTGGTACAGTGCGAAGTCGACGATGTAATTCACATAATCCCGTCCCTCGATAAAAGATTGAATTTCCGAGGCATGCAGTTTACCGCCGAACACGATGTCCTGTCCTTCCTGGTAGGCCCAGGGGCTGAGGAATCTTTTCAGGTCTTCTTCCAGCACCTGGCCGTAATATCCGGGATCGAACCCGGGGTTGAAGCTGACCTGGCAATCGATCAGCAGGGTTTCGTAAGTGGGGTTATCGATTTGCAGTTTAACGAACGGCGAGGTGAACGCTCCCGTGAGGAAATCCCCCATTTCCCGCAACTGGTGCAGGTTGGCTTTCGGTTGGAGCGGGTCTCCGGTCGGGCGTTTCCGCCAGTCGGGCACCACTACCATCCGCACCTGGCCGGGCTGCATCCAGCTATCGCGCGTATTGTGCGGAATGCATTTCACTTTATAAATGCCGGGGAAATATTCCAGCAGCATCCGCTCGAAATCTTCGGTAGACACCGCGCGGTTTTTATGCCGCAACCTTTCGCTGACGCGGCGGTAGAATGAAGTATCCGATTCGGGCCGTTGCCCTTCAAATGAAGCAAATGGCTGCGTCACTTTCTTCAGCGAAGGTATTTTCTTCACCAGTTTGCTGATGGTACCGGCAGGCAATGGCGCGGCCAGATGCGTTTCATATCCTTCGCTGCCCGTATCCGGCAACAGCAACGTAGCCGTGGCGGCCTGGGTAAAAATTTCCTTCACGGACGCCGCTCCGCCGGGATTATCGGTTACATGCAGCCGCAGCCAGCGCATGCCCGCGGGCATCCGGCTGTGAGCAATACTCGCGTCTGCCCCGAGGTTCAGCCGCACGATCCCCGGGCGCTGCAACCCGTTGGTGCTTTCTTCGAGCACATCCGTTCCGAGGATGGGCCGCCACTCGCTGCCGGAAAGATAACTCCAGTGCAGATCGGTGCTGCGCAGGAGCGTTCCGCTTTCCAGGCTGCCTTCTTCGATCTGGAAGAGCATCGACACGGTTTGCGGCGCTTCCGCGCCTTCGAGACCAATGTACAAAGCCCCTCCGCCCGGATGTTCCGCGAGCAAAGCCGAGGGCATGTTGGCCGGGGGCTCGGCAGGACCGAACACATCCTGTAAAAAGAACTGGTCGATGCCGTTGGGCGCGTCCGGCCGGAAAGTATCCCGGGCCGTATAATCCATCGTCACGCTCTTGAGCACCGGCGTATAAGGCGGCTTGGGTAACGTAGGCGGCGTGCCCACCGTAGTTTTGGAGATCGCGATCACCCGTTTCGTGTAGGCTACGGGGTAAGTTTTGTGCCCGAATGCTTCGAAAGGCTCTTCCACGGGCATAAATCCCAGCTCCGCCGCTGTAGGCGTGCTGAGCGATAACTTCACAAAGCCCTGGTTCACGTCGTGCGTGAAACCGTCGCCCAATACCAGCGAGGGATTGCGGCGGTAAGGCTGCGCGGCGGTCTGATTATTGAAATTGCTTTCGATGACATTGACGGGCGCGGGCGCCTGGGTGTTATTACCCACGAACAACAGCGCATTCGGCAGCAGTTTGGTATTCCAGTTGCGGTTGTTCAGCATAAAAAGATCCGCCCTGAACACGCCGTTTTGTATGTTGGGATTACCGTAGCCGTCGTAATATTCATTGAAATCCACCGGCGGATCCTGCCATTCCAGCATGAACTTCATCGACTTCAGCGTTTTGCTGAACGCTTCCTGATGGCCGATGTAAAAAGACGAACCGATCCGGGGCTGACTGGTAAACGGCGAAACGGGCTTGTCTGCCGCCTGCAGCGCCTGGTCGTTCTGCAACACGAGTTTCTTCATGCCCTGCGCTCCTACTTCCAGCGTAATATCTATCACCTCAAAAGCGCTCAGCTGCTCGATGAGATAACTTTGCGGCTCCAGGCTGACTTTCATCACCGGCCACTGCGTCAGGAAAGCGCCTTTATGCGCTTTTTCGTTGTACGCGGTGATGGCAGGCAGCACTTCCGGAATGGCGACATTCACTTCCAGCGTCACTTCATTGCTTGCATCGGGCAGTTGCGGCAATTTAGGATTAAGGGCCGCGTTGAAGGTAAACTCCGTTTCCTGCCAACCCTTTTCCGTGGTCAGCGCCACTTTGAGGTGCGGCGTGATCGTCAGCGCAGTCGTGATGACGGGCGCCTTCATGCGGATAAACAGTCTAACGGAACGCAAACCTTCCGACAGGAACAGGTTAGGAGAAGCCACGGCCCAGCCGAGCGTAGCGGTTTCCATAAGTCCGCTGTCTTCCGGGATGGGCAATTGCTTGGTGCCCAGCGGGCGCCAGGCGGTACGGGTGCCGATGCGCACCTGGGCCGCATCCATCGCACGGAACAGTATACTTTTTCCACCGGTGTTGACATCCCGGAAACTGCTGCGGAGACCGCCGATCTTCGCCTGCGTCACCACCAGCTCGCTGTCGAGCGCATAGTGCAAAACTTTCCCGTTGGCTGCCTTGCCCGCGTCCAGTTCCGTGCCGGCTTTCAGGACCAGGGGTTTCGCGAATTTAGACGGTTCGAACAGCACATGCACTTTATCGGGCTGCGCGGTGGTCCGGCGGAGGCGCAACACTTCTTCGTAATAATAATCCAGCCGTTTCTTGGTGAGTTGGTTCACATCGTTACGCACGATGGTGAAGGCTTTGAAGTATGCCATCAGCAAAGCGAGGTGGGGAGAAAGATTCCCCGGCCCGGCAAGCATCGCCTGCAATTGCGCTTCGCCCGCCCCCGCGATCTGATCGAAGAAAGCCTGCCAGTCGCCGGCCGGGTTGCGCTGCTCGTCGTAATACCGCACCTGCGCCGCCAGCTTGTGGATGAAGGAAGCGAGGTCTGACAGGGTGCGCCCGTCGAGCGGGAGCGCCGCCGGGTCCAGCGCGGGCTGGGAACGGCTGCCCTGGTTCAGCCCGTCGGCCGACAGCAGGTATTGCAAAATATGTGCAGAAGCGCTCATGTTACTTTTCGGTTAGATAGAAGGGGTAAACAAGGTTGTGGCGCGCATTGGTACTGCGGATCACATAATCCACCAGTATCGTCACCTTTCCCGCTTCCGCGGGGTCTTGCCGCAGCTTTACGCTGTTCAGTTTGATGCGGGGCTCGTAAACGACCAGGGCGGTTTCTATTTCCGACTGGATGGCCGTGGCGGTGGTAGTGCCGAGGGATTCGAAGATCCAGCGGTCCCGTTTCCAGCCGAAAGATGGCTGCATCACGCGTTCTCCCAGTTCCGTGGAAAGAATAATGGCGATGCAACTTTCGATGTCGGCTTCCGCGTCGAACATCTTCACCTCCTTTTCGAGTTTCGAAAAGCTGGGCGGAAGCTCCAGCCTCTTCCGAGAAATGCGTTTTCCTGGGGCATAACAAATCTTTTTAAACGTTAACCGCCGATCATGACGGTGGGGCATCCGATAATGATGGAACCGCCGTGCGCCGTACTGTCTCCCATCCTTGCCGCGGGCATCCCGCCGATCATCACCGTCGCGGAGCCCTTCACCACGGCATCCGGCGGACCAGTACACGTGCACATATCGCCCACCCGCAGCGCGGGCATCCCGCCGATCATGACGGTAGCCCCTCCGGGCGGCAGGGCCGGACCGCCGACATGCGGCACCGTTCCGGTTACCATCGGGCAAACATGCATGTCGCCCACTCTTGCGGCCATTGACATAATTATCAGTTTATCTGTACAATCGCTCCCTTGATTACGGTATTGGCGCTGGAACTGATCTCCATCCCCGCCGAGCCTTCCGCCTTGAACTGCGTTCCGGCTTTGGCTTCCAGCCCCGTGGAGCTTTCCATCTTGATACTTCCGGAAGCCTTCATCACCAGGTCTTTCGCGCTTTCGATCGTGATACCGTCGGAGGACATAACGATTTTGTTATTGTTCTGATCCTGTATCGTGATTTCGCCCGCATCTTCGTCGAGCGACACTTTATTGCCGCCGGGCGTATCGATGACGAGGGTCTTTTTATCGTCGTTGAAAAGGACGCGCATACCGCTGCGGGTAAAGAATCCTTTTTCGTGGTTGTCGTCTTTGAGTTCGAGGGGTGCGGCCTTTGCGCTGCTATGCAGCCCGCCGAGCACCACGGGGTAACGGGGGTCGTCGTCCAGGAAACCCACCAGCACTTCGTCTTCCACTTCGGGGAGGAAGAAGCTGCCGCGGCCGTCGCCCGCATCGAGTGTGCAAACACGTGCCCAAACGCCGTCGTCGCCTGTGTCGATGGAAGGTATTTGCAGCAGGACGCGCCCCTCGCTGTCGGGGTCGCCTTCCAGGGCTTTGACGATGCCGGTGTGCAGACCGTTGATCCCAGGCACCAGGGCGCCCGCGGGCTTCGCCGAAACGGGAAACTTATCTGCGTGTTGTTTTGCCGACAAACCCAGTTGCAGATCCACCGTCCAGTTGCCGGCGCTGATCTCGTGCCGCACGCCGCTCACCCACGACATTCCATTCATCCGCGCGCCCATCCCTTCGATGGCGACGGTGATGCCCGGCACTGCCTGGTGAAACCCCTGTACCTGCGCCCTTCCGCAGAGGAAAGACATCCGGCTGCGCAGCACCGTCGCATCCGCCCATTGCTGCACTTCTTCTTCTTTCAGTCCTGCTGGCTGGCGTAACGTCACCAACGGCAATCCCATTTCGGATGCGGTAAGGTCGCCGGGTGTGGTCCATTCCGGTTCGGCGGATTCGGCTTCCAGGAGCGCCTGCGAAGCAGGGTCCCAGCTTTGCGCTTTAACACTGCCGTATTGCAGGCTACCGTCGATCTCGCCGTCGAATTCCAGGAGATTGGTTCCGAAACGAAGCGTGGCCGCTCCTTCGGATTCCACGACGGGTTTGATGATATCGATCTTGTCTGCGTTCGTCACGGCCACGAAACCGATCGCATCGAGCCGGGTGATGAGGAAATCCCAGTCGGAGGCGTTGTACTGCACCATCTCGGCATGCGTAACCGGCGTGTCTTCGACCTGCCCTGTCAGTTCTTCCGCATCGAGGATGGTGGCGGCGATCTCGCTGTCTTTCTGATCCTTGAATAATGCGCTCTTCCGGCCGATGGCCAGGAGCGAACTTTTATGCCGGCATTCCACCTGCAGCTCCGAAGTATGCTGGCGCAATTTCAGTGCGTGCGAAGTAACGATACCAGTAAAAATCGATTCTTCCATACTATGATACCCCACCAAAATCTCGATCTCATTGCCGGGCAGGAAAAGCTCCCCGGCGCTCACGGGCCAGTCTGCCATTGCCGCATCCCCGTCAGACACGATCAGGTGCGCGCCCGCGATGCGGTTCGCTTCGTTCCAGACCGTGACGGAAAGGACGGGCGTTTCGCCGGTAACGGGCTCACCGTTCACTTTCACCGTGAACGTCACCAGGCTCGTTTCCTGTTCTATCGGCAGTAATTCCTCGTCGCTCATTTGGGTTGGGGTTTGACAGGCGGGAAGAAAACTTCGGAGCCTTCTTTCAACCTGCGGAAATTGTACATTTTATTCGCCCGCGCCACTTCAATGTAATGATCCGGCGCGCCGTAAATGTCGTTGCACATCAGCTGGATATTGTCTCCCGCGATCACCTGGCGAACGTGTGTGAGGTCCGGCGAACTTTTATCTTCCACCTTCTCCCGCAACATATCTTCGATTGATCCTTCGAACCCTGCCCGCGCTTCGGCGCGCAGTGGCGTACCGTCGGGCTTGAAGAGTTTGTAGGTGATCGACAGCGTACTTAACACGCCCGTGAACACCAGTTTACCCCAGTTGAGCTGTACGCGCCGGGGCCGGTGTTCCTTTCCTTCGAAGAGGTACACCACTTTGGCGAATTTCTGCAGTTCGGTCATCACGTCGTATTCGTCGCCGCCGCTGATGAGGTCGGCGATGGCGCCCGCGATGGGTACATTGTCGAGCGGACCGGCGGGTTTCGGCACCACGCCCGTGCCGTCGAAGAGGAACGTGAATTCCAGTCCCGGCGGTGAAGAGTGGGTGTAACGCGCCACAGACCCGGAGTTGCCCGGTGCGGGCCGGCGATTGTAATTGACGCGGTAATTGATCGCGTAATTATCCGGGTTCACCTGCACCATGTATTTATCCCCTTCCGCGTCGCTGAGCACGGGCTTTTCCTTCTTTTTGGAAACGGGTTTGAAGGCGCGGATGATCATCTTTTCGAGCTTTCCGCCGCCAAATACGGATTCGAGCATGTTAACGATCGTTTTGTTTCTTCAATAATTTCATGACCTCTTCGGTGCAGATGGCTACGATCTGCTGGATGTCTTGCTGAGGCGGGGCGTTCCCTGCACCGGCGGCGGATCCGGCGGGGCCGGACTGCTGTGCCGCGGGTTCTTCCACCCTGGCGCGGATCACGAGTTCCCTGATTTCTATGGGCATATGCGGAAGTTTTATTAAATCCCGATGTTGATGTCCAGCGAAGCGGTGAGACCAGCTGCGGCATCCAGCCCTACGCTGATGGGATCGTAATACTTGAAGTACTGGTAAGAGAGCACCAGCGTTTCCACCACGATCTCGTTGTTGCCGGCGTTGAAGCTGCTCACTTCGAGTTTCTTGGGAATGGCGTTGATGAGGTACCAGTTGTACAAGGGTACATGATCAGCGTTCATCAGTGAAATGAGGACGTTGCTGGGCTTGAACCGGAATTCGTCGAGCGCCTGCCGCGCCCAGTGGAGCACGCCGGAACCGAGCATCTTGCCGCGCTTCAGCGTGACGTCGCCATATTTCGAGCGAACGGGCAGGTTATGTACGAAGCGGTGCTCGCCGCCTTCGGCTACGGTTTCCATTTCCAGGTCCACCGTGAGCCCCGACACTTCCTGGAAACGGACGTCTTGCGGGAACTGCGGGAGAATCTCGAAGAGAACGAGAAAATGAAAACCGACCTGCGGGGTGTCAAAGGCAGACATATGCTATTCGTTTTGGATCACCAGACCTTCATGCGCCAGTTCGATCGACTCGATGGCGACTTCGTTGCCGTCCGATTTGAGGTCGGAGCTTTGCACCTTGATGGGCCAGGCATTTTTGACCTTCCACACCACCACGGGCTCATGGTTTTCGTTCAGCAGGCTGATGGTCACGTTACGGCGCTCGATCGTATTGAGCGCTACGGTGTTCCACCAGTCGTAGAACTGGTTGTCGCCCTTGAATGTGCCGCGTTTCATGGTGATGTTGCTGTATTTGACCATGCCCGGCATTTTGGTCTTCACATATTCCGGGCTTGCACCATCGCGGTATTCGATCGGGTCGATCTGTACATCAAGGCCGGACACTTCGGTGAACCCGATGTTTGCACCACCCCATTCAACCTGGAAGTGGAATTTGGGAAGCGGATAATTCGCCATAACTCATTTTTTTATTGAATGGATGATTGAATCAGGATTCCTGCATTTTGTGGCTGAATCTCAGCACGATGAATTCAGCAGGACGAACGGCGGCCATACCGATCTCCACGATCAGGCGGCCTTCCAGTATGTCTTGCGCGGTCATCGTTTCGCCAAGGCCCACTTTCACGTAAAACGCCTGTTTGGTAGTTGCTCCTGCCAGCGCGCCCTGCCGCCATTGCAGCGTCAGGAAGTTTTCGAGCATGGCGCGGACGCGCACCCAGGTATTGGCGTCGTTATTTTCGAACACGAACGGTTCGGAGGCTTTTTTCGTCGACTCTTCCACGAAAGTGAAGAAACGGCGAACGTTCACATAACGCCATTCGTTGTCGTTGCCCGACAACGTGCGCGCGCCCCAGACGAGGATGCCTTTGCCGGTAAACGCCCTGATGGCATTGATGCTCTTTCCGTTTTCGTCGACGTTGAGGCCGCTTTGCTCCTGGTCGTTCAGTTTAACGGCGGGCGCCACCACGCTGCGGAGGCTCATATTAGCGGGTGCTTTCCACACGCCGCGGGTACGGTCGGTGGTGGCGTAAACGCCGGCCACGGCGCCCGATGGCGGGAGGAGGCTCATTTCAAATTTCACCCGGTCCACCACGCCTTTAAAGAAAGGATGTTTAGCGAACAGCAGCGTTTCCGCATTGTCGGTGCGGTTGATCGCATCCTGCAAAATGGTCATAAACGCATCGGCCACTTTCCCGAACGCTTTGTGCAGCGTTACGGCATTGGCCACGTTTTGCACGGTAGCGAGCGGTGTAGGGCCCGTGTAAGGATTCATTTCCGGCTGGATGGTGGTGACGTTCGCACCGGCGATCCAATCGGTAGTGTTGATATCGGCATAATCCGCATGCACCATCGCTTCGGTACGTGGAGGAGCCGGGAAAGCCCCGAGCACTGCGGCATTCTTTTCGAAGGCTACCAGGCTGATGAGTTGCTGGCGCAGATCGATGTTGGCCTTGAGTTTATTCAGCGCCTGGATCATGTCGGGTGTATTGCCGGCATCCATTTCCACCCGGCGGGCGGCCAGGGCTACGCTGCGCACGAAATTGATCAGGGGAACAAAAGCCGTGCGGGCGTTGGCCACGTTGGCAGCTGTGTTCACTGCCAGCCGGAGCGTTTCCAGGTGTGCGCTGATGGGGTTGTAATTGCTGCGATTGAGCACCGGCGCAGGTACCTTCGAGAACACCCGGGCTTCTTCCGCCAGCCGGTCGCGCAGGCTGGTGACCATGGCGCTCAGATCGGGAATGATGTTATTGATGGTAGCCGGCGGAATGGCGGCGTTGGCATTGTCGATGAAAGCCAGCTGCGAAAAATGCAGTGTTTTCGGATACGACGATTGCAACCAGGGATAATACGCAGCGGCATACTTCAGCTCCTGGTTACCCACGCCGTTGCGAAAATTCAGGATGGGATTCTCCGCGTGGTTCAACGCGAGATGCCCACCGGGGACGTCGAGTACCGCGAAGCGGTCCTGCAGTTTGGCGCATTGCTGGATGGCGGCCTGGTTGAAATTGCCGGCGTTGACGAAATCGGGCGTTCCGTCGCCTTCCTTCAGCGCCCCGGTATCAGGAGCGCAGATGATAGTGGGCTCATCTTCCCGGGAAACAGCCGCCAGTCCGCCCAGGAGCCCTGTGGTGGCGTTGCCGAGCGTCACATCGGTGGTGAAGTTACCCACGGAAACGATGTAGCAGGGGCCGCCGCCGTTATCGAAGAAATGTTGCAAAGCATCGAACAGGAAAAACTTCCGGCCGTTCACCGGCGTCACTTCCGTGATGTTGTTCTGCGCGTCGAGCTTCACGGTAACGGTTGCCGGCGTGTAGGCGCCGCCGTACAGAGACGTGAACTCCAGCATGGACGTGATGCGGACAGGCCGGTTGATGAGTGTTTTCCCTTCGGGGTCCGCAACGCGGGCGGTATGTCCGATAAACGCCGGGATGGCGGTGGCTACCGGCGCTACGGAAGGCGGTATCAGTGAAAGCTCTTCGACGAATACGCCTGGGGTTTTATAATCCATATCCGTTCAAGATTAACAGATGAAAAGTTTATGATTCCTGCATTTTGTGGCTATAGCGGAGCACGATGAATTCGGCGGGCCTTACCACTGCCATCCCGATTTCCACGATCATGCGGCCTTCGAGGATGTCTTGCGCGGTCATCGTTTGCCCCAGTCCTACTTTCACATAAAAAGCATGTTCGGGCTTGGCGCCTGCCAGCGCGCCGGCTCTCCACTGTAGGATGAGGAAGTTTTCGATCATGGCGCGCACCTTCACCCAGGTGTTGGCGTCGTTTGGTTCGAACACGAAAGGCTCGGAAGCTTTCTTGGTCGATTCTTCCACCATGTTGAAAAACCTGCGCACGCTCACATAGCGCCATTCGTTGTCGTTGCCGGCCAGCGTTCTGGCGCCCCATACGAGGATGCCTTTGCCGCTGAAGGAACGGATGGCGTTGACGCTCTTGCCGGAAGTGTGGACGTTGAGATTTTCCTGTGAATCGTCGCTTACGGCTACGAGCGGCCTGCGGACGAAGCGGAGGCTTGTATTGGCGGGGGCTTTCCATACGCCGCGCGTGGCGTCTACCGTACAATACACACCGGCGATGGTGCTGCTGGGCGGCATCACGATGGGCATGGCGGCAATGGAAGCTTTGATCTGGTGATACAGTTTATTTGCCACGTGATAGAGGGAATTGGCTTCCTGCGCCGGTGTGGGATTCTGCAGCCGGAGCACCATCGCGGCGGGCACCGGGTTGCCGTTGAGCGTTCCGGTGATGGAAAGCGTCTCTTCGTTGTAATTCAGTGTGAGCGACGTTTCCAGGTGCGGATAATAAGCGGCGCCGTATTGGAGGTTGGCGTTGCCGATGAGAAACCGGAAGCCGTTGGCGCCATCGTCGATCACGTTGGTATTGGCGGGATTGGTGTAATCGAGATGACCGTTAAACACGTCCATGATCACGAAGCGGTCTTTCAGATCGGCGGCCTGGGCGAGGGCGAGGCCGTAGAGGTTGTAGCAATCGCCCTGCGGCAGGATCTGGGCATCGGGGAACACGAGCAGGGTGGGCTCATCTTCTTTGGCGATGGCGGCGAGGCCCGCGGTGTAATTGGCGATGGTGGCCGCGGGTGGCGTGGCGCTGTCGGGCCCGATGGACACGATGTAGCAGGGGCCGCCGCCGTTGGAGAAGTACATCTGCATGGCATAGTACATCCGGAAAAGTGCGGCGGGCGCGGTGGGGCCCGCGCTCACCGTGTGCACGCCGTTGACGGTAGCCACGGCCGCGGTAAAGGTTTCGAGCCTGGCGCCGAAGATCGCTTCATATTCCACGAGCGAAGTGATGCGCACCGGTTTGTTCAGCAGCGAGTTGCCGTTGAGCGTCGTAAGCCGGGTGTAGCCGATGAAGGCCGGGATGGCCGTTTCCACCTGCGCCACAGACGGCGGGAACTTGGGTACCTCGTCGATGTAAACGCCGGGTGTTTTAAGATTTGCTAAGTTTAACATGATCGGTCAGTTTAATCAGGTTCTTTGAAAATTAATGCTGTATTCCCGTGGCTGTGGGGCCAGGTGCCAGGCTTCTTTGAATATGTCGATCACGCCGCAAACGTCGGCCGTGGCGGCGGATTGGTCGAATACGACTTTTTCCTGCAGGGGTGTTCCGCCTTCGAGCCGCACGACGTACGCGCCCCTGGGGTGCGGGCGGAGATCCAGGCCGGTGCGGTCTTGCAGGGGCGTGACGGTTTCGCTGAGGGAGAAGCTGACGGGCGCTCCCGCCGCTATTTTCCCCGCGCGGATCTGGTTGTAGGCGCCGGGAGTTACGGCATGCGACAGGAGATATCCGCTGAGGGCGCCGTTTTCGGTGTTTCCGGCGTTTGCAGCGGCGGTAAGTGCCACCACATTGCCTGCGAGGTTAGCATCGATGATGCCGGCGGGCGTGAGATTGGCAGCATAAAAGATGCGGCGCCCCAGCTGTTGGGTGCCTTGTTCGAAAAAGTCGGGCAAGGCGGCGCGGGCTTTATCGATCATCAACCAGAAAGAAAACTGCACCGGCTGCGTTAGGGCAGTGGCAGGCGCCCAGGCTATACCGTTGAAATGCTGCTTGCAAAAAGCGGTGAGGCCTCCCGGAGAAGAACGGACGAGCAGCCCGAAACTGGCCGCCGTAGCGGAGCTGAGCGGAGACAGTACAAGGCGGACGCCCTCGCCGGGGTCGGCATTGTTGATACGGATACGTATCCTGAATTCCGGGATATAACGCCAAACCAGTTTTTCCATGGTGGTATCGATGGGGTTGTTCAATAACAGGGTTTATGTTGGGCGTAATTACTGCTGCGTGCCCAGGACCTGCGTCTGCAGGTTGATTTCAGTAATGATGCCGGAACCTGATTGCGGTGCATCCTGGATCACGGCCATGCGCATTTTATAAATGACGGACGGGATGTACTTCCCTCCCATCACGCTCCACAACTGGTTCAGTTCTTCGAAGCGCGTCGAATACAAATCGAAAATAACACGGTTGAGTTGGAGCGTACCGAGCACCGGCGTATCTGCCGGCGTAAAAACGAACTGCCGCTGAAAGAATGCGATCACCTGCGAAATACGTTGCAGGGCAGTGCTGTAGGTGTTCTTATTCGCGCTGATAAGCAGGAACACATTGAGATGGATCTCCGGCTGGCGCTCCACCACTTCCGGGATACCGTTGGTATACACGGTACGCCGGTACGGCAGGTTGCGCAACGTTTCCTCCTGCTGAATATTCACGACAGAGATCACTACTTTGTCGCCAAGATTCTGCATGACTGTTTCCTGATTAGTATCGGCGAATGAAATATTGCCAAGAATAACTTCAGGATCCAGGGAGCCAATGTATGTGTTCAACTTACTTACGATCGCGCTCAAAACCTGATCGATCATCGATGAAGGATTTGGGGTTTGCGCTATACAATTACTGGAAACCGGGGTTTAACTTCTCTTCACTAAGTGCTGCAATGAATTTGGGGATTGAGCTACTATTCCAAGGTTTTTCTACTGATGTAATATTAGGTAATAATCCTCCATTCGGCAAAAAAATAAGATAACCGGCGGGAATAGGATGATATCTGGCGGGATGTGTTATTCCGCCGCGCCCTCCACGATAATCACGATCTCACCTTTCACGCCTTTGGCCTGGAAGTGGTCGCGGACCTCCACGAGGGAGCCGCGTTTGTTCTCTTCGAACATTTTCGTAAGCTCGCGGGAAACGCAACATTGGCGGGTTTCACCAAAGTACTGCATAAAATCTTCCAGCGTTTTGACGAGGCGGTGGGGAGATTCATAAAAAACCATCGTGCGCGGCTCGGTGGAAAGCTGCGTCAGCAGGGTGTGACGGCCTTTTTTAGGAGGGAGGAAGCCTTCGAAAGCGAAGCGGTTCATAGGAATGCCGCTGTTGACGAGGGCGGGAACGAACGCCGTGGCGCCGGGGAGGCATTCCACTTCAATTCCTTCGCGGACGCATTCGCGCACCAGCAAGAACCCCGGATCACTGACGCCGGGCGTGCCGGCATCGGTTAGCAGCGCCATGGAACGGCCTTCGCGCAGCTGTTGTACCAGGTGCTGTAACACCTTATGCTCATTGTGTTGATGATAAGGTGTTACAGGCTTGCTGATACCATAATGTTTGAGAAGCACCCCGGAAGTCCGGGTATCTTCCGCCAGCACCAGTTCTACCGTTTCCAGCACCTTAACGGCCCGGTACGTAATGTCGCCCAGGTTGCCGATCGGTGAAGGAATGAGGTAGAGTCTGGACAATGCTTATTGGATGTTTACTTCGTAAAATTCCATTACCTGGTTGGCCAGCAGTTTCTGGCAGGCGTTTTCGGCAATCTGTTGCGCCTCTTCTTTGGAAGCCGCTTCGATTTGGAGCGTAATGTGCTTACCTACCCGTACGTCGTGTACATTTCCCAGGCCCAGGTTCTTCAATCCGCCCAGCACAGCCTTGCCTTGGGGGTCCAGCAGTTCTTTCAACGGCATCACGTTGATATGCGCAGTAAATGTCATTTGTTCGAAAAATTTAGACGCAAAACTAGCAATTAGTTATGAATTTCCCCCGAAGGAATTCTACAATCAGCCATGCTGGCTTTTCGGCGGTACGAGCAGCGATAATACCACGTATACCGCAAACACAAACGGGACCGCCGCGTAACCCAATACGGGAATGCTCACCAGCGTCAGCACCACCAGCAGAAAACGGGGCCAGTTGTCTTTCACCGTCAGGTTTTTAAATTTCAGGCTGATCATCGGGTGCGAGCTCACCATCAGGTAACACAGCGCCGCGATGATACCGTACAATACCCAGATATTTTCCAGCCAGGCCGCCAACCCGAACGGGTTATACAGCATGATCATCGGGAACGACGCCACGAGGAACCCAACCGCCGGCGTAGGCACGCCGATAAAATGTTCGCTCTGCCGCGTGTCGAGGTTGAACACCGCCAGGCGGTACGCCGCGAAACAGGGCACCAGCAAGGCGGGCGCCAGGTTGAACACGGCAACGTCGTATACATCGGGCATTTGCATGTAAGCGCTTTGCAGCAGGCGGAACAGCATCATCCCCGGCACCACGCCAAAAGATACGACGTCGGCCAGCGAATCCAGCTCCTTCCCCAGCGGGCCTGATACCTTGAGCAACCGCGCGGCAAACCCGTCGAAGAAATCGATGATGCCCGCCAGCACTACCAGTCCGCTCGCCCAATACACCGGTGCGGGGTTGATGATGGTGTACTCCGCGCCGTTGAACTCGGCGATGTATTCCGGCGCATGGAGGATAAAAATGAGCGCCAGCGCGCCGCAGAACAGGTTAGATAGCGTCAGGATGTTGGGAATGTGTTTCATGATACCGTTGTGGGCGCAGGCGCCGTGATCGGGAAGGTTTTCGGACAAGTGCCCGGTTTCCCGGCGGAAAAATATTAAAAATCGAAGAATATAACGGAAATGAGTGGTTTCCATTTTGCACAGTCCCCTTTATACGACTGCTCCACCTGACCATGGCATGACATTGTCAACAAAAATACTTACATGCATCCCATTGATTATCAGTGTACTTACGCTCATCCTTCGCTCATCCTTCGAAGGTCTTCGCTCGTGGTACGGGTTTGAAGGTGTTTGGACGAAGGATCGACGAAGGATGAACGAAGGATGGACGGAGAATGCGGACTGGAATACATAAAAAAGCCCGGTCCTGGCGGACCGGGCTCCCAGGCGTCGGGCGCCGCTATTTTTTCATCAGGGCCTCGATTTCGTCGGCCGTGATGGGGATATTTTTCATGAGGTCCACGTTACCGGAGGACTTCACCCAGATGTTATTCTCGATGCGGATACCCATTTTCTCTTCCTCGATGTAGATGCCGGGTTCCACGGTCAGCACCGACCCGTCGGGGATCGGCTGGTGGAACGAAGGACCGAGGTCGTGCACGTCTACCCCCAGGTGGTGTGAGATGCCGTGGTAGAGATATTTGCGGTATGCGGGGGATTCCGGGTCTTCGTTTTTGATATCGGCCTCGGTGAGCAGGCCCAGTTTCACGAACTGTTTGCCGGCTTCCACGCCTACCTGCGCATGGTAGTCGGCGATGGTGATGCCCGGCTTCAGCAGGCCTTTCGCGAAATTATGCAGGTGGAGGCATGCGTCGTACACTTCCCGCTGGCGCGGGGTGAACTTGCCGTTCACGGGCACGGTGCGGGTGAGGTCGGCGTTGTATCCGCCGTAGGCAGCGCCGAAGTCCATGAGGATCAGCTCACCATCTTTACATTCCTGGTTGTTGGCTACGTAGTGGAGGGTGCGGGCCCGGTCGCCGGAGGCGATGATGGAGCCGTAACCTTCTCCGGTGGCGCGGTTGCGGAGGAACTCGTGCCAGATTTCCGCGTGGATTTCGTATTCGAACACGCCGGGCCGGATGAAGCCCAGCAGGCGGCGGAATGTTTTTTCGGTGATATCCATCGCTACCTGCATCACGGCGATTTCCTCTTCGGTCTTTACGGAACGGAGTTCTTTCAGGATCGGCGCGGAGCGCAGGAACTGATGCAGGGGGTAGCGGGCGCGGAGCTCTTGCGCGTAGCGGTAGTCGCGCACGGGCACGTAATTGCTCTTACGGTTGTTTTCGTTGGTATTGAGGTAGATATTGGTGGCATCGTGGATCCAGGGCTGCAGGAGACCTTCCAGGGAATCGAGCCAGACGATGGTTTTAATGCCGGAGATGGCGGTGGCTTCTTCGCGGCGGAGGCGATGGCCGTCCCATTTTTCTTTCAGTTCGTTCGGGCGGACGAGCACCAGTACTTCGCGGTATTTGGGATCCGGGTTGTCGGGAAAGAGCACGAGCATGGTGTCTTCCTGGTCGATGCCGGTGAGCCAGTACAGGTCGGCGTTCTGCTTGAACGGATGAAGGGCGTCCCCGTTGGTGGGAAGCTCGTCATTCGAGTTGAAAATGGCAATGGAGCCGGGCTGCATTTTTGCCGTAAATCGGTTGCGGTTCTTGATGAAGATCTGTTGATCCAGTGGCAAATATTTCATTTGATGTCTTTTACTGCTTTCTTGCTTTGGATGTCAAACTTACCGGAAAAACGGAAACCCGCCAAAATCGCGCCTTCCGACCGGTTGGATATTCCCCCGGACTGGTAGATTATTCGCCATAAATATATTATGCGGGTTCATTGCTTTTCGGACAAATTGAAATCGGTGGAATTGAATATTTTCTAATCAAAACCCCTCAAAAGTAGATTTCCAAACAATTTTAAGCGTCATAACACCCATCAAATTAAACGTTATCAAAAAATCCCTAGTTTTGCCATTACACCAAAACAATCTTTCTTTATGCAAATCAGCAGTGTAAGGGATACACTCAAGGAATTGCGGGAATTGGGCATAGAGAACGTCGCCGATGTACATTACCAACTTTCCCCGGAGGAGCTGATCACACAGACGTTGCAGCGCAACGAAGGCTGTCTGAACAGCACCGGGGCGTTAGTCGTTAGCACGGGCGAGTTCACAGGCCGTTCCCCGAAGGACAAGTTCATCGTGAAAGACGAGCTGACCGCCGACACCGTCAACTGGAACGACTTTAACCAGCCATTTTCTGCTGACAACTTTGAGAAACTGTACCGCAAGATCACCCGCTATTTCGCTGGCAAGCCCGTATGGGTGCGCGATTGCATGGCCTGCGCCGACCCGGCGTACCGTCTGAATATCCGCGTCATCACGGAATCGCCGTGGAGCAATCTTTTTGCATATAACATGTTCCTGCGCCCTTCGGAAGAAGAGCTGGAGCAGCTGGAACCCGACTGGACGGTGATCCAGGCGCCGGGCCTCCACGCCGATCCGGCTACCGACGGAACGCGGCAGCATAACTTCTCGGTGGTTAGCTTCAGCCGTAAAATGATCCTCATCGGCGGCTCCGCCTATACCGGGGAGATCAAAAAAGGCGTGTTCACCATCCTGAACTATCTATTGCCCCATGCCCGCAAGGTGTTGAGCATGCACTGCTCAGCCAACCAGGGCACGTCGGGGGATACGGCTGTTTTCTTCGGACTGAGCGGCACGGGTAAAACCACGCTCAGCGCTGATCCGGAGCGCAAGCTCATCGGCGACGACGAGCATGGCTGGACGGAAGACGGCGTTTTCAACTTCGAAGGCGGCTGTTATGCCAAAACCATCGACCTGAGCGCGGAAAAGGAACCCGCTATTTTCAACGCCATCCGCGAAGGCGCCCTGCTGGAGAACGTTTCGTTCTTCCCCGGCACCAGCGAGGTGAATTATGCAGACGGACATATCACGGAAAACACCCGCGTGAGCTATCCGCTGACTTACATTGCAAACGCCAAGGAACCCGCTATGGGCGGAATTCCCAGGAATATTTTCTTCCTTACCTGCGACGCTTACGGCGTATTGCCTCCCATTTCGAGGCTGACGCCCGGTCAGGCCATGTACCAGTTCATTTCCGGTTACACGGCGAAAGTGGCAGGCACGGAAACCGGCATTACGGAACCGAAATCCACTTTCAGCGCATGTTTCGGCGCGCCCTTCCTCCCCTTGCACCCTGCCCGTTACGCGCAGATGCTGGGTGAAAAAATGCGCAAGCACGACGTGAATGTATGGATGATCAACACCGGCTGGACCGGCGGGCCTTTCGGCACCGGCAACCGGATCAAACTGTCCTACACCCGCGCCATGATCTCCGCCGCCCTGAACGGGGTGCTGGATAAGGCGGCCTACAAATCCTACGGGCAGTTCAGGCTCGCCATTCCCGAATCCGTTCCCGGCGTGCCCGACGAGATCCTGGAGCCGCGCAACACCTGGGCCGACAAGGATGCGTATGACGCCAAATCCGCCGATCTCGCCGCTCAATTTGTGAAAAACTTTGAAAAATACGCAGCAAAGGCGGATCCTGAGATCCTCGACGCCGCGCCCTCCCTCTGACCCACCGTTTTGCCTTTATAATTATAGATTCCTACGTTCATTTATCAATTTGGTTACGGGGCTGCCTTACCAGGCGGCCCCTTTCGTTTATCCACCATTTTCAGTACCTTTGCGCATGCAAATTTTAGACGGCAAACTTACTTCACAGGCCATCAAGGACCAGCTGGCCGAGCAAACGACCGCTTTGAAAGCCCTGGGCAAAAAAGCGCCCCACCTGGCTGCCATCCTCGTCGGGAACGACGGCGCCAGCGAAACGTATGTGGCTTCCAAGGTGAAATCCTGCGCGGAGATCGGGTTTAACTCCACTCTGCTGCGCTTCGAAGACACCATCTCCGAGAAACATCTCCTCGATCATATCATTATGCTGAACGAGAACCCCGATATCGACGGTATCCTGGTTCAGCTGCCCCTGCCCAAACATATCAACGAGGAATTGGTGATCAACACCATCGACCCCAGCAAGGATGTGGACGGCTTTCATCCCATGAACGTGGGTAAAATGGTGAGCGGTCTTCCTGCTTTCCTTCCAGCTACGCCATACGGCATCATGCTCATGCTGGAGCATTACAAGATCGACACCAAAGGCAAGCATGCCGTGGTGATAGGCCGCAGCCATATCGTAGGTACGCCGGTGAGCATCCTGCTCAGCCGCAACAGCAATCCCGGCAACTGCACCGTTACGTTGTGCCATTCCCATACCCGGAACCTCCGTGAGATCTGCCTGCTGGCCGATATCGTGGTGGCGGCTGTTGGCCGTCCGCATTTCGTAACAGGCGACATGGTGAAGGAAGGCGCCGTAGTGGTGGACGTAGGTATCCACCGCATCCCGGACGAAACCAAGAAAAGCGGTTTCCGCCTGGTGGGCGACGTGAATTATGCGGAAGTGGCGCCCAAGGCGAGCTTCATAACCCCGGTTCCCGGCGGTGTAGGGCCCATGACCATCGCGGCCCTGCTGAAAAATACCTATCAGGCCGCCATCGGGCAGAAGGGGAACCAGAATTAATCCGTTCCCCGGCAATCCGGATCATACAGCCGTACTTGTAATTGATAATCATATTTATAACTCCGGCCGCATATGCTTGCGGCCGGAGTTATAAATAATAGACGGTAAGCCTTTTAAACCGGGCTTTACCACCGCGACTGCCGCGACAATGCAGATTGACGTACCTTTGCAACATGACAACAGCGACGCTCCATAGCACCACCGTATTACCCGTTATGGAATCTTTCTATACGATTCAGGGAGAAGGATTTCACCAGGGAAAGGCGGCGTATTTCATCCGTTTGGGCGGGTGCGATGTGGGATGCGTGTGGTGCGACGTGAAGGAGAGCTGGGATGCGGATAAGCATCCCCAGCGGCCGGTGAGTGCGTTGGTCGCGGAAGCCGCGATGCATCCGGGAAGGATAGCCGTCATCACTGGTGGCGAGCCCCTGATGCATGATCTCCGGGCGTTGACGGAAGCGCTGCGGGCCGAGGGGTTCCGTACACATATGGAGACTTCCGGTTCCTCGCCCCTGAGCGGCAAATGGGACTGGATCACGTTATCTCCCAAGAAATTCAAAGCACCCCTGCCCGAAAGCTGCGCGGCGGCCCATGAACTGAAAATCGTCATTTACAATAAATCCGACTTCGCCTGGGCTGAGCAATATGCGGCGAAAGTGGAGCCTTCCTGCAAGCTGTACCTCCAACCGGAATGGAGCCGCGCCAATGAAATGACGCCGCTCATTATCGAGTATGTGAAAGCGAATCCGAAGTGGCAGATCTCCCTGCAAATCCACAAGTACCTGAATGTGCCTTGATGGGGCAACAAATCATTACCGCGTTAATCGAGCAGTTTTTATAAATTGCCCCCTTCTACCCGGATTTTCCCGGATGAAAACACGCATCTCCACTAACGCCATCCATCCACTGCATGATACAGCCAGACCTGATGCACTTCGCACCCCGGATAACGCAGGGTTAAGTATGCATCATTGGCTAAAGTTAGGTTCCTGAATTGCAACAGCAGACTTCCGTGTAACCGGATTTTCCCGGATGAAATCACGCATCTCCACAAACGCCATCCAACCACTGCACGATACAGCCAGACCTGATGCATTTCGTACCCCGGATAACGCAGGGTTAAGTATGTGTCATTGACTAAAATCAGGTACCTGTATAGCAACAGCAGGACTTCCCTCTACCTGGATTTTCCCGGATGAAACTGCAATACCTTCACCGCAACCGGATTTCTCCGGATGACTCCCGCCTCCCCAACGCGCCCGATATATCATATATAAATTTTCAATCCATCATAAACATTCGATTTTTTCGTTATTTAGTGGCGACTATGAAGAAAATCCTGTTATGCTGCTGCCTCATCAGCACGCAAGCCATCGCCCAGCAATCGGATAAGGCCACGCGCAAAGCCATGGAATTACTCGAATCTTCCATGACGGCCATGCGGTCTTACCAATACCCGGAAGCCATCCGCTACCTGCAGGAAGCCGTGCGCGTGAAACCCGGATTCCCCGATGCTTACGGACAAATGGGCCTCACCTACCTCGCCATGAAGCAATACACTGACGCGGAACAAGCCTTCCGGAAACTGGGAGAACTTGATTCCACCGGCTTGAAATCTGTTTCACCTTCCTATGCACGCGCCATGGCCGGTAACGGGAAATTCACCGAAGCCCTGCGCCTCCTCAACCAATATGTACGCACCGCCAAAAACATTTCCCCCCGCACCAGCCAGCTGAAAAAGGACATGGAATTCGCAGTCACCACCAAACCCGTCCCTTTTCAACCGAAAAACCTCGGCGAATCCATCAACACCCCCGATCCGGAATACTTCCCCTCTCCTACGATCGACGGCAAAACCCTCGTTTTCACCCGGCGCGTAGGCGGCAGGAACGAAGATTTCTTCATCGCAGGCCGCGACAGCCTCCAATGGACCGCCGCACAAGACATGGGCGAACCCGTGAACACCGCCTTCAACGAAGGCGCACAAAACATCTCGCAGGACGGCGAAATGCTCGTGTACACCGGTTGCGACTTCCCTACCGGCCGCGGCTCCTGCGATATCTATTTCTCTACCCGATCAGCCGGCGGCGGATGGACGCAACCAAAAAACATCGGTCCCGCCATTAATACCGAAGCCTGGGAATCCCAACCCTGCCTTTCTCCCGATAAACAAACGCTCTACTTCGTCCGCGCCACACCCGATGCCGGTTCCGATATCTTCTACAGCACCCGCAACGCGCAGGGCCAATGGACCCTGGCCGAACGCCTCGGCACCCATATCAACACCAAAGGCAGGGAAACCACACCCTACCTCCACGCCGACGGCCAAACGCTCTTTTTCGCCTCCGACGGGCATCCGGGATTCGGCGGGCTCGACCTTTTCTATTGCCGCAAACAGGCAGACGGATCCTGGGGCGCACCTATCAACCTGGGGTATCCCATCAATACAATCGAAGAAGATGGCAGCCTTACCGTTGCCGCCAACGGCATTACCGCCTATTTTGCCTCCGACCGGACCGACTCCCGCGGCGCGCTAGATATCTACAGCTTCGAACTGTACCCGGAAGCACGCCCGTTGCCGACGCTCTATATCCGCGGTTACGTTTTCGATGCCAAAACCCAGGAACGATTGCCTGCGGCGCTTGACCTGATCGATCTTTCCAACCGGCAAACCGTGGCTACCATTCGCAGCAACAGTAACGGCGACTACCTCGTGCCCCTGCCCACCGGCAAAGATTACGCGTTCAACGTAAACCGGAAAGGTTACCTGTTTTATTCAGACAATTTCTCGCTTACTTCCAGCCAGGACGGCCAGCCGTTCGAGAAAAACATCCCCCTGACGCCGATCGAAGCCAATGCTACGCTCGTGCTCCGGAATATTTTCTTCCCTTCCAACCAGTTCGTGCTGGAGCCTGCTTCCGCCACGGAGCTGGATAAACTCGTCGACTTCCTTAAGGAAAACGCGTCCCTGCAAGTTGAAATCAGTGGGCACACCGACAATGTGGGCAGTGATGCGGCAAACCTGCAGCTTTCCCAGAACCGCGCGGCATCCGTCGTGAGCTATCTCACGCAACACGGTATTGCCGCCAACAGGGTGAAAGCAAAAGGGTATGGAGAAACCAGGCCGCTGGACAGCAACGACACCGAATCCGGCCGCGCGCAAAACAGGAGAACGGAATTAAAAATCATCAGCTTACAGTAACCAAATATGGAAACACTCTTCCCGCTGGCACAGGCCGATATACTTGTTCCCATGCTGAAACGCCTGGCCCCCGACGCCCAACCGCGCTGGGGCGCCATGACCGCGCAGCAAATGATCGAACACCTCGATACCATCCTGCAGTACTCCATCAGCGACAAACCAATCCCCATCCTCACACCAGAGGAACAGCTGCCGCAAATCGTACAATGGCTGCGGACCAGCAAACCGCTTCCCCGCGGATTCAACAACCCGCTGATCCCCGTAGGGCCGCCGCTGCATCCAGACCTCCAAACGGCAAATCAACACCTCATGGCGTCGCTGGAAAGATTCTTCCAACATTACAACGAATTCCCCTCACACACGGCGATCCATATCGTCTTCGGATCACTGGGATATGAAGACTGGCAACGGTTTCACCAGAAACACTTCCAGCATCATTTCACCCAATTCGGATTATTGGAGGAATAACTTTCAGTAACGGCAACCAACCTGGATTACCGTTTTTCTTACAGCATATATGCTATTGGGCTAACGAAGATCAACAAACCAATTATTTCACAGGGAGCATCCGAACCAAACATCACTGTACCCGTATGGCGCGGCGCAATACGCTGTCGGGCCGGGCGCCTTTAGGGACCAGCGCGCTCAGCCAGTCGCCGTACATCGCATTGGGGATCAGGATATATCGCCGCCCGAGTTCCTGCTGCACTTCGTCTACTTTCGCATTCCGCACATCGGCGGGTTGTTTGTAAAAAATATCGGAGAAATCATTGAGGTTATCCCCTACCAGCATGGCGATTTCGTATTTCTTCGCCACCTCCTGCCGGCGGGGCGCTTTGTCGGAATTACCGGAAGACAGGAGCAGGTGCTCGTTATCCGCTCCGGGGAAGCCCGCACGCTGCAGATTCTGTAACGTAGCCGCTCGCTCGCTTTCCAGCCGGTTAGTGATGTAATAAATCGTAAACCCGCTCTGTGCGGCGAACCGGAAGAATTCCAAAGCCCCCGGCACAGGGTCCGCCACAGCCTTCTTGGTCCAAGCCTCCCACGACGCCTGCGACCAGCCCTTGCCCGCCAGCGCCACGGACGCGGAATACGGGCTGTTATCCAGGATCGTTTCGTCAATGTCCGTCACAATTGCCCTCGGGCGCAACGTCTGCTGATGGCGCATCTCTTCCACCCTTTCGCCAGCTGCGCGATACGCCTGCAGGCACAAGGCCCTGTACTCGCCCGCACGTTGCTGCCAGAGCGCTGCCCAGGCAGGACCATAAGTCCAGGGATCAGCGGCGGCAGGCGAAACACCCGAAGCCACGGGACCGGCCGACTTGCAGCCAAGCATCATTACCAATACAATGAAACAAACGTAACGCATATACGGTATTTTTTTAGGTGTGTTCAGGAGACAACAAAACAAAAATCGGGAAAATTCCAATCGGAGCCTGAAAAAAACGGTGAGAATATCTCCGTTTTCCGGAGATATTCTCAGGTTTCTTTTTGCGCAAATTCCCCTAGCTTCGAATCCCTCAAATTTTCATCCATGCCAACCGAAACCCAATGCCGTATTGCGCTTACGCTCATCCCACAAATCGGGGACGTAGTAGCGCGCCACCTCGCCGAACATTTCGGCGACGCCGTTTCCATCTTCTCCGCCCCCCGCCGCGAGCTGGAGCGCATCCCTACCGTGGGGCCATTCCGCGCGGACGCCATCCGGCAGTTCCGCGACTTCCATCGTACCGACGAAGAAATCCGGTTCCTGGAGCGCCATCATATCACCCCCTCTTCTGGACGGCCGCCGATTACCCCTCCCGCCTCCGCCATTGCTGGGATGCGCCCGTTCTCCTGTACGCCCGCGGCAACATGGACCTCCGCGCTCCCCGCATGCTGGCCGTTGTGGGCACCCGGCGGCCCAGCGCATACGGAACGGATTGCTGCCGGGCCCTCGTGGCCGGCCTCACACCGCTCAACGTCACCATCGTGAGCGGGATGGCCTATGGAATCGATATCGCCGCCCACCAGGCCGCCCTGGACGCCGGCCTGCCCACCATCGGCGTGCTCGCCCACGGGCACGACAAACTCTATCCCGCCGCCCACGCCCGCGTCGCCAGGCAGATGCTGGAACAGGGCGGGTTGCTGACCGACTTCCCCAGCGGTACGCCCCTGAACCGCATGCACTTCCCCCGGCGCAACCGCATCGTGTCCGGCATTTGCGATGGTATCCTGGTAATCGAAAGCGGCATTACCGGCGGCTCGCTCATCACCGCCGACCTGGCCCACGGGTATAACCGGGACGTGCTGGCCGTTCCCGGCCGGATCGGCGACGACCGGTCGGCCGGTTGCCTCACGCTCATCCGGCAGCACAAGGCCGCCCTGGTGACCTCCGCCACGGACATCGCCGAGGCGATGAACTGGGATGGGCAGTCCACCCAGCCGCCATCCCCCGTACAAACGGCGTTGTTCAACGAGCTCAGTCCCGACCAGCGGCAGATCCTCGACACCCTGGGCACCGGGCGCTTCAGCATGGATGAGATCCAATACCGCAGCGGCATTCCGCGGAGCCAGGTGGCGGAAGTGATGTTGGGGCTGGAAATGATGGGGATCGTAAAGGCCATGCCGGGTCATACGTTCCAGCGCCTGGGGAATTAAAAATGAATGGATTGCCCGGAGCGGGCTTTACCATTTCCGGCTGGCGCCGGCCTGCACACACATGATATTAATACCGTACATGAAAATCGGTTTGCGTTGAATCCATAAATAGTCGTACATTTGCGTGCAATTATTTAGCAACCTTACCAAAATAATTGCAATATGCCTGCGGGAAAATCCAAAGAGAAATTTGTAGCTGACGGTCTCACCTTTGATGATGTTTTACTGGTGCCTGCCTACTCCGAAGTACTGCCCAGAGAAGTCAATATCTCCACACAACTTACCAAGAACCTGCGTATCAACATCCCCATGGTGTCTGCCGCCATGGATACCGTTACGGAAGCCACCCTCGCCATTGCTTTGGCGCGTGAAGGCGGCCTGGGTATCCTGCACAAGAACATGAGCATCGAGAAGCAGGCGGAACTGGTAAGGAAGGTGAAACGCAGCGAGAGCGGCCTGATCCTCGACCCGGTTACCCTCAGCGCAGACTCCACCATCGGCCAGGCATTGCGCCTCATGCGCGATAACGGCATCAGCGGCATACCCATCGTCGACGGCGACAAAAAGCTCATCGGCATCCTCACCAACCGCGACCTCCGCTTCGAAAAACATAATACCAAACGCCTTATCAGTGAAGTGATGACGAAGGAAAACCTCGTGACCGCTCCCGAAGGCACGGACATGAAAAAGGCGGAAAAGATCCTTCAGCAGCACCGCATCGAAAAACTGCCCGTAGTCAACAAACAGGGTAAACTGGTAGGGCTCATCACATACCGCGACATTCTCCAGCTGCAAAGCTCCCCCATCGCCGCCAAAGACCAATTCGGCCGCCTGCTCGTAGGCGCAGCGCTTGGTATCACGGCTGATCTGCAGGATCGCGCCGCCGCATTGCTGAACGTAGGCGTGGACGTGGTTACGCTCGACAGCGCCCACGGCCATTCCATCTATGTGCTTGAAGCCCTGAAGAAACTGAAAAAGAGTTTCCCGAAACTGCAGGTGATCGGTGGCAACGTGGCAACTGCCGAAGGCGCCCTCGCCCTGGCAGCCGCCGGTGCAGACGCTGTGAAAGTAGGTGTAGGACCCGGTTCCATCTGCACCACCCGCGTGGTGACCGGCGCCGGTTTCCCGCAGCTGTCGGCCGTGATGAACGCCGCGCAGGCCCTGAAAAAAGCAGGCGTCCCCGTTATCGCGGACGGCGGTATCCGTTACACCGGCGACATGGTGAAAGCCCTCGCAGCAGGCGCTTCCACCATCATGGCCGGCTCCATCTTCGCCGGCGTGGAAGAATCGCCCGGAGAAACCATCATCTATGAAGGCCGTAAGTTCAAATCCTACCGCGGCATGGGCTCCATCGAGGCTATGGCGGAAGGTTCGAAAGACCGTTACTTCCAGGATGTGGAAGCCGACATCAAGAAACTCGTTCCGGAAGGTATCGTAGGCCGTGTTCCCTACAAAGGCACCCTCGCCGAAGTAGTGCAGCAGTTCGTTGGCGGCCTCCGCGCAGGTATGGGTTATGTAGGCGCCAAAGACATCAAGGCCCTGCAAGACGCGCAGTTCGTGAAGATCACTTCCGCTACCGTGAAGGAAAACCACCCGCACGACGTAGTGATCACCAAAGAAGCGCCGAACTACAGCCGCTAATCTGATAACATTTTCCCGTGATATTTCGGAGGGCCTGCCACAGCGGGCCCTTTTTCTTGCGTTTCCCTGTTATATTTGAAAAATGAAAGCCATCCTGCGCAAGCGCAGCGCCCTGCTGCTCAGTCTTCTGTCCGGCCTCCTGCTATGGGCGGCCTGGCCAACTTCTTCCCTTACCTTCCTGATCTTTTTCGGCTTCGTTCCCCTCCTCGCCATGAGCGATAAAATGACCGAACGACCCGGCGCCTATTTCGGGCTCCTCTTTCTTGCCTTCTGGATATGGAATACCGCCACCACCTGGTGGGTCGGCAACACCACCGTTCCCGCCAGCGGCATCTTCGCCAACGCCTTCAACGCCCTGCTCATGACCATCCCCTGGATGGCTTACCGCACCACGCGACTGCGCGCGGGAAGGGCCACCGGGTATTTCGCCCTCGCCGTTTACTGGATGACTTTCGAATACATTCACCAGCACTGGGAGCTTAGCTGGCCCTGGCTCACCCTTGGCAACGCGTTTGCCATGCGGCCCGAATGGGTGCAGTGGTATGAATATTTCGGTACGGAAGGCGGATCGTGGTGGGTGCTGATCGTCAACATCCTCATTTACCGCGCCATTCTCCAATACCGGGAAACGCCCCATTTCAGGGCGGCACTGGCGCCCGCGCTCGCCATTCTCCTGCCCACCATCGGTTCCTTCCTCGCTTCCGGCTATACGCAAAATGCCGGCAGGGAGAAGATCGTAGTGGTACAACCGAACATCGACCCCTACGACGAGAAATTCGCGCGGGGCGCCGCGGAGCTGCAACTCCGCAAACTGCTGGACCTCTCCGCGCAAAAAACCGACACATCTACCCGCTTCATCATCTGGCCCGAAACCGCGCTATTCCCCACCGGCTCCTGGGAACACGAACTGAACGCACAGCCCGAAGTGCTGGCCATCCGGGAATTCCTCCGCCAATACCCCAAAGCACGGCTCATTTCCGGCGCCGCCACGTATAAACAATACACCGTGATGGACGATATCCCCGCCACCGCGCGCCACGCTTCAGAAGGCAATTACTGGTACGACGCGTTCAATGCTTCCGTCCAGATCGATACCTCCGACAACGTGCAGGTTTATCATAAATCCCGGCTCGTGCCTGGCGTGGAACTGACACCCTACATGCGTTATCTCCCTTTCATGAAAAAACTCGCCCTGGATATGGGCGGCATTTCCGGCAGTTATGGATTGACGCCCGGGGTATCTTTCTTCACCAACAATACCTGCAACATCTACACCGCCATCTGCTATGAATCGGTGTATGGCAGCTTCGTGGCCGAAAAAGTCCGGGAAGGCGCCCAATTGCTGGTGGTTTGCACCAACGACGGATGGTGGGGCAATACCGAGGGGCACCGCCAGCACCTGCAATACGCCCGCCTCCGCGCCATCGAAACGCGCAGATGGGTGGCAAGGAGCGCCAACACCGGCATTTCCGCGCTGATCTCGCCACTGGGCCACATCGAAGCATCGTTGCCATACTGGGAACCGGGTGTGCTGTCGGGGGAAGTGCAATGCGATTCCTACCAGACGTTTTACGTCAAATATTGCAGCTACATCGCCATCGCACCGGTGATCTTTTGTATCTTGCTGCTGGCATACACCATTGTTTTACGTGTAATACGCAGGAAACATGTGGAAAACATTCGATAACGCAGGACAAGAGGGCGCTTACTGGGCCGAAGGCCAGGGCGACGCAGTGCTTTTGCTGCATGGTTTCGCGGAAGACCATTCCGTTTGGGAGCACCAGACCGCTTATCTCCGCGCACATTACCGGGTAATTGTCCCGGATCTCCCCGGCACCGGCCGTTCCGGCCTCACTTCCCCCTCAGCATGGAATCCATGGCAGCTTTTGCCTGGAAGGCCCTACAGGCCGAAGGTATCGCCAGCGCCGTTGTGATCGGCCACTCGATGGGCGGATACGTAGCCCTCGCTTTTGCTGAAGCCTATCCCGATGCCGTGGAAGGCCTCGGGCTCTTCAGCTCCACCGCCCGGCCGGATACCGAAGAGAAACGGGAAAACCGCCGCAAATCCATCCGCATCATGCAGCAATACGGCGTGGAATCTTTCGTGACCCAATTGCTCCCCAATATGTTCGCGGCGGAATTCAGGGGCAAACAGGTAGCCCGGATCGATAACTACATGCAACAGGCCATCAAAATACCCATGGCCAGCATGATCGCTTATTACGAAGCGATGATCGCCCGGCCCGACAGGACCACCGTCTTATCCGGCATTTCCAAACCGGTATTTTTCTTTGTCGGGAAAGAAGACCAGGCCGTTCCGCTGGAAAACAGCATGAGCCAGGTGGTGCTGCCATCCATCGCCAGCATCCATATCTTCGACCGCGTCGGGCATATGGGAATGCTCGAGGTTTTTGAAGAAAGCAGCCTGCTCCTGCATCAGTTCATCACTTTCTGCCAGCACCGGCAATAATCGATATTTCAGTTCCCCCTGCCGCGCGACCGTGCCGCAGGGGGGCTTGTTTCCTGTTTCTCCCCGCCGCCGGGTAAACTTCGCGGTTAAACGAAAAGTCTCCCTTTTCCATACGGCTATCCGACAACCCCTTACACTTTATCGCTAAAATTATTTAGCCCGCCCGGCACTTAAATTTCAGCAAGCGCCCGTTTTTCCGTAAATTATGGTTACACAAAACGCCTAACCCCATGGGCAAATTTGTAACGCTCCTGATCTTACTGGTCTGTTTCCTGATCGGCGATGTGAACGCGTACCATATAATCGGTGGGGAAATATTTTATCGCCATCTTGGCATCAACCCCGCTAGCGGTTTACACCGGTACCGGATCATCATGAAGTTATACCGGGACGGCAATTTTGTGTGCGGCACCCGCCAGGGATGCCTGGATTATTTCGAAAACCCCGTTCCTTTCCACATTTTCACCGCTTCCGGCAGCCGTGTAGGCGCACCGAGGCTCATGACCATCGCCCACACCGCTTCCATCCGCGATACCCTCAAAAACCCCTGTCTTGCCCCGCAAACCGTTTACCTCGAAGTGGCGTTTTATGAAAGCGACGTCATCGAACTGGCGGCTATCCCCGGCGGGTATTATGTTTCCTACCAAAGATGCTGCCGCGGCGAAGCCCTTACCAACATCTACAACTCCGAGCGCGAAGGTTCCAACTTCGTGACCTGGATCCCCGGCACCGAGCTGCGCCCGCATAATAACAGCGCCGTTTTCGACATCGAAGAAGCCCCTGTGATCTGCGCCGGCCTCCCGCTACGCTACAATTACCGGGCGACAGACCCCGACGGCGACAGCCTCACCTACGCCCTCTGCAGTGCCCTTACCGGCGGCAACAGCCGCAACAACGAAAACGTCGCCAATCCCCCGCCATATAATAACACCGTCAGCTACATCCCGCCATACAGCGGTGCCAACCCCATGGGCGGCAGCCCGCCACTCAGCATCGATAACAACGGCCTCATCACCGGTACGCCCGACAGGGCCGGGCAATTCGTGGTATCGGTTTGCGTGACGGAATGGGACAGAGCCACCCGGCGGATGCTCGGCACGCACCACAAAGACATCCTCATCACCGTATACAATTGCGCCACCCGCATCACCGCTTCCACTCCCTCAACGCTGTACCATTGCAACGACTCGCTCGGCATGCGCGTCCCTATCACCAACAACAGCGTAGCCGGGTTTACATCGCAGTTCCTCTGGACTTTCAGCGACGGAACAGATACCATTACCGATTCGCGCAATGTCTTTTACAAAACTTTCGCGGATACCGGCGTTTTCAACCTGAAGCTGGTAGTGAACCCCGGGCTGCCCTGTACCGACAGCACCACCGGCCGGATATTCAATTATCCCGGTCTGCGGTCGGGATTCACGGTGCAGGGACTCTGCCGGGAAAACCCTGTCTATTTTACCGACACGTCCACTTACCGAAACGGGGTTATCACTTACAGGCAATGGGATTTTGGCGACCCGGCGACAGATGCGGACACATCGAACATCACATCCCCGCTATACCGGTATGCCAACGGTGACATCTATACAATCAAACTAACACTCAAAACCAACCGTGGCTGCGACGCCACTGTGACGCAGAACTTCCGGCTGTACGACGTCAGGCCGTTTGCGGGGAACGACACCATTCTGGCAAGGGGGCAGACGTTGCGGCTCAATGGCCAGGGAGGGGAAATGTACCAGTGGTCGCCCGCGCATATGCTTAGCGACGGCAATGCGCGCGATCCGTTGCTGACCTGGAACGAGGAGATTACGCTGCGCCTGCGGGTCAGTAACCAGCAGGGATGCGTGGGGTACGACGATATCAATGTCAAATATTACACCGGTCCCGAATTCTATATCCCCAATGCCTTCTCGCCGAATGGCGACGGCGTGAACGACTACTTCCGGTTCATCCCCGTAGGCATCAGGGAGTACCAGTACTTCCGGATATTCAACCGCTGGGGGGAATTGGTATACAACTCGCTCGATTTCCGGAAGGGCTGGGATGGGTATTACAAAGGCCGCCCGGCCGCGGTGGATACGTATCTCTGGATTTTGGAAGGGATCGACCTGCACGGCGTCAAGATATCCAAAAAAGGGACCGTAACTTTGCTTCGCTAAACGGTAATAACATGAAGACTGGAAAAATCGCCCTCATCACCGGCGCCACTGCCGGATTCGGGGAAGCCTGCGCCGAACGTTTCGCGCGGGAAGGATATCGCCTGATCGTCACCGGCAGGAGAACGGAGCGACTGACGGCTTTGCAGGAAAAGCTCAGAACGGCGTATGGAACGGAAACACTGGCGCTGACGTTCGACGTGCGTTCGAAAGCGGAAGTCGTTGCCGCGCTGGAGCAGATGCCGGATGCCTGGAAACAGATCGACGTGCTGGTGAACAACGCCGGCCTCGCGCTGGACCTGTCTACGATCGACGAAGGGGATACCGATGATTGGGATACGATGATCGACACCAATGTAAAAGGCCTCCTGTACGTAAGCCGCACGGTGATTCCGTGGATGAAGGCGAGGAATAGCGGGCATATCGTGAATATCGGCTCTACCGCCGCCAAAACGGTGTATGCGAAGGGGAACGTGTATTGCGCCACCAAATCCGCCGTAGACGCGATCTCCCAGGGCATGCGGATCGATTTGCTGCCATATGGGATCAAGGTGACGGCGGTGCACCCCGGGGCCGCGGAAACGGAATTTTCGCTTGTGCGCTTCAAAGGGGATGAGGACAGGGCCAAAGACGTGTACACCGGCTTCCAGCCCCTGAAGGCAGAAGATGTGGCGGATGTGGTGTGGTATTGCGCTTCCCTGCCCCCGCATGTCTGCATCAACGACCTGGTGGTGACGGCAACGGCGCAGGCGAATGCTTATTATACCTTCAAATGAAAAATTACACATTAGTGTTATTTGACACTTTATGATATAATATTATATTTGAAATCCCTATCAGACTGGGTGTGCCGTAAGGGGAAATGCGGCCCCGGATCACGGGTTGCCTTATAAAGACCACTTACAGACGAGCACGATCTTAAAGTACCATTACGTCAAAAGGGCGTGATGCCTCAGATGAGCCTATTGTAAATCCTATAACCATATCCCTATGCTAACATTTGTTACTATGTACATCATCAGACTGTACTATCCGAGATGTAAGGAGTTTCTGGGCGCTTATTTCGACAGTTCCCGCAGAAACAATTACGGTCGCTGGGCCATGCGTCAAAGCTGGAAAGCTGAGAAAACATGGTCATGGGGCTACAACTGACGCTCATTCCAAATGCATTAAAAAGAGGACGCCGCAAAGCGCCCTCTTTTTTTATCTATTCATTCCCGTAAATAGACGAAGGTTAAATAGCATCATAATTATAGATAGATGCCTGCTTTATACTTACTGAGTAGATCAAGGAGAGTATATGAAGTGTATATAAATCCTTTCTACCTCCTTACTGTATTGACTATATATACCTTTAGTACACTGTTGATATACTGTAACCCCTGCTTTAATCAGCCTTTACCCTGGAATAAGTATAGCTTTACGTTCAATCGGGTTATAGTATTTTAACCGTTTCAATCCCAATCCACCCTTCTCACACAAATCACTTCTTTCCCGCCGGCCCTTTTCCGGTAAGCTACCGCCACTGTTTTTTCAGCCACCGGCCGCATTACCGGGAACACGGATTGTTCGCCTTCGCCGGTCAGGAAGCCGGAAGCGAGGGTTACGCCTTCGGGGGATTTACGGAGAAAACCGATCCTGTGCGTGACGGTATCTGCCGGTTCGTCCCAGGCGAGGAGTAAATCCCCACCCACCGTCGCCGCGATCTGCGGATGTTTGGCCGTGGGTTTAGCGCTGATGCTCTCCCGGCCGGAAAAGCTGATGCCGTTGTTGATGGATTTACCATAGAAAACGCCTTGTCCGCCGCCCATCGTAAACCACGCGAAGTGCAGTCCACCCCGGTTGCTGGTCATCGTTGGCCCGGTGTGCGGACAACCATTCACGGCCCAGTTATCCGCGCTGATCCGGATGGGCTGGGTGAAGGTTTCGCCGCCGTCTTTGGAATAGATATGCACCATGTCGCGGATCGTATCGTGGATGATATCGCGGAACGCCACATGGAGGCCGCCCTGCGGATCGGTATAGAGCGAAGTCCGGCAGCACTGGCAGACCGTTTGCACGAGCGGGCGCTGCCGTTCGAAACCTCCGGCCCCGGAAGTCGAGATATACAGCGTGGAGCCCTCCAGCGCATGATCTTTCCGGTTATCCAGCCACACGGCCGCCACATCGCCCGAAGGCAGGGGCGACAAATCGAAATACCGTTGGTCGTAACCGGCCGTGTCGGTCACCAGCGGAACCGCCTGCTGCCAGGTTTGCCCGCCGTCGGCAGAGCGGGTGTACCACACCTTTCCGGCGTATTTGTTACGGGGATCGGGGTTGCGGGTACCATACATGGCGATCGCTTCCCCGTTTGCTTTGAAGATAATTTTGGGCATGTTTTCCGGTTGGGGCGAGATGCCTGTAGCGGAGGTAACGGCCACCGCTTTCCCGAAGGTAGCGCCGCCATCTACCGATACCGCGTACCAGAGCGCGCCCTCATCGGAACCGGGTTCCTGCTCCACCCAGCTCACGATGAGCCGGCCGGCCGCATCGTGCGCAATATGCGTACACGACGCGATCTTGCCGGTATCGGAAAGCATCAGTTCCTCTCCCGCCCGGAAGCCCTGCTTCCGGGTGCAGGCCGCTAATATAACGGTAAGGATAAGTATGCTGGCAAAACGTTGCGTCTTTTGCATGGTTACTGTTTGGCGGTGAAAGTGTAGGCTACGCCGAAATTGAATGTGCGCACCGGTCCGGGGCGGTAGCTCGCGCCGAAAGCGCTTTTCTCCGCGGTGGTGGCATACGTTACATCAAACAAGTTGCGGCAGTTGACCCAGCACTCGAACGATCCCAACCGGTAACCCGCGCGGGCGTTGAACAGGTCGTACCCGCCGTAACGCGCGGTATTGCCGGGGTCCATGAAATAGCTGCCCACATGCTGCCACTCCATCCCCAGGCGTAGACCGTTGACGAACGCCGGTTTCCAGTTTACCTCCGAATTCGTGATCCATTCCGGCGCGGTGTTCATACGGTTACCGTTGTAAGAAGTACCCTTGTCCTCAAACTCCACGAAATCATGCCGCGCATACGTGCCACCGGTGCGGATTTGAAGTGACGGCAAAATGTCGTACCGCACGCTCCACTCCACACCGCTGTGTTTCGTTTCGCCGGCGTTGCGGTTTTCGGTGGAATTATCGGCCAGGCGAACACTGATGATTTCATTCTTTCCGTCCATCCGGTACAGGCTTGCTTCCGCATGCCCTTTCCGGCCTGCAAAAGTCATCCAGCCGCCGATTTCATAGTTGCGGTAAGTTGCCGGCTTGAGGGTCGGCACCTTCACGCCGCGGTACAGCTCGGAAATATTCGGCGGCGCAAAGCCCACGCTGTAATTAGCGTAAAGCCCGCGGCCATGGCCGAAGTCGTAGGTAAGCCCCAGCTTGGGCGTCCATGCCTGGTAGTGGTTTCGCTCGTCGGGCGCGCCGGTGAAGGCGGATGGCGGCAGGTAGTTGTCGAAACGATAATCCATCCGGTCGTACCGCAGCGCGGCGATCAGTTTCATGTTTTTGAAAGGATTCATTTCGCCTTGTACATACAGCGCTGAATTCACCAGGTCCACTTTGTAATCGGTGAGCACAGAGTCCGTACGCGTGTATCCAACGAAGTTACCCTTTGCATCACGGTCTACATCAATGTAATCCGCGTGATAGGTAGCGGGACTGTAATCCGCGCTGAGGCCCGCCGTAACGGAAGCGCCCTTCCACCCGAAACGTTTCCGGTGCTGCATGAGCAGCCCCCCGCTCTGAAACGCATCGCTGTTGATTTCGCCTCTCGCTTTCAGGGGATTGCTGGTGGTTTTGATGGCGTAAAAGGGGTTCTGCCCGATTTCATTATGCCGGTAAAAAACGGAAAAACTCGTCTGGTCGCGGTCGCTCCATTGTTGCTCCAGCGTGCTCCTGAACCGGAAAGCTTTCACTAACCGGTACGAAAAGGTGTGCATGCTTTTGTAGTTGCGGGCGTAGAAATTGCTGCTGTCAACGCCGCCCGTCTGATCTGTTTTGTAATCCACGAAAGTGGCGGTGTTGGTCCAGGTGGCGCGCTCATTGAATTTGTATTGCGTTTTCAGCGTGAGCGCCAGTTTATGGAAATCGCTGTGGTCGATCTTACCATTGCGCTGATCGGCGTAATAACCGCCAAACCACACGCCAAGCTTGCCTTTGGTGCCCGACAGGTTGAAGTCGGTGCGTTTGTAGCCGCCATCGCTCATTTCCGCCTGTATTTTCCCGGTGGTAACGGGTGTTGGCTGCGCGGTGAGGAAATTGACGGCGCCGCCCACGGCTTCGCTGCCATATAAAGATGACGCCGGTCCCCGGATCACCTCGATCCTTTGCAGGGCCGCCATATTGATTTCGATGAGGGCGTTATGGTTGAAATCGCCGACCGTGCGGATGGGGAGCCCGTCTTCCAGGTACAGGAACAGGCTTTTATACCCGATCGGCTGGCGGATGGCCAAGGTGTGCTGCTCATTACCCAGATCCACCATATACACGCCGCTTACTTTATTCAGTACTTGTTCGAGGGAAGTGGCTTTGGTTTCCTTCAGCGTCTGCGCGTTGAGGGTGCTGATGGCGATGGGCGCGTCGGTACGGTACTGGCGCTGCCGCCCGGCGGATACGATGATCTCGCCCAGCTTGCCGGCGAGTGGCTCCATTATAAAGGTATATTCATCATCCCCCGAAACCCTTACGCAACAGGCGGCATAGCCGATGCAGCTGGCTTTGAGGGAATCGGTGCCGGGAGGACAATGCACCGCAAACCTTCCGGAAGCGTCGGTCAGCGAACCGGTGCCGCCGGCCTGGATGGTAACGTTGGGAAGGGCCTGCCGGGTAAGGGCGTCGATCACCCTGCCTTTGACCCGCTCCTGAGAATGGGCCGCCAGGCTGCAATAAAGGAGGCAAAGAGATATGTATAGAATGCGTTGCATGCTCGTGTGTTAGATGTATACGTACAGTCGCGCAAACGTGTTGCCGCAGGCATGCGCGCAAATGCGCGGGCAGGCCGGAACGACTGTCGCAAACGGATGGAAATAACCGGTTACATGGGCTTTTAGCCCTGCACCAGGAGATGTTGAAAGGAAAAATCAGTAAGGAAGAAAGGGGTTACGCACGTGGAGGGTGGAACACGGCATGGAGGGGTCTGGAGGGCACATCCGACAAATATGCCGGGCGGATGCGCACCGCCTTTTCGGGACGCAGCAGGAGCTGCGAGGCGGTTTGTGCAATGAGGATTTCGAACTTCTCGGTCACCGAATTGCCGCTATGGTCTTTTTTCTGCTGCTGCTCCATTTTCTTCATGAGCACGCAGTGACCATCGCAATGCATTTTCGGCCTGGACTTGTTGATGCAAAGCACCCGTGAGATATACTCCTTGTTCAGCGAAAATTCCGCCAGCACGAGACCTTTGCTGAACGTCTGCAGCAAGAGCCCACCGAGAATGACTATGACGAAAATCTGTTTCATGAACATGGCAAAAATACGTTTCCATTCGCATACGCACATATGATTTACATCAATGTTCCAACAAAAACGGGGGAACCTTCATCATGGTTCCCCCGTTTGGGTATTGTTTTTTAGTTGTCTGTCCGTTACTGCGCGAGCATAAACCGCAGTGTCACGCCGCCGCGTGTATTTGTAATCGGGTAGGCGGTTGAAATGACGGGAATGGTTTGCCTGCGGTCATAGAAGAACTTGATGTTCAACCGGTTATTGACCACATAATCGATCGACGGTGCGATGCTGATCACTTTCTGCCCGCTGGTGGGGATCACGATATCTGCGTCCAGCCTGTTGTTGACGGTTTTATCGTCGCGCCAGCTGAGGTCCATCCTAAAGTTAAGGTCGTTCTCCAGGCGTTTGCCGCCGTCTTTCCCGATACGGATGGGCAATGGCAGGCCTCTGACGCGGTATCCCCCGCCGATGGTGATCTCGCTCGACCGCATTTCGCTCAGCTGGTAATCGATGAGGCTGAGGCTGAGGGTACGGCTTCTCCGGAAACCTACGCGGAGGTTCAGGGAGTTGGTGAAGGTCATATCAGCTTCGAGCAACGGCACGAACTGCTCGGTGATGGTGAGGTTCGGCACGAGGAAGTACGGCACGTAGTTGCCCGACACCGTATCGCGGAACGCGGGGTAACCCAGGATCAGCGGATCGTAATACATGAGCGCCGTGTTGTAGGAGTTCATGCTCAGCAGGCCGGTGTAAGCGTGGGTGAGGGTGAAGTTCGTGAGGAAATCGGCGAACGGTTTCACGCGGCTCAGGCCGTTGTACGTGATACGCCAGTTGGGCCGCGGCAGGATGTTCTTGAACGGATTGGAGCGCACGTTGGCATTGGTATGCTTCAACAGCGGCGCGTTTTCCGGTGTGGTACCGGTGTAGGCGGCCAGGAAGGCCGGCACCAGTACGTCCTGCGCATAACGGCCGTAGCCGTAGCGGTATTGCGGATCTTTCGGGTCGTATTTCGGAACGGAACCGTTATTATTATACGGGTTCAGCTGGCCGAGGCGTTCCGAAATCGCCGAACGGTAATTTTCGAAATCCCGGAAAGTGGACGATACGCCGTCTTCCGTATTGATCTTGCCGAACATCGTTTTAATGGCGATGAAGGTGATTTCGAAGCCGCCGGCGTCGTAGGGGTTCAGGTGGTTGAACACGCCGTTGCCGATGGTATCTTTAAAGAGTTCGGTGTGCGTTTTGGAGAAGGAACGGGTCAGGTTCAGATCGATGCGCAGGTCGCGCACCGGCTCCAGTTGCGCCTGGATATCGAGGCGCTGGGTGAATTGCTGCTGGAACTGGATGTTGAAGAGGGTATCCGGGCTGAGGAGGCCTTTCTTTGCGAAGTTGTCCATCCAGGCCTTGTCGGGCTGCTTGCCCAGCACAAAACCGATACCCGGGGCCATCGACTGCCAGTTCATCCCGAGCAGCTTGGTGCTGTCGAGATAACCCGGCATACGGGTGCCCGAATTCTCGCTATAGTTTACATTGATGCGTTTCAGCATCATCGCGATCCGCATGAGCGCTTTGGCGGCACCGGAAGGCTGTCCTTCGTCGGCCTTCTTATCGTCTTTTCCTCCCGCCTGCGGCGCATTGCCCATCAGCGGCGGAACATATTCGGAGCCGCCGGAGCTGCTGATGTTCATCTTCCGCAGCCATTTGCTCTTATTGTACAGTTCATTGAACTTGAACTCCGCCGCCACCGTTTTCTGGTTCGAATTCTCGATGGCGTTGCCCAGGTACATCGCCAGCCGCGACGCGCCGATCCAACGGTACTCGGTTCCATAGCTGATGGCCACGCTCGTCCAGCTGAGCGCCGGGAACTTGGCCGTCGGCAGCGTGTAGGTAATATTGGCGTTGTGGAAATAATTGGTGCTGCGGCCGCCCTTGAAGAAGTTTCCGCGAACGGAATCCTTCTTGGCGCCGGTATTGATCCGCCCATCCGGCTCATCGATGCGCGCATTGTTCACGGCATTGAAGTCGAGGGAAAGATTGCGGGAGAAGTCCCACTTCAATGAATAATACCGGTCGAAGCGGAAGAACTTGTCATAAGTTTCCTGCAACTGGAACGGACCGCCGCCGATATTGCGCATACGGGTGGCGCCGAACTGGCGGGATACGTCGGCCCGGAAGCTCATGAGCGTAGGCACGTAGTTGATGTTGAACTCGCGGATCAAAGCCAGCCAGGGCGTTTTGTTCTTGATGAACTTGAACGGCTCGATGAATTTCTGCGTTCCGTTGAAGGTATACCCCAAACCACCGCGGTGGCGGGTCAGCACATCTTCCTGGATCACCGGGTTATGACGGCTGATCTGGCTGTAGGAATAGCTGATGTCGAAGTTTTCGATATCCCACAGCCTGTTTTTGGTGCGGCCAATGGCAAGCTTACGCACGTTGGTCAGGTTCAGGCTCTTGATGGAGGTGAAGTCCTGCGCGTTGCGGCGGATGGAGTCGCGGTGCTCCTTGTTCCGGGCCATCGACAATTTATCTTTCAACTTGATATCCAGGTCGTAGGGGTCATATTCCGGGTTGCTGGTAGTTTGGGAATAACCGGCGTAGATGGGGATCGTCAGCCCGAGGTTTTTCGGCAACAGCTTTCCGGGATCGAAGTTGCCGGCAATATCGTATTGCAGGAAGTTATCCCGGAAACGGTCGTTCACCCGCTGGTCGATACCACCGAAGCCCGCCGTGTGCATGTTTCCGCTCACGGTGATGGAACCCAGGTCCGCCAGGTCGATATCCATCCTGGCCAGCGCGGCGTACCCGCCTTTTTCGTCGAGGCCGGTCAGGCGCATCTCGTTAAACCATACTTCGGTACATTTCGGCAATCCATCGTCTTTCGGGTTGGTCACCCCGATCATCACGTTCCGCACATCACCCAAACTCGGGTTACCGACTACGGCTACCACGGCGTTGCCATCCTGTTCTTCATACGGCACCAATGGCGATGCGCCACTATTATTACGTGCCATCTTCAGTTTGGCGAACCGGTCGAGATCGAGGTCGAGGTTGTTTTCCTCCGGCCATATCTCCGTATCGCGCGCCGCGCCCCAGGGCGTCACCTTCATGGGAATGCGGTATTCATAATAGTTCTCGGTAAAGTCGCTACCCACCCGCACGATGGCCTGCAGCTGCCCGTCCTTCAAAGAACTGGGGTCGCTCACCGCTTCGGAGTGGATGAACATCTGCAGGCGGTTATACTGCCGCAGGTCGAGCTGGATATTTTTATACATCGCCCGCGTTTCACCATCCTGCAGGTTGCAGATCTGCGCGGAGATGGCCTGCTCGTTCAGGAGGATATTGGTATTGTTGGTGCTCAGCGTGTTCTGGCGCAGGATGCCGGGAGGCAGTACATACGGAACGGGACGGCGCTTGGCGTTCTCCTCAATGTTCACGGCCGACACGTTGAAGGTCGTTTGCTGGTCCACCGGGATCGGGTCGCCGGGCTTCAGTTCATATAAATAACGGCGCCATTGGTTGCGCACCAGGTCGAGCTTGGCGAAACGCAATACCACGGAATCCTCGAAACCGGTCAGGAACATCCGCATGAAACGGATCGATTTGAAGTCGGGGATGTTGCCCACCTTCCGGTCGTACTGGTTCACCGGCACCTTGAACTGGTACCAGATCTGGTCGGCCATCTGCCCGTTGGGCAACTGCACGCGCGTCTCGAAACGGTCTACCACGTAGTTGGAGCCCACCTGCATGTTGGGCGTCAGGTCTACCCGGTACTGGAAATATTCCTCCGTTTCGTTCATGGTATTGTCGCGGTTGAGGTCTTCCGACTCGGGATAGTTGGTGGCCGCGTTGGAGAACTGCGAATTGTCGTTGGACACGGGGGAGTTGCCATCCGGACCGTTAATCTTTTTATACCTGCCGAGGATATCGGTGCGGGCCGCGTCGTAAGCGGCGTCGCGGTACCATTTATAATCGTCGTTCGAAGGGTCGTTGGCCACGTTCTGATATGCGCCGGAACCGGTGCCGAAGTTAGTGGCCAGGTCGAGGAGGTAAGGCGCGTGGAAGTTTCGCTCGTCGCCGTTTTCCAAACCGTCGAAACCTACGTCCTGGTAGCGGCGGATATTGGGATCGTTGTCGAATGCCTGTGTGATCTGCTGCTGGAACTTGGGAATGCGGCCCCATTTGGTGGAGTCGAGTTTATTGCGGTCGGCGTTGGGATCCGGCAGGCCGTTTTCGAAAAACTTGCGGGAATCCTTCAGCACGTCTTCCGATACGTTGCCGAGGTTGAAGTACAGCGAACCACCGCTGGAGTTGGGATTATTGAAGAAGGGATCCGGCACCCAGAACTCAATGAATTCGATATTCGCCGTCTCGAAGTCGGAGTTGTCGATGGCGCGCATGATACCGCCCCAGCGTTGCTTCGGGTTGCGGAGGCGGCCGCTGGCTTCGAGCTGGAGGGGTGAGCTCTCCATATTATATGGACCTTTCTCTTCGGGATAGTATGCCAGGTCGAGGGTGCTCAGCTGGCTCTGGCCGAAGTCGGTAGAGCGGTTGGGGAACACGTCTTTCTGGTAAATGAGGCGGGTGCGCGGGTCGGACTGCGACGCTTCCGTAACACCGGGCGGGAGGTTGCTGGACCGGGGGATCTGCAAGGTTGGCTCGATGATGTACCAGGCCAGCAGCGCCCTGTTCTTGCCATAGGCCAGCGTATCGTTCAATTCCGCTTCGGGGAAGAGGATGGAACCGGCGGCATTGGTGGCGTCGCGGGGCGTGGAGGCGAGGCTCCAGGCGGTAGACGGGAACTTCAGGTCGTAGCCGCTGCGGGTACCCTCGAAATCGTCGATCATTACCTGCCCCTGTTTGGAACCCGGTGCGTTCACCAGTTTGGAGTGCCCGGGGAACAACCTGGCCACCTCACCCGTAAAGTTGATCGCCGCCGGGCGCGATGTCTGGAAGTTGGGCAGGCGGTCGAGCAGGCGGGTAAGGCCGCGCCACTCGGAAATATAGTTACCGTCGAGCCCCACCACGGTATTCTTGATGGGATCGTCGCCGTAATTCACTTTTTGGTAATAAGGCCGCTCGCTCATCCGCACCACGGTACCACCGAGGTTCAGCTTGTCGTTCACGAAGTAATCGAGACGGGTCCCCATGTAGTTGCGGACCTGCTGCCCGAACAGCCCGTTGTTTTCGAACTGCACATTGATGGGCACACCGGCGCTGAGGACCCCGCCGTTGATGATTTTGATGCGCCCCATGTTGTAATCGATAAGGTAATCGATGTCTTCGCGGAGCATTTGTCCGCCGGCGGTTACGGTTACGGAGCCACGGGGGATGTTATAGGCGTTGAGGGAGATTTCGGAAGCGTTGGCGGACTTGTACGATCCCCGCATGATGTACCTGTTGAGGTTGGGGAACTGCTGCGCGATGACCTTGATGGAGTCGTACAGCATGGTGTACATGTATTGTTTTTCCAGGGCGGCGTCTCCACCGAAGGCTTTGCGGACGCCTTCGCCGAAAGGTTCCAGCACGGGGAACATGATTTTCCCGTTCTGCGGGAATATGGTGAAACCTTCCACGTAGTCGAATACGCCGTCGGGCTGGGGGTCGTTCTGGTTATTGAGGCGGTCGAGGTTGAGGATGGTGATGATGGGAGCGCCCTGGTATTGGCCCGCGGCGTCCGGCAGGTAGCGTTTTTCGCTGGGGGCGCGGGTTTCGGTGCCGGGGTCTTTATAGAGGACGTCGAGTTTGAAGTCGGCGCGGTTTACCTGGTAAGCTCCGGTGGAGTAGATGTTTTTCATCATGAGGTCCCAGATGGGGAGGGCGGGCCTGGCGGAGGTGGCTTTCAGCATCTTGAGGAAGAGGATCTGCTGGTTGGCCGAGTTTTTCGGGTCCGGGGGCACGTCCTGCGAGAACTCACCCACCTGGTATACGCGGCCGTTGTAGGTGTATTGGTAGGCCACGGCCAGCACTTCGTCGGGCTGCAGCTGTTGCTGCAGGGAGATGAAACCGATCTGGCGGTTGAGGGTATATTCGGTGGAGTCGAGCTTCCGGGCGAAGGTTTTCTCAAAATCCTGCACGGGCTCCAGGTTCAGGGCCAGCAGGCGGCTCACCACCGTTCCGGTGAACCGGGCCGCCGGGTCGCTGATAAGATTGCGGTACAGGTCGTTCGTGTTCCGGTCGGGCAGGCGGTTGGACGTCAGCGCCTGGATCGCGGGGTTGTGGGGGCGCTGCTCGGCCAGGTCCATCAGGGCCACGATGTCCCGTGTTTCGGTGGTGGCGCCCGATTTGTTGGTTACCCACACTTCCGCGCGGTTGATATACACCTGCGAGCGGATCACCGGCAGGTTGCTCATCGCGTAATTAAACGTATCCCGGAAAAACTGGGCCATGAGGAAGTGCCGGTTGTCTTCATACTCATCTGCCCGGCTGATGAAGTCGTTCACGCTGTTACCTCCGCGAAGCACCATGTTCTGCTTCATGGACTTCTGGTTGGAGAGCACACTGGTAACGGTGAGGCGCCCGAACTGAAGTTGCGTTTTAACCCCGAAGAGGCTTTGCACCCCGGGGATGAGGGAGCTGCTGAGCGGGAAGCTGACGTTACCGGCTTCAATTTTCTTGATGATCTCGTCCTGGTAGCCGGTATATTCGAGTTTGACCTGGTTTTCGAAGTCGAAGTTGCTTTGGGTGTTGTAGTTGGTGATGAGTTTCAGCTTCTCCCCGATCTTGCCGGTCACGTTCATGTTGATGTCGATATCGAAGTCGAAGCCCCCGTTTTTGCGGGCTCTTTCCACGAGCACGGGGTTTTTCACGTTCTGGCCCTGGTAACCGAAAGTAAGCCCCAGGCTTCCCTGCGGCTTGATGTCGACCTTCGTGCCGCCGAATACGCGGTCGAAGAGCTTATCGCCATAATAAAGCTGTGGAGCGGTGCCGCGCTGGTTAAGGTTGCCGATGGTGCCGGCCCTCTTCTGCCAATACTCGCGTTCGCTCTGCGCCGCCTGCATACGATAGAATTCGTTGAAGGACATGACGGTAGGCTGCCGGTAATTCCGGCTCCCGATTTTTTCAGTAACGATGTATTCCTTGGATGCGGGGTCGTATTCTACAGTCTTTTCAATGTTGGCGGGGTCTTTCAGATCTATTGCGTTACGGACGGGGTCTGTGACGGCTGTTCCCCTCCTGTCTCGGATGGGATATTTCAGCGTATCGGGCTTTCCCACCGTGTCAGGACGTGTCAGAGCTGATTCCCAAATCCCCGCGTACGTTTTATTTTTCTTGTAAGTATATCCCGAACTTTTCGTGTTTCTGGCGGCTGATTCAACAATGACTAAAGATACAACACCGATTACTGCAAGTATTCCAAGGTAATTCTTTCTTGCCAAGCGATCTTAGGTTTTATAGAGGTCAAGGACTACTAAGTTATAAATTTTTGAGGGATTTCTTGATAAGTACCTCCAACTCATGCAATTGTGGCTCCGCTTTCAGCACCTTCCGTACCGCCTGTTCGGCCATGTTTCTGGCAATACCCAAGGTTACCAGAGCATTTAACGCATCTTCCTCAATACTATTGTGGGTTTGGGGAGATAAATATACGGTTTCCTCGCGGTGTTTTTTCACTTTATCCTTCAGTTCCAGGATAATACGCTTGGCCGTTTTGTTCCCGATCCCTTTCACGCCTTCCAGCATCTTCTCGTTTTCCATGACGATGGCCCGCTGTACGTCTTCCGGCGTGAGCGAGCTCAGCATCATCCGGGCCGTACCGGCCCCTACCCCGGAAACACTGATCAGTTGGAGGAACATGCTCCTTTCCGCGTCGGAAAAAAAGCCGTACATCGTGTGGGCATCCTCCTTGATATGTACGTAAGTCAGGAGCTTGCAGGTTTCAAGACCGCCGATCTGCGTCCAGGTATGGAGGCTGATCTGGACTTCGTAACCTACGCCGTTTACGTCCAGATGTACCATGGCGGGGGATTTGAAGGCAAGTTTGCCATTCAGGTATGCTATCATATAGGATTTTATCTCCGGCGAAATTAAATCATAAATAGAATTATTCGTTTAAGTCGTATTTTTACGCCCATTTTATAACTTATCCTAACAATATGAGTAAAATAACAGCCGCCATAACGGCGGTGGGTGGGTATGTTCCCGACTATGTACTGACTAACCAGGAGTTGGAAAAACTCGTTGAAACGACAGACGAATGGATCATGACCCGGACCGGCATCAAGGAACGGAGGATACTGAAGGGAGAAGGAAAAGGTACTTCCGAGCTGTGTGTACCGGTAGCGCTCGAGATCTGCAAAAAAAGAGGCATCTCCCCGTTAGAGATCGACCTGCTCATCGTGGCTACGGTGACGCCAGACATGGTGTTCCCCGCCACCGCGAACGTTGTTACGGATAAGATCGGCGCCAAAAACGCCTTCGGTTTCGACATCGGCGCCGCCTGCTCGGGCTTCCTCTACGCCCTGGACACCGGCTCCAAATTCATCGAAAGCGGCAAATACAAGAAAGTAATGGTGATCGGAGCCGATAAAATGAGCTCCATCATCGATTATACCGACCGCACCACCTGCATCATCTTCGGCGACGGCGCCGGTGGCGTGCTCCTCGAACCCAACACCGAAGGGTTCGGCCTCATCGACTCCGTCCTGAAATCCGATGGCCATGGCCGTGAATTCCTCAATATGAAGGCCGGCGGCTCCAACTACCCCGCTTCCGCCGAAACCGTTGCCAACCGCCAGCACTACGTATTCCAGGAAGGAAAAACCGTATTCAAATACGCTGTTGCCAATATGGCCGATGCAGCCCGCACCATCATGGACCGCAACCAGCTCACGGCCGATGACGTGGCCTGGCTCGTGCCCCACCAGGCCAACCTCCGCATCATCTCCGCCACGGCCGACCATATGGGCGTTCCCAAGGAAAAAACGATGATCAACATCCACCGCTACGGCAACACCACCGCCGGCACCATCCCCCTCTGCCTTTGGGAGTGGGAATCCCAACTGAACAAAGGCGATAACCTCATTCTCGCAGCCTTCGGCGGCGGGTTCACCTGGGGCGCCAGCTACATCAAATGGGCATACGACGGCAAAAAAGCATAATTATCAATAGCTTATAAAGGAAAAGGCATCCACCCGGATGCCTTTTCCCGTTAAAAGATATCCGGTTCTTCATTCACAAACTGATCGGAGCGATAAAACGCATGTAAATCCGTTCCGCAAAAAGGGCAATACCGGATATTCAACCGTTTCACGTCCTGCCCGATCCGGTAACCGGGCGTAACATAAAACTGATAGCTGTGCCGGCCATCCGGTTGATCCTCCAGATGCCGTTTTACCACGCGCAGGTTCATTCCATCCTCGCGCGATACCTCATGTCTGATGCCGAATCTGGCACAACAATAATGCTGATACATAGGGCGCAGTTTTCATAGTCAGGTGTAAAAATGGTCAGATGGAGCGTAGAATCAGGGGTTACGGGGCATGTAGCATCTCGTCATGTCCACGATAACAGGGCGCCTGGGCGCACATGCATTTTCGGATAAACAAACACATTTGCTTGGGTTTTGGAATAAGGATGATGTAATCGCTTCGTCTTGCTAAATCTCAAAAACAAATCCATGCTGGGTCAACGCATCGTACTTTTTCCTGTCGAACCGGTAGAGATGGGCGCCTTTCTTGGAGGTGCTTTTGTCTTTCTCATCCAGTTTCTCCAGGATGTCCATCGCGAGGATTTTCTTCCTAAAGTTACGTTTATCTAACGGCCGTTGATAAATTTCTTCGTATAAATTTCTCAATTGGGGCAGGGAGAACTTTTCGGGGAGCAGCTCGAAGCCGATGGGGTGGAATTTGGCTTTGTCGCGCAGGCGTTCCAGCGCTTCGTTTAGCATGGTGTTGTGGTCGAATATCAGCCCGGGGATCTGGTGGAGGTTGAGCCAGTGGGCGCCATGTTCCTGCGCCAGCATGCGGTCGTGCTCGCTGATCCGGATGAGGGCGTAATAAGCCAGGGATATCACGCGGGCGCCGGTATCCCGGTTGGCATCGCCATACGTGCGCAGCTGCTCCATGTAAATATCCCGGATACCGGTAGTTTGCCGCAACACGCGGATCGCGGCATGGTCGGTGCTCTCATCTTCCTGCACAAATCCGCCCACGAGCGACCATGCACCTTCCAGCGGGTCTACTTTCCGCTGGATGATCAATAGTTTCAGCTTCCCGTCTTCGAACCCGAAAATAATGCAGTCCACTGCCACCAGGTGCCGCGGTGCATTGGCGTAAAACGATCCATGGCTCATAATTCCGATTGTGGTTGTAAAATACGGGGAATTATTTTTTCTTGCTGGTATATTCGATGAAATCCGTGGAAGGTATTTTAGTGGCGCCCTGCTGCCGCAGCATCGTCACCAGCTGCCCGCGGTGGTAGGCGGAATGGGTGAACGACTGCAGGAGTATCTGTTCCACCGGCGTTTTGCAAACGCCCAGCGCCACGCTGTTATACTCCACTGTATGCGCCAGCCGCGCGGGGGACGCCGTAGCTACGAACGCCGCCAGGTCATCGCTCTGCTTTACGAACAACCGCGCCAGCTCTTCCGTTTCGCCCCGGAAGACCGTTGCCGCCGGTACCACCGGGCTTGCCAGGTGCAACCGCTGATACCAGATACTTTCCGCATTCCAGATATGCAATACCGTTGCCCGCAGGGAGGGGTGGCTGCTTCCCATGTCGCGGTCCAGCCGCTCGCCGGGCAGGCCCGCCAGCGCTTTCATCAAACGCTGGTTCGCCCAGGCGTTGTGCCGCGCCAATTGCAACAGAAGTTCCTTCATTAAAATCTTAATTTTACAGCTTACTGAATTACTTTACCAAGATAATCATAACCAAAAAATAATTCAAACTACCGCATATGCAACCTTCACCGCTCACAGGTTTCAGTTCGGTTTGCGTGCATGCAGGCCATGAGCAGGACCCGAGATACGCGCACCTCACCCCCATTTACGCCTCTTCCACCTACGTATATGATTCCGCCGAACAAGGCATGCGCCGGTTCAGCGGGCAGGAAGACGGGTTTATTTACTCCCGCTGGGACTCGCCCAACTTCCGGGAAGCGGAAGCCAAAATTGCCGCCCTGGAAGCTTTCGGGCTTACCGGCCCCGACGGCTCGCCGCTTCAACTAAAAGCGAAGCTGCATGCCTCCGGGATGGGCGCGCTTTCCACGCTCTTCCTCGCCCACCTCAAAGCGGGCGACAAGGTGCTGTCGCATTACTCCCTTTACGGCGGCACCGAAGAGCTTTTCATGAAGATCCTCCCGCCGCTGGGGATCGAGGCCATCATCACCGACATGCGCGACCTGAACAAAACGGAAGACATCCTCCGCAACGATCCCTCCATCCGCATGATGTACCTCGAAACACCCGCCAATCCCACCCTGCGGTGCGTGGACCTCGAGGCCCTCATCGCCATGGCGCAGCAGCATAACCTCATCTCCGCGGTCGACAATACCTTTGCCACGCCCTACCTCCAGCAGCCGTTTGCTTTCGGGGCGGATTACGTCTTCCATTCCACCACCAAATTCCTCAACGGCCATGGCACCGCGATCGGCGGCGTGCTTATCGGGCGCGACGTGGAGCGGATGAGCGGACCGGTGGAAAAAGTGCACCGCCTCCTCGGCGCCAACTCCAACCCTTTCGACGCATTCATGCTCACGCAAGGCATCAAAACCCTGGAAGTGCGCATGGAAAGGCATTGCCATAACGCCATGGAAGTTGCCGGATTCCTCGACGGGCACCCGGCCATCGCTAGCGTCAATTACCTCGGCCTGGCAGACCACCCGGATTTCATGATCGCCTCCCGGCAGATGAAACATCCTGGCGCCATGCTGAGCTTTGAACTGAAAGGCGGGCTGGAAGCCGGCAAAAAGTTCATCGACAAACTGCAGATGTGCCTCCGGGCCGTGAGCCTCGGCACCACCGACACACTCATCTGCCACCCCGCTTCGATGACCCATTACAGCGTTCCGAAAGAACTGCGCGAAAAATACGACATCACCGACGGCCTCATCCGCATGAGCACCGGCCTCGAATCGGTGACCGACATCCTGAACGATCTTGACCAGGCCCTGGCATAAACCGCTAAAATTCAATGATGATTACGATCCGAAAAGCAGAAAGAAAAGATTGCGCCCGCATGATGGACCTGGTGCGCGAACTGGCTTTATACGAAAAAGCACCCGAACAAGTCACCGTTGACCTCAGCCATTTTGAAGAATCGGGGTTCGGGCCTAATCCGGTATGGTGGGCGTTTGTAGCAGAAGAAGACGGCGTTATCGCCGGCATGGCGCTCTATTACATCCGCTACTCCACCTGGAAAGGCCAGCGCATGTACCTGGAAGATATTGTGGTGACCGACAGCCACCGCGGTAAAGGCATCGGCAAGTTGCTGTTCGACCAGCTGCTGGTGGAAGCGCGCGAGAAGAAATTCTCGGGGATGATGTGGCAAGTGCTGGACTGGAACGAGCCCGCCATTAACTTTTACAAGAAATACGACGCCAAATTCGATCCGGAATGGCTGAACGTCAGCATCGACCTCTGAGTGGGTGAAGGCATAAAAAAACGTCCCGGTACGATGGTGCCGGGACGTTTTTTTTGTCAGCTGAGCATGTTCACTGTTTCTCGAACACTAATTTCTCTGGCAGCCGGGTTCCGTTGGCAGGGAAAAATCTTCCGATGGTGAAGGATTTTCCGTCTGCCGCCATTTTAAAATAGAATTTCTGGTCGTTGTTGCGGAAAAGGATGCTGTCGCCCTCTATCCGGTAGAAATACAAACCAGATAATACGGGGTAGCCTGCATCTGAGGGCATTTGCCGGAATTGGAAATAGAAGCTGTTATCGGCAGGGAGATCGGCGCCGCCGGGAGGATGATCTTTGAAGATGATAGTCTCTTTTTTCTCCGTGTTTTCCAACCAGCGCGGCCCTTCGTCCGAATTGCTTTTTTGCACGCCGCGATAACCGCAAGGGCTACGATGCTGCATAATACGACGTATTTCCGCATAGGGAGTGTTTTATACCCGTAAAACGACCGCAATATGTTTTTAGTTACAGTTTCCGCTTATTTAACCGCCAGTTCCAGGGTGTCAGACACGCCGTCGGTGGCTGCCGTTTTATCGATTTTAGCGATAAGGCCCTGGAGCACTTTACCGGGGCCAACTTCCGTGAACCGGGTTGCGCCGTCGGCCACCATGGCTTGCACGCACTGGGTCCATTTCACGGCGCCGGTGAGCTGGGTGATGAGGTTTTGTTTGATTTCCGCGGGATCGGTCACGGCTTTGGCCACCACGTTCTGGTAAACGGGGCAGTTGGGCGTGTTGAAGGCGATGGATTCGATGGCCGCCTGCAGTTCGGATTGGGCGGGAGCCATGAGGGGCGAGTGGAAGGCGCCGCCTACGGCGAGTTCCATCACGCGTTTGGCGCCTGCGGCTTTGAGCAGCTCCATGGCACGGGCGATGCCGGTTTTGGTACCGGAAATCACCAGCTGGCCGGGACAGTTATAGTTGGCGGGCACCACGGTATCGTCGGTAATGGTGGCGCAGATTTCTTCCACTTTGGCATCGTCGAGCCCGAGCACTACGGCCATGGTAGACGGCGTGATTTCACAGGCTTTCTGCATAGCGTTGGCGCGGATGGAAACGAGCTTCAGCGCATCGGTGAATCCGAGGGCCCCGTTGGCCACCAGGGCGGAGAATTCGCCGAGGGAGTGGCCGGCCGTCATATCAGGACGGGCGTTTTCCAGGCAGAGGAACCCGATGACGCTGTGCAGGAACACGGCGGGCTGGGTTACTTTGGTTTGTTTGAGGTCGGCTTCGGAGCCTTCAAACATCACGTCGGAGATCCGGAATCCAAGCAGTTCATTGGCTTGCCCGAAGAGATCGCGGGCTTTGGGGCTTTGTTCATAAAAAGCCTTGCCCATACCGGTAAATTGTGCTCCCTGACCGGGAAAAACGAATGCGTGCTTCATTGATATGATTAATTATCAGATGGCAAATATATATAAAAAATTATGGTTTAACCCAGCTTGCATATAGCCGGGTTAAACCATAGGGAAATTGAAATCAATATGGTAGCGGTCTTTTAGCGGCGCCCCATCAGGTCGGACCCGATGAGTTTCATGAATTCGGCACGGGTGGTACCGTCTTCGAACTGGCCGCTGAAAGCGGAAGTGGTGGTCACGGAATTTTGCTTCTGCACGCCCCGCATCATCATGCAAAGGTGTTGCGCCTCAATGACAACGGCCACGCCCTGCGGCTGCAGCGTGTCCTGGATGGCGTCCAGGATCTGGTGGGTGAGGCGCTCCTGTACCTGGAGGCGGCGGCTGAAGATGTCCACCACCCGGGCGATTTTGCTCAGGCCGGTGATGAAGCCGTTGGGAATATACGCTACATGCGCTTTCCCGAAGAAAGGCAACATATGGTGCTCGCACATGGAATACAGTTCGATATCTTTCACGATCACCATTTCGCTGTATGCTTCGGTGAATTTCGCGCCGTTCAAGACTTCTTTCGCATCGAGCTGGTAGCCCTGCGTGAGGAACTGCATGGCTTTGGCCACGCGCTCCGGCGTTTTCAGCAGTCCTTCCCGGTCCGGATCTTCGCCCAGCAGGGAAATGCTTTCGCGGTAATGCTCCACCAATCCTTCCGTCACCTTTTCGTCGTACAGTTCTTCCTTCTTGTAAGCCATGGCTTGCAGTATTTTATTGGTTATTTCCCGCCGTAATATTCCACGTAGATCTTGGAAGTTTCGTGCAGCTTGATGCAGTGCAGCTGAACGGTTCCGGGGAGATGTTTTTCGAGTTGTTCCCAGATGGCGATGGCCACGTTCTCGGCGGAGGTGAATTTATCTTTCATGAAATCCACATCCATGTTGAGGTTTTTGTGGTCCATCTTCTCCACCACCACATCGTTGATCAGGACGCCTAACGTTTTGGCGTTGAATACAAAACCGGTTTCCGGATCAGGTTCGCCCTTCACGGTTACATGCAGTTCATAATTGTGCCCATGCCAGTTGTTGTTGGCGCATTTGCCGAAAACTTCCTGGTTCTGCTCCTTGCTCCACTGCGGATTGTACAACTTGTGCGCCGCATTAAAATGCTCGACGCGCGTCAGATAAATCATTTGTGCTTGGTAAATTTCTGCAAAGTTAAAGCAATTCGACGAAAACGTACCTTTATGGGATGAAACTGATCGTAGCCGCCGCCACGGAGGCGGAAATCCAGCCCACAACAGCCTGGCTGCAGGAATCGGGAAGAAAGGACGTGGAAATACTTATTACCGGCATCGGCGGCTTCAGCACCGCTTACGCCCTGGGAAAGCGGCTTTCGGCCAACAAACCCGCCCTGGTGGTACAAGCCGGCATCGCGGGCGCCTTCAGCCGGGACTTGCCCCTGGGCCAGGCCGCCCTGGTGGAAAAAGAATACTTCGCCGACCTCGGCGCGGAAGACAACGGCCAGTTCCGCGACCTCTTCCACATTGGCCTCTGGAAACATGATCAGCACCCGTTTACGCATGACTATTTATTGAATCCGTTTGAAAGGGTTCCTGACAGTCTCGCGCACCTCCCCCGCCTCACGGCCGTTTCCGTCAACACCGTCAGCGGTGAGGCCGCCACCATCGAAAGACTGGAACGGCAATACCAGCCGGGGCTCGAAAGCATGGAAGGCGCCGCCCTGCATTACGCCTGTCTCCTGGAAAACGTCCCTTTCTTGCAGCTGCGCACCGTTTCCAATTATGTGGAACAGCGCGACAAAAGCAAGTGGGACATACCTTTAGCCGTGCGCAACCTCAACGGCCTGCTGCGGCAAACGATCCTGGAATGGAATAATGAACGATAAAAAAGAAAGATATATGCAACTGAGCTTAGGATTTTCGCCCTGCCCGAACGATACGTTTATCTTCGACGCGCTGGTGAATGGAAAGATCGACACGGAGGGATGGCAGTTCGACACCCGGCTGGAAGACGTGGAAACCCTCAACCAATGGGCCCTCCAGGGCAAACTGGATATCACCAAACTGAGTTTCGCCGCCGGCCTCCGCGTGGCCGACAAATACCGCCTGCTCAACAGCGGCAGCGCGCTCGGCCGGGGCTGCGGCCCACTCCTCATCGCCCGGGAGCCCCTTTCGCCCGAACAAATCAATTCGCTGAAAATCGCCATCCCCGGCGAAAATACCACCGCCAACCTCCTCTTTTCCATCGCTTATCCCGATGCAAAAAACAAGGAAATCATGGTGTTCTCAGATATCGAACAGGCGGTAATCTCCGGCAAGGCCGACGCCGGCGTCATCATCCACGAAAACCGGTTCACCTACCAGCAGAAAGGCCTTGTGAAAATCACCGACCTCGGCGCGTTCTGGGAAGAAAAAACCGGCCATCCCATCCCCCTCGGCGGCATCTTTATCCGCAAAGACATCCCCGAAGCCACGGCCCAAAAAATCGACGCGCTGATCGCCAACAGCCTGCAATTCGCGTTCGGCAACTACCCCGCCCTGGCGCCATATGTCAAGGAACATGCCCAGGAAATGGACGAACAAGTGATGCGGCAGCATATCGAACTGTATGTCAACGACTTCAGCATGGATTTAGGCGAACAAGGCCACAAAGCGATTGAAGTGCTGAAGCAAATGGCTTCCCTGTAAAAGCGGGACATGACTAGTACGGTTACAGTACGGTATCCCTACTAAGTCTCTACTGCACCCATGCGGATGCCCTGCCGGCAACAAAAAAGGCGCATGCTTCAACAGTATGCGCCTTTTTTGTGGCTGCCGGAAGCTCAGGGCTTCAGTGCTTTCCCATAAACCTCCAGCGCCCGCCTGCGGGCCATCTCATGATTTACAATGGGTTGCACGTATTGGAGCCCATCGATTTCGGGCACCCAACGCCGGATGTATTTTCCTTCCTTGTCGAATTTCTGCGCCTGTAGCGTAGGATTGAACACCCGGAAGTAAGGCGCTGCATCGCAACCCGAGCCAGCCGCCCATTGCCAGCCGCCGTTGTTGGCGGCCAGATCGTAATCCAGGAGCTGCTTCGCGAAATACGCCTCGCCCCAGCGCCAGTCGATCAGCAGGTGCTTTGTGAGAAAGCTCGCCACCACCATCCGCACGCGGTTGTGCATGAATCCGGTTGCATTCAGCTCGCGCATGCCGGCGTCCACGATGGGGTAACCTGTTAGCCCCTCGCACCAGGCATGGAATTCACTTTCGTTGTTCCGCCACTGTATTTTGTCGTATTCTTTCTTGAAAGATGCATGCACCACTTCCGGAAAATGCCAGAGGATCATCTGGTAAAACTCCCGCCAGATCAGCTCATTGAGGAACGTCTCATTTAATCGCATGGCTTTGCGCGCCAGCTCCCGGATACTCACCGTGCCGAACCGCAGGTGCACGCTCAACCGGCTGGTGCCCTGCATGGCAGGATAGTCGCGGGTTTTATCGTAATGCTGTATCAATGCGTCTTCCGGATCGGGAGGCGGGAAATCGTGACGGGTAGTTTCGAAGCCGATATCAGGAAGCGTGGGCACAGGGCGCTCCTCCTGCAGGTGGAAATATTCAAAATACTTTTCCGCAGGATAGGATTTGAGAAAAAAGGCTCCAGCGCCGCCTTCCACTTGCGGCTGTACGGCGTGAACACCGTATAGGGTGCACCGTTATCTTTCAACACTTCCCCTTTTTCAAAAATCACCTGGTCTTTGTACGTCTTAAAACCGATCCCCTGACCGCCCAATTGCGCCGCCATGGCCTCGTCGCGCTGCCGGGCGTAGGGCTCGTAGTCGTGATTGGCATACACGCCCGCTACCTCGTACACTTCCGTAAAATGGCGGAACGCCGCGGCGGGCGTGCCATGATACACATGCAGCGTGCTTCCCATCTTCAGCAACCGCGACTGCATCACCGACAGCGCATCGTGAATGAACTGCAGCCTGCGGTCAGCACGGCTATCCAGGTCGTCGAGGATATCGGTGTCGAAAATGAATGCGGGCACAACGGGGAACCCGCTGCGGAGCGCGTGGTATAATGCCGCATTGTCGTGCAGGCGAAGGTCCCGGCGGAACCAGCAGATAACTACTTTCATATACTCGGTTTAAATCCCGGCTGCGGGAACCCCGGCGGTAAGTATCAATACCAGATGGAAACACGAATATACGGCGATAATCACCATGCAGATTTGTTACGGAACGATGACGCCGCCTTTCTTCGTCAGCACTTTCTTCATTTTCCGGTGCAGGCTGTCGAAAAGATGAATGATGTATTCATCGGCATGCGGCTGGAATTTCGGCTGGGCGAGGAATTCGCTGAATAACTTCGGGTTGCGGTGCAGCTCTTCGATCTGTTTGAGCAAGCCGGGCATGCTATCAGGACCGTTGTAGAAAAGGATGGCGTCTTTATTCAGCACCTCCGGCTCGGGATTGTTCAGCCCGCCCCAGTACACGGGAATGGTATTGCTGCGGATGGCCTGGAACACCTTTTCGGTGACATACCCTTCCCGGTCGGTATTCTCCGGACAGATATTGAATTTATACTGCCCGATGAAGCGCGCCTTGTCGTCTTGGAATTCATCCTGCAGGGCGTTGGTGTTGTTGAGGTACCTGCCCCCGCTGTCGACCCGGTCGATCGTGCTCATGGCGTGGAAGAGGATGGTCCGAAGTTTTCCTTTATCGTGGCTGCACACGAGCGAGGCGAATTTCCTTTCGTTGTCGGGGCAGTAATTGGTGACGAATTCCGCCAGTTCTTTCCGGATGGAAGCTGGTGTGGAATCGGGTTCGAAGAAATATTCCAGCCAGATGGGGAAACGCTGGTACTGATCGGTGTCGGCATAATCGAAAGCGATGGCGATATCCGCGAACTTTTTGCATTGATCGAGGAAATCGGGGAAACGCTTCACGTTTTCGCCGGTATAGAACATTTTGATATGGCTCTTGCTGAGCTTGAGTTTGCGCTTTGGCCCGAACACAGATCCGATCAGCAGGGTGTTGTCCGGCGTTACCAGGTCGCGGAAATGGTGCATAACATAGCGGTAATGCCACAGTTCCTGCAGGTTGGTGGGATAGAAGTTCAGTACTTCGATGTTATTCTCGTCGGGGAGAAACTTGTAGTTGACATAGGGCCTGTACAGTCCGGTATAAATCAAGAGATCTCTGATGGTCATGTATATCGAAGTTGGGAAGTCTGGCTTAAAGAAATATTATCCTGCGTTATCGCGTCTGCAAAGATAGTTCAAAAGTGGCGTATGTCTCCTGCAATCCCCTACAGCATGGATTCGAACAGCAGTTCATGGAGGATGGCGGAGGTGGCGTTGCCGTAGGAAGTATCTCCAAACTCCCCTACCCACTTGATGCCATAGATAGCGTTGGTCAGGAAGATCTCATCGGCGGTTTGCAAATCGCCCACTGTGAGCGGCCGCTCGGAGATCGGGAACTGGAAGCCGGCGGTAAGCAGGTGTTTGCGCATAACGCCGCAAACACAGCCTTCGGTGAGCGGCGGCGTGAAAATCTCACCGTCTTTCACCACGAAAACATTCGCTACGGTTGTATCGGCAACCCGGCCGTACTGATTCAGGAGGACTGCCTCCGAAACCTGGTGCTGCCGGGCATACATGGCGGCCAGTACATAGGGCAGGCAGTTATTGGATTTAACGTTACCGAGCTTGTCGGCGGATTTGATGGCGTCGGGGAAAACGGTCATCGACAGCCCGGCGCTGTTAAGTTCGAAGATGTGCTCCGGCAGTTCCCAGGACTGGATGAGGAAATGCGGGGTATGATCTACCGGGTCGTACAATCCCGTGCCGGCGCGCCAGACGGTGAGGCGCACACGGGCCAGCTCCGCCACGCTATTGGCGCGACAGAGCTGGACGATGAGCTCGGTAAAATATTCTTTCGTGAAATGCGGCGGTATGTGGAAGTGCAGGATATGCAGGCTGGCAATCAGGCGCTCGAAATGGAGGTCGGCCAGCAGGAGCTGCCCCCGGTATACTTTCATGGTTTCAAAACAGCCGTCGCCATACCTGAAACTACGGTTATCGACGGTGAGCAACGGTTTGCCGGCCGCCATGAATCTTCCGTTGTAACACAATTGCATGCCCTAATTTACGATTATAATACCATTTCCGGAATATCCCCTTCCACGACCAGCCGGCCGGCTGTTTTGGCTTTAATTTCCTCGACGCTCACGCCCGGCGCGCGTTCCAGCAGGCGGAAGCCATCGGGGGTTACATCGAGGACGGCTATTTCGGTAACGATTTTCCGGACGCAGCGCACGCCGGTCAATGGCAGGGAGCATTGCGGCAGGAGTTTGCTTTCGCCCTTGGGATTGGTGTGCATCATGGCCACAATGATGTTTTTGGCCGAAGCCACGAGGTCCATAGCGCCACCCATGCCTTTCACCATTTTCCCGGGTATTTTCCAATTGGCGATATCGCCGGAGTCGGATACTTCCATGGCGCCCAGCACGGTGAGGTCTACCTTCCCGGCGCGGATCATGCCGAAGCTTTCAGCGGAGTCGAAGAAGGCGCCCCCCGGGAGGATGGTTACCGTTTCCTTCCCGGCGTTGATCAGATCGGGATCAATGCCTTCTTCTGTAGGATAAGGCCCCATACCCAGCATCCCGTTTTCGGATTGCAGCATGATGGAAATCCCCTGCGGAACGAAGTTGGATACCAGCGTGGGAATGCCGATCCCCAGGTTTACATACATCCCGTCGCGCAATTCCTGCGCGATGCGTTTGGCAATGCCATATTTATCGAGAGCCATAGGAAAATCAGATTTTGACAGTTTTTCTTTCGATGCGTTTTTCGTAATCGCGTCCCTTGAAGATGCGGTGGACGTAAATCCCGGGAACATGTATGGCGTCCGGGTCCAGCTGGCCGGGTTCCACCAGTTCTTCCACTTCCGCGATGGTGATGTTGCCCGCCCTTGCCATGGAGGTGCTGAAGTTGCGGGTGGTTTTGCGGAAAACGAGGTTCCCCATCAGGTCGCCCTTCCAGGCTTTCACGATGGAGAAATCGGCATGAAGCGCCATTTCCATGAGATAATCCTTATCCCCGAAGCGCCGGGTTTCTTTCCCTTCCGCAATCTCGGTGCCGAAGCCCGCGGGGGTGAAAAATGCCGGGATGCCCATGCCGGCCATGGCGATCCTTGTGGCGAGGGTGCCCTGTGGAATGAGGTCCACTTCCAGTTCGCCCGACAATAATTGCCGTTCGAACTCGGCGTTCTCGCCCACGTAGCTCGCCATCATCTTTTTAATCTGTCTGGTTTTCAGCAGTAATCCCAATCCAAACTCGTCTACCCCCGCGTTGTTGGAGATACACGTCAGGTTGCCGGTGCCCTTGCGCACAAGGGCCGCGATACAGTTTTCCGGGATGCCGCACAGGCCGAATCCGCCGAGCATGAGGGTAGCGCCATGGGGGATATCGGCTATCGCCTCGTCGGCGTTTGCAACGATCTTGTTCATCTTGGCTGTTTTGGTGTCTATAACGTCAGAATATATTCAGCTTCAGGCTGTCGGGCACGGGCCAGAACAGAGAATCCATCCGGGTGCGGCCGGTCTTTCTCAGCTCACGCTCCATCCGGGCCTTATCCGTGGAATCGATTACTTCGCGCTTGCGCTTCACGATTTCGCCCATTTCTTTATAAATCGCCTCGAGCCGGTCGGGGTGCGATTCATAAAACTGCCAGCTTTTCATGAAGGTTTCGCGGTTCGTATTATGTAACATCAGAATCTGGGCGTAGAAGGTTTTAACGGCGGAATCGCGCGTGGCTTCGTTCATGTCGGCGGGGCTCCGGCCTTCCGGCACCTGCTCGCGGGCATAAACGTCCGCATAGTTCATATCCAACAGAATATCGCGCATTTCATCCTTCCCCAATACACCGCTGGGTGTACGGTCCGCTTCTCCGCATGCTGCCAGGCAAAGGGCGATAAAAAGGACGCCTGCCGTCTTACTCCATTTCTTCATAGTCGTATTTACTTCATTTGCTGGTACTTGTTGGCATTGGGCACATCGAGGACAGACAACATCTGGATGGCCCGCATCTTCTCCTGCGGCGGCGCCTTGGCGAACAGTTTCATCAGCTCGTCGTTCTTGGCGTTGAAAAAGCTCTGCATCACCATGGAATTGGGTTGGTCTTCGTGGATGCCCATGAGCATGTTCAGGCAATTCATCACCGCGGCGCGGCCTTTGTTCATATCGTCGTACATCTGGTCGAGCCCCAGGCGGTGATAGGTATACATCACGTCGTGGAAGCGCGCGAATTTGACGTTCAGGAGGTTGTCCTGCAGCCAGTAGCGGTTCCTGTTGCCTTCGAACGCCTTCCACCCCGAAACGTCCTTGCCGTCGGGGGCGTTATTCACAATATTAAGGGCTTTTTTAAAATAATTGTCGCCGCCCCTGGGGGAAAAGCTATCGTAATCCAGGCCGAGGATGATGTAGCAATAGTACGCCACAACGGCCGTGAGATTGGATGCCAGGGGATCGTTCCCCGAGATCCGTTGCTCGTTGAACTCCATGGGCTGGAACTCCACGTAGCGGAAAACGAGGTTATTGTCCTGTATGTTGAGGATGCTGGAATTGTAGTTGGTGTTGTAGACGGGGCGGGCAGCCTGTACGGTGAGGCTGGCGCGGTAGGTGTTGTTCCCCAGGTCTTGTGTGACGTTGAGGAGGAAATTACATTCGATACGCTCGCCCTGGGTGAATGCATCGTCGGTCCACCGCCGGCCGTTGATGAACTCGTTGAGGGCGGTCTGGAGGGTGTTGAAGATGCGTTTTTCCACGTTGGTGCCGAGTTGCGCGGCCTGCACGGAAACGTTGGCGCGGAATTCCTGGGCGCGGGCGGCAAGGGATGCCACCAAACAGAGGCAGAAAGCGAGAAGGTGTTTACCCATGTTGCATGTCGATTATAGCCGAAACGATTTCCCTGGCAGCTTCCTGCTTGGATTGCAGGGGGAGCTGGTTCTCCTGCCCGTTGGCCCGGAGGAGGGTGATTTTGTTGGTATCGTAGTTGAACCCGGCACCGGGGTCGTTCAGGGAGTTGAGGACGACCATGTCCAGGTTTTTATCGTTCAGTTTTTTGAGGGCGTATTCGCGTTCGTTGTTGGTTTCGAGGGAGAAGCCGACGAGGAGCTGGTGGCTTTGCTTGGAAGCGCCGAGGGCGCGGGCGATGTCGGCCGTTTTTTCCAGTTCGAGATTCATTTCGTCATCTTTCTTCTTGATTTTCTTATCGGCGACAGAGCGCGGGCGGTAGTCGGCAACGGCGGCGGCCATGACCATGATATCGGCCTGGGGGGCGAAAGCGGTGCAGGCATCGAACATTTCGGCGGCGGTCACTACTTTTTGGGTGGTAACGCCGGCGTGGCGGGTTTCTTTGGGCGTGGGACCGAGCACGAGGTGGACGGTGGCGCCGGCTTCGGCGAGGGCTTCGGCGATGGCGATGCCCATTTTACCGCTGGAGTGGTTGGAGATGAAGCGCACCGGGTCGATGGGTTCCTGGGTGGGCCCGGCGGACACGAGGGCGGTTTTGCCTTTGAGGGGCTGGCCTTCGGGGCGGCCGGTAAAGAAGGTGTAGAGGTAAGAAACGATGGCTTCGGGTTCGGCCATCCTGCCTTCGCCGAAGAGGCCGCTGGCCAGTTCGCCCCGGTGAACGGGCAGCTGGCGGTGGCCGTAGCTGAGCAGTTTGGCGACGTTGGCTTTGGTGGCGGGATGGAGCCACATATCTTCGTCCATCGCGGGTGCGAAGAGGACGGGGCAGGTAGCGGAAAGGTACACGGCGAGGAGGAGGTTATCGCAGATGCCGTTGGCCATTTTGGCGATGGTGTTGGCGGATGCGGGGGCGATGAGCATGACGTCGGCCCACCGGCCGAGCATGACGTGGTTGCTCCAGCTGCCATGTTCTGAGATATGGACGCCGACTTCCTGTTTGGAGAGGGTGGCGAGGGTGAGGGGCGTGATGAACTCGCAGGCGGCGGGGGTCATGAGCACCTTCACCTGGGCACCTTCTTTGACGAGGAGGCGTACGAGGAGGGCGGCTTTATAGGCGGCGATGCTGCCGGATACGCCCAGTAGGATCTTCTTTCCTTGTAACATCTGGCAAAATAAAAGCGGCAGAACAACGATATTCTGCCGCTATGAAATTAGTATTTTTCACAAATACGCAACGGATCAGGAGTACAGATCGTCGTCGTTTTTGCGGAAATAGATCTTATTGTCCAGGAATTCCTGGGTTGCCTGAATAGCGGAGTTAGCCATTCTTTCGTAGAAACGGGAGATTTCGATCTGCTCTTTGTTCTCGTGCACTTCTTCCAGGTTATCCGTGTGGGAGGCGAATTCTTCCAGTTTGGAGTGGAGTTCTTCCTTCACGGTAATGTTGATCTGGTTTGCCCTTTTGGCAATAATGGCAATGGACTCGTACAGATTACCGGTTCTGTTCTTGATGTCAGTCGTGTTTTTAGTCTCAACCCAGGGGTTCAGGCTACTGGACAGACTCCGTTTTATTTTGCTCATTTTCCAGCGTTTTAATGTTATTTTTTGCTAAGGTATAATATTTTTCGGCATCCCCGCGCAATTTACTGGACGGGTAACGGTCGTTGAATTCCATGTATTCGTTTACGACGGTTTCGTAACGTTCTTTCTGGCGGTAGGGTACGCTGTTTCTGGCGTACTGGAAATAGGCCTTGATGGCCATGTATTTGTAGCTATCGCTTTTATCGGAGTCGGGATAGGCGCGCATGAGGCTTTTGAAAGCAACGCCGGAGGCTTTATAGTGACCTAGGTTGTAATAAAGTTCGGCTGCGTTATAGTCTTTCTGTTCCAGTTTCCGGCGGAGATTGTCGATCACCACGGAAGCTTCGGTCACTTTTTCCGACTGGGGGTATGTATTAATGAAGGTTTGCATGTCGGCAATGGCCTTCATGGTATTGGTTTGGTCGAGGGGGACTTTGGGGGAAAGTTTATAATGGCTGTAGGCTTTCATGTAGTCGACTTCCTCGGCGCGGGGGCTGCTAGGCAGTGCGTCAAGGTAGTTTTTGAAGTGGAAGCCGGCCTGGGTATAATCTTTCAGGTAGTAAGAGCAGTAGGCGTACTTGTAGTACAGGGGCTCGAACTTGTCTGTGCCTTTGAATACGGGGATCATTTCCTCATATAAGGTCTGAGCCATCTGGTACTTCTTCTTCTCGTACATTTTGTCGGCGTAGGCCAGCTTCTTGTCCAGGTCATTGCTTTTTTCAATGCGCCGGAGTTCCCTGTTGCAGGAAGCGGAAGCGAGCGTAAGGGCCACGAGGCCAGTAAATAAGAAAATTTTCCTCATAAAAAAGAATCGCAAAGGTACGAATTAAAAGCAAAATCCTGTAAGGGCATAATTCGCGGCCGTTAAAATTTTGTAAAAATGGCTTTTCCAGCGCCGTAGCGGGTTTTCAACACCGAAAGCAGGGTTATGAACATTTTTTCCACATCACCCTCCCATTATCCACAACCCACATCCTCCCATCAGGCTTAAATCCGCCACCACGGGCAAATGCCTCGTGTGGAAAAAATATAGAATACATTTTTTCGGTTAAAAGTGGGAAAAAGTGTTATTTTGTGTTAGAAAATGGTAATCAGGTATTAAACCGAAGCATGACGGGCTTTTTAGGTGAATATGAATCAACGCTGGACGCAAAAGGGCGCTTCCTGCTCCCTGCCGGGTTTAAACGGCAGCTGCAAGAAGATGCCGGGACCCAGTTTGTGCTGAACCGCGGCTTCGAAAAGTGCCTGACCCTGTATCCGATGAGCGAATGGAATCCTATCCAGGAAAAAATTGCCAAGTTGAACGATTTTGATCCGAAAGTTAGGGAATTCCGCCGCTATTTTCTGAACGGGGCCACCATTGTGGAACTGGACAGTGCCGGCCGTCTCAACATCCCGAAAAACCTGGCGGCGCACGCGGGGCTCGATAAAGACATCGTGCTTGCTGCGGCCAACAACAAGATCGAGATCTGGGACAAGGCCAAATACCAGGAGTTCTTTGATAATTTTTCACCGGAAGCCTTCAGCAATCTGGCCCAACAGGTCATGTCGCCCGACGGGGGCCAAATCCCCGGACTGTAAAAACGGCAAGCATGGAAGCAGGTTTCTATCATCAGCCGGTCCTTCTCCAGGAAGTGATCGAACACATGCAGATCAAGCCCGACGGCCTGTATATCGACGCCACATTCGGCGGCGGCGGCCATTCCCGGGCGATCCTGCAGCAGCTGGGCCCACAGGGCAGGCTGATTGTGTTCGACCAGGACGAAGACGCCTACCGCAACCGGATCCCGGACGAACGGGTGACGTTTGTCCGCGAGAATTTCCGGCACCTGGAACGCTTTTGCAGGCTGCATAAAGCGACGGGGGCCGACGGGCTGCTCGCCGACCTCGGGGTGTCCAGCTATCAGTTTGACACGGCCGAACGCGGGTTTTCCACCCGGTTCGACGGCGCGCTGGATATGCGGATGGACAACCGGGCAAAGCTCACCGCGGCGGATGTGCTCACCACCTATTCCGAATCGCGGCTGCTGACCATCTTTCAGGACTATGGCGAGGTCACCAATTCCCGCACGCTGGCCAAAACCATCGTGCAGCTGCGTAAGGCCCATCCCCTCCGGACCATCGCGGAGTTCAAATCGCTGATCCAGCCCATCGTCAAAGGCAATCCCGCCAAATACCTCGCGCAGGTCTTCCAGGCGCTGCGGATCGAGGTGAACGACGAGCTGGGGGCGCTGAAAGACCTGCTGCAGCAATCCACTGCGGTTCTGAAACCGGGAGGCCGGTTGTCGATCATTACCTTCCATTCGCTGGAAGACAGGCTGGTGAAGAACTTTATGAAGAACGGCAGTTTTGAGACGGTGGATGAAAATCCGTATTCCTTCGAAACCCCGCCGAAAGTATTCCGCCTGGTCACGAAGAAGCCGGTAACGGCCGCCGACGCGGAACTGAAGACCAACCCCAGGAGCCGGAGCGCCAAACTGCGGGTCGCAGAAAAGATATAATAAGTTACTTCCATCCTATCCCCTTTTACCGAAAACATCGACAGCATCATTGAATCGCTAAACACGTAAAGGTTTGCAGGAAGAAGTAAAAGACATATCAGCGGAAATACCGCAGGAGAGCACCCCGGAAACGCCCCGGAGGGAATGGCGGTTGCGGATCAACTATCGCATGATCACCGACAACCTTCCTTTCATCCTCTTCCTCGCCGTGGTGGCATTGGTATATATCGCCAATAATCACCTCGCCGAGAAGAAGATCATCCGGATCAACCGGCTGAGCCGAGAGATCAAGGAACTGAAATGGGAATACCTGAGCGTGAAAAGCGAATTGATGTTCAGAAGTAAACTCAGTGAAGTGAGCAAAGCCGTGGAACCCCTCGGCCTCAAGGAACTCAGCACCCCGCCCCAACGGATCGCACCGAAGGAGCAAAACAATAACGAGCAATAGGATTTCACACCGATACTGATTCTAACCCGGCAAATGGAGATTAAAAAAGACATATTATGGCGGTCGTATCTATGCCTCATCGGCATGGGCATATTCGCGGTCGCCATCGTCGGAAGAGTGGTTTTCCTCCAGCAGGTGGAAGGCAACTACTGGCGCAATATGTCCGACAGCCTCCACACCGCCTACATGGACCTCGACGCCGACCGCGGCACCATCTATTCTGAAGAGGGCCGCATGTTATCCACCTCCATTCCCTATTTCGACATCCGGATCGACTTCAAAGCCGACGGCCTTCGCGATAAAAAGAAGAACTACTTCAAGGAAAACGTCGATTCCCTTTCCCGCGCCCTCGCCAACCTGTTCATGGACCGCTCCGCCGCCGAGTATAAAAAGATATTACAGGAAGGATATAAGGACAAAGACCGCTATTTCCTCCTCAAGCGCGACATCCGCTTCGACCAGTACCAGCAACTCCGGGCCTTCCCCCTCTTCCGTCTCGGGCGCAACAAGGGCGGCCTGATCGTGGAAACGAAGAACAAGCGGATCAACCCCTTCAAACTGCTCGCCAACCGCACCATCGGCCTGGCCCGTACGAATTCCCAGAACGTAGGGCTGGAAAACACCTACGACGAATGGCTCAGCGGCGTCACCGGCAAGCGCCTCATGCGCAGGATCGCCGGGGGTACGTACATGCCTGTGGAAGGATACGACATCGAGCCGGAAAACGGGAAAGACGTGATCACCACCCTCGACGTGAACATGCAGGATATCGTGGAAACCGCCCTGATGCGTATGATGGTCCAGAACGAATGCGTGCACGGCACCGCCATCCTCATGGAAGTGAAAACCGGCAAGCTCAAAGCCATCGCCAACCTGGGCCGCCAGCCCGACGGCAGTTACTGGGAAGACATGAACCATGCCATCCAGAAAGGCGAGCCCGGCTCCACTTTCAAACTGGCCACCATGATCGCCCTGCTGGAAGACGGATACATCACGCCCAACACCATGGTGGACCTGAACTACGGCCGCTGGCCCATCAACCGCCGGGTGGTATATGATTCCGAACCGCACCACCTCACCAACGTAACCGTCAAACATGCGTTCGAGCGCAGCTCCAACGTAGCGATGGCCAAGCTGGTTTATCAATATTACCAGAAGAAGCCGAACGAATTCTCGGCCCATCTCCGCAAACTCGGTCTTGACGCCCCCACCGGCGTAGACCTCGTTGGCGAAGGCAAACCGATGATCAAGACCACGGCCAACAAAAGCTGGAGCGCCACCACCCTGCCATGGATGGCATTCGGGTATGAAGTGACGCAAACGCCCCTGCACACCGCCATGCTGTACAACGCCGTGGCCAACGGGGGCAAAATGATGAAGCCCTACCTGGTGAACAGCATCCAGGAATACGGACAACCAGTGAAAAACTTCGAGCCCACAGTAGTGATGGACAGCATCTGCTCTTCCCGCACCCTGGCCGCGTTGAAAGACATGCTCGAAGGCGTAGTGCTGAAAGGCACCGCCACCAAGCTGCAGACACCTTACTACCGCTTCGCCGGCAAAACCGGCACCGCGCTGATCGCGGATGGCAAGAGAGGATATGCCGACAAGATCTACCAGTCGTCGTTCGCGGGCTATTTCCCGGCCGACGATCCGCAATACACCTGCGTGGTGGTGATCCGGAACAAGCCCCACGCCGCCAAATTCTATGGCGGATCGGTAGCGGGGCCCGTGTTCCGCGAAGTGGCGGACAAACTGTACGCCCTCGCGGTGAAAAAGCCCCGCAACCTGGCGGGCGCCGTTGGCGGACTGGATTCGTCGATGGCCATGAAAGGCGGAAAAGGAAGTGAATGGAGAAGCGTAGCCGCCACGCTGGGCCTGCCTTACAACGGTCCGCTCACCAGCAGCAACTGGGTAAGCGCCGATGTGAAAGGGAATAAACTGGCTTTCGAACCGGTGAAACAACAAAGCGGCACCGTTCCCGATGTGAAAGGAATGGGGCTGAAAGATGCGCTTTACCTGCTGGAAAACGCAGGGTTGCGGGTCGTCATCCGCGGAGCGGGTAAAGTTACGACGCAGTCGTTGCCCGGCGGTACCAACATAGGAAAAGAACAAACGATCATAATAGAACTGAGTTGATGCAGATATGAAGACGTTGCGGGACATATTATACCAGGTTCAGATCCTGGACGTACATGGCAATAACGACATTGCCATTCATGCGTTACATATAGACTCGCGCCAGGTGAAAACCGGCGACGTGTTCATCGCCATCCGCGGAGTGGCGGCCGACGGCCATGCCTATATCTCCAAAGCGGTGGCGCAGGGCGCTGCCGCCGTGATCTGCGAAACGCTGCCGGAGGTAACAGCTCCGGATGTGTGTTACGTACTGGTAGGCAGCAGCCACCAGGCCGCTGGCATCATGGCCGGCAACTTCTACGACAATCCTTCGCGGAAGCTGAAACTCGTGGGCGTTACGGGTACCAACGGCAAAACCACAGTGGCCACGCTCCTCTTCCGTTTGTATACCGCGATGGGGCATCATTGCGGATTGCTGTCCACCGTGCAGAACCAGATCGGCGAGCGCATCGTGCCTGCCACGCATACCACGCCCGACCCCATCCACCTGAACGCCCTGCTGGCGGATATGGTGAACGACGGCTGTGGCTATGCCTTTATGGAAGTCAGCTCCCACGCCATCCACCAGCAACGCATCGCAGGATTGCAGTTCGCCGGCGGCATCTTTACGAATATTACCCACGATCATCTTGATTACCACAAGACGTTCGACGAATACATCCGGGTGAAGAAATCGTTCTTCGACAACCTTCCCGCCACCGCATTCGCCCTCACGAACCTCGACGACAAGCGGGGCAACGTGATGCTGCAGAACACTAAGGCCCGCAAAGCCACGTACAGCCTGCGCACCATGGCCGAATTCAAAGGGAAGATCCTGGAGAACAACCTCACCGGGCTGGTGATGCAGATCGATGCGAAAGACGTGCACTTCCGCCTTATCGGCGAATTCAACGCCTACAACCTGCTGGCCGTGTATGGCGCGGCGGTGTTGTTGGGGGATGATAAAGACAGCGTACTGGCGGCGCTCAGCAACATTCAGGGAGCGGAAGGGCGGTTCGATTACATCGTTTCGAAAAACGAGCGCATCATCGGGATCGTAGACTACGCCCATACGCCCGACGCGCTCCTCAACGTACTCACCACCATCAAAAACCTCCGCCAGGGACATGAGCAGATCATTACCGTGGTAGGTTGCGGCGGCGACCGCGATACCACCAAACGCCCGGTTATGGGGGAAGTGGCGGCCGAGCATTCGGACAAAGCCATTTTTACGAGCGACAATCCGCGTTCGGAAGACGCCGCGGCCATCATCCGCGAAATGGAAGCCGGCGTGAACGTGACCCAGCGCAAGAAAACGCTGTCGATCACCGACCGCCACGAAGCCATCAAAACGGCCGTAAGCCTTGCCAAGCCGGAGGATATCATCCTCATTGCGGGCAAAGGGCATGAAAAATACCAGGAGATCCACGGCGTAAAGCATCCGTTCGACGACAAACAGGTGCTCCGGGAATTGCTGGAAATGTTTGACAAATAGAAGATCACGACCAATTATATGTTATACTATCTGTTCACTTATCTTAAAAACGAGTTCAACTACACCGGCACCGGGATGTGGCAGTTCATCACGTTCCGCGTAACCATGGCGCTGTTGCTCTCGCTCGTGATCTCGCTATTGCTGGGTAAGCGCATCGTGAGATACCTGCAGCGCAAACAGATCGGCGAAACCATCCGCGACCTCGGGCTGGCAGGCGAACAGACCAAGAAAGGTACCCCCACCATGGGCGGCCTCATCATCCTTTCCGCCATTGTGATCCCCACCCTGCTCTTTGCCAGGGTGATGAACGTATACATCCTGCTGATCCTGCTTTGCACCATCTGGCTGGGGCTCATCGGGTTTATCGATGATTACATCAAAGTTTTCAAAAAGAATAAAGAAGGGCTGGCGGGAAGATTCAAGATCCTCGGCCAGGTAGGCCTCGGGCTGATCGTAGGCACCACCCTGTACTTTAATAACAACGTGGTGATGAGCCGCGAGATCATGGACGGAAAAAAGCTGGCGCCCAATGAGAAAGTGGTGAGCAATGAGCGCGTAACGCCCGACGGCCATCGTTTCGTGGACGTAAAAACGCCCATCACCACCATCCCCTTCGTCAAAAACCACGAGTTCAATTATAGCAAGCTCATCTCCTGGATACCCGGCGGCGAGAAGTTCACGTTCGTGATCTACATCCTCATCGTGATCATCATCATCACCGCAGTGTCCAATGGGGCGAACATTACCGACGGGCTCGACGGGCTGGCGACGGGCGTATCGGCCGTGATCGGTGTTTGCCTGGGGATCTTCGCTTACATCAGCGGCAACATCCAGTTCGCGGAGTACCTGAATATCATGTACATCCCGAACCTGGGCGAGCTGTCGATCTTTATTGCCGCATTCGTGGGGGCCTGCGTCGGGTTTCTGTGGTACAACGCTTACCCTGCCCAGATTTTCATGGGTGATACGGGGAGCCTCGCGCTGGGAGGCATCATCGCTTCGCTGGCTATTATCGTACGGAAAGAACTGCTCATCCCGATCTTCTGCGGCGTATTCCTGGTGGAGAACCTCAGCGTGATGATCCAGGTAGCATACTTTAAATATACCAAGCGCAAATACGGTGAAGGCCGCCGCGTGTTCCTCATGAGCCCGCTGCACCACCACTACCAGAAGCTCGGCTACCACGAAAGCAAGATCGCTGTGCGCTTCTGGATCGTAACGATCATGTGCGTGGTATTCGCCATCGCTACTTTGAAAATGAGATAATAAAAACGGATGCATAAACTCGTCATACTCGGAGCCGGAGAAAGCGGCATTGGTGCGGCCCTGCTGGGAAAAAAGCAGGGATACGAGGTTTTCGTGTCCGACGGCAGCGCCATCAAAGACCTGTACAAACAGGAACTGGCCGTGAACCACATTCCTTTCGAAGAAGGGCACCACTCCTGGGATGTGATCCTCGGGGCCGACGAGATTGTGAAATCGCCCGGTATCCCGGAGAAGACGGAACTGATGAAAAAAGTGCGCGAGCGTGGCGTAAAAGTGATTTCAGAGATTGAGCTGGCATGGCGCTGCAGCAAAGACGCGAGCAAGGTGATCGCCATCACCGGCAGCAACGGAAAAAGCACCACCACGGCGATGACGCATCATATTTTCAAAACCGCCGGACTCAACGCCGCGCTGGTGGGGAATATCGGTGTGAGCTACGCCAAACAGGTGGCCACCGACCCCGCAGATTATTATATCGTGGAAGTGAGCAGCTTCCAGCTCGACGATATCGTGGACTTCAAGCCCAACGTAGCCATCCTCCTGAACATCACCCCCGATCATCTCGACCGGTACGATTACAAGATGCAGAACTACGTGGAAAGCAAATTCCGCATCGCGATGAACCAAACGAAAGAAGACTATTTTATATACTGTATAGACGACCCGGTAATCCGGGAACATTTGGCCAAGAAACCCATTTATTCTACAACAATACCTTTTAGCATTATGGAACAATTGAAAGAAGGTGGATTCATAGCGAACGACCAGCTGAACATTCAGGTGAATGAAGAAGAACCAGTAATCATGTCGATGTACGATCTGGCATTAAAAGGTAAGCATAATCTGTATAATTCGATGGCAGCAGGGATTGCAGGCCGCACGATGGATATCCGGAAAGAAAAGATCCGGGAAAGCCTCAGCACGTTCTCCAGCCTGGAACACAGGATGGAATACGTAGCCACCGTGCGCGGAGTGGACTTTATCAACGATAGCAAAGCCACCAACGTGAACAGCGTATGGTTCGCCCTGGAAAGCATGGAGCGGCCCGTTATCCTGATCATGGGCGGCGTGGACAAAGGAAACGATTACGATGCCATTCGCGAACTGGTTCGTGAGAAAGTGAAAGCGATCGTTTGCCTGGGCGTAGACAACCGCCCCATTCATGAAGCACTGTCCAAAGACATGGAAGTGATGGTGAATACCGACAACATGCACGACGCTGTTAGCCAGGCGTTTAACCTGGCCAGCAAAGGTGACGTGGTATTACTCTCCCCCGCCTGCGCGAGCTTCGACCTCTTCAAAAATTATGAAGAAAGAGGCCGCAGCTTTAAGGACGAAGTGAGGGCACTCTAACAATAAAAAACGGAACATCGTGAACAACCTGCTTCAAAAGACGAAAGGCGACAAGGTGATATGGACGATCGTGTTCTTCCTGTCTGCGGTAAGCTTACTGGCTGTTTACAGTTCTACAGGCTCTTTGGCATACCGCGTTTACAGCGGGCATACGGAATACTACCTGTTCAAGCAGCTGTCGGTATTGATCCTCGGGATTCTCATCATTTATTTCGCCCACCGGGTGAATTACACGATTTATTCCCGGGTGGCGCAGATCGGATTTTTGTTATCCATCCCGCTGCTGGTGTATACGCTGGCTTTCGGCTCGAATTTCAACGATGCGAGCCGCTGGATCAGGCTGCCGGTGATCAACCTCACGTTTCAGACGTCGGACATTGCGAAGCTCGCCTTGTTCATGTACGTGGCGCGGCAGTTGTCGAAGAAACAGGGAGTGATAGAGGATTTCAGGAAAGGATTCCTACCGATCATTCTGCCGGTGGCGATTATTTGCGGGCTGATCATGCCCGCGAACATGTCGACCGCCCTGTTGCTGGGCGCCAGCTGCATGCTGTTGTGTTTCATCGGCCGGGTGCCGTTGAAATTCCTTGCGGGCATGGTGGCGGCGGGCACGGTGCTGGTGGTGCTGATGTTCGGGATCGCGAAGCTCACAGGCATGGAAGGGCGTACCAAAACATGGCTCAACCGTATTGAGAGTTTTACGTCAACCGAATCGCATGAAGAGCCCTACCAGGTGCAGCAGGCGAAGATCGGGATCGTGAACGGAGGATTGCTGGGAAAAGGGCCCGGAAACAGTACGGCAAGAAATTTTCTTCCGCACCCGTATTCCGATTTTATTTTTGCGATAATTCTTGAAGAGTATGGTATCTTTGGCGCCTTTTTGGTGATGGCCGCTTACCTCATTTTACTCCTCAGAAGTATCCGGATTTTTAAGAATTGTCCGTATGCCTTCGGCGCGTTCCTGGCACTGGGCCTGAGCGTAACATTGGTGATACAGGCGTTGATGCACATGGCAGTGAACGTGAACCTATTACCCGTAACGGGATTGACGTTGCCGCTGGTAAGTATGGGCGGGTCTTCGGTGATCTTCACCAGTTTATCCATCGGCATCATCCTCAGCGTATCGCGGCATGTGGAAGAAGCGGAACAAAAACAAGCGGTAGCTGCGCAGGCAGCGGCTGCATAATCATATAAATCATTTTGAATTTGGCACACAGGATTATCATAGCAGGGGGCGGAACCGGGGGGCACATCTTCCCCGCGATCGCCATCGCCAACGCCATCCGCAAGATCGAAGCGGATGCGGACATCCTGTTTGTAGGCGCCATCGGAAAAATGGAAATGGAGAAAGTGCCCCAGGCAGGGTATCCCATCGAAGGCCTTGAGATCGCCGGCTTCAACCGCAGCAATATCTTCAAAAATATACTGCTGCCCTTCAAGCTGCTCAAAAGCCTCCGCCAGGCGCGCAACATCCTCCGCCGCTTCCAACCGGACGCGGTCGTGGGCGTGGGCGGCTATGCCTCCTTCCCCATCCTGCGGAAAGCGCAGAAAATGGGCATTCCCAGCCTCATCCAGGAACAAAATTCCTATGCGGGCAAAAGCAATAAAATCCTCGGCAGGAAAGCCAACGTCATCTGCGTTGGCTACGAAGGCATGGATGCCTTCTTCCCCGCCGATAAAATATTATACACCGGCAACCCCGTGCGCGGGTCCATCACACAGAGCGCCGTCACCAAAGAAGAGGCCATGCGCCACTTCGGCCTCATGATGGGCAAGCCTACCGTATTCGCCGTGGGCGGAAGCCTGGGAGCAAAATCTATTAACGAAGCCCTCCTGCCCCATCTGGCGGATTTCGTGAATAAAGATGTGCAGCTGATCTGGCAGACTGGAAAGTTGTTTTACGAAACCGCCAAAGCCGCCGCAGCGCCTTACGCCACGCATGTCAAAGTCTTCGACTTCATCAACGTCATGGACTTTGCCTATAAAGCGGCCGACGCCGTCATCTCCCGCGCAGGCGCCCTCGCCATCGCGGAGCTGTGTGTGGCGCAGAAACCCGTGATCTTCGTGCCCTACCCGTTTGCGGCCGAAGACCACCAAACTAAAAACGCGGAGAGCCTCGTGCACAAAAACGCCGCCCTGCTCATCCCGGACGCCGAAGCCGGCGCAAGGCTGGCCAACGAAGCCCTGAGCCTGGTGCAGAACAAAGCGCTCATGCAACAACTCGAAACCAATATCGCCCCCCTGGGCAACAAAAACGCAGATATGACCATCGCCCGCGCTGTGCTCGGGCTGATAAAATAACAGGATGGATTTGAACAAATTACATAGGATCTATTTTGTAGGCATCGGAGGCATCGGCATGTCCGCCATCGCTCGCTACTTCAACGAAAAAGGAGTAACCGTGAGCGGGTACGACAGAACCTCCACCCAACTTACGCAACAACTCGAAGCGGAAGGCATCCGCATTCATTATACCGACGACATTTCGCTCATCGACCGGGAAGCGCAGCTGGTGGTGTACACCCCGGCCATTCCGGCCTCCATGACCGAACTCGCGTACTACCGTGAAAATGGTTACGAAGTGGTGAAACGCAGCGACGTGCTCCAGGAAATCACCCGCTCGCTCTTCGCCATCACCGTGGCCGGCACCCATGGCAAAACCACCGTGTCCACCATGATTGCCCACCTGCTCCGCGACTCCGGTTACGGCTGCAACGCCTTCCTCGGCGGCGTGAGCGCCAATTACGGGAAAAATTTCTGGTCGAGTGAAAAGCAAGTCGCCGTCATCGAAGCCGATGAATACGACCGCTCGTTCCTGAAGCTGAGCCCGGACATCGCAGTGCTTACCGCCATGGACCCCGACCACCTCGATATCTACGGCACCGCCGAAGAAGTGGAAAAAGCATTCATTCAATATACCACCAACATTAAGCCGAACGGTACACTGCTGGTGAAACACGGCCTGCACCGCGGCTCGGAGCTGAAAGGCGACAACCGCCTGGATTACAGCCTGCAGAACGATGCTGCCGACATCTACGCCACCAACATCCGGCTGGATGATGGCGGATATGAGTTCGACGTGGTGCAGCAGGATTGGATGATCGACAACGTGCAGCTGCGTATCGGCGGCATGCACAACGTGGAAAACGCCGTGGCCGCCATTTCCGTGGCGCATATCCTCGGCATATCGAATGATAAAATCCGCAGCGCGGTGGCTTCCTTCAAAGGTATCCGCCGGCGTTTCGAATACCTGGTAAAGCGCGACCGGCATGTGTATATCGACGATTACGCGCATCACCCCGAGGAGCTCCGCGCCCTCATCACGAGCGCCAAGACGTTGTTCAGGGGCAAAAAATGCACGGTGATCTTCCAGCCGCACCTCTTCTCCCGCACCCGCGATTTCGCGGACGGATTCGGGGAAACGCTGTCGCTGGCCGACGAAGTGATCCTCCTCCCGATCTACCCCGCGCGCGAGCTCCCCATCGAAGGAGTGACCACGCAGATGATCGCCGACAGGATTAAAGGACCGGATGTAAGGATTATGGACAGGGACGCAGTGCCGGCATGGATCGAATCGCATCCCGCGGAACTGCTGATCACCGCAGGGGCCGGAGACATCGATCTGCTGCGGGAACCATTGAAAGACATTATAAACAAACAATAATAAACATCCATTCATCATGCAACTGAAAACAAAAACGGCAATGAAGCGCATCGTGACCGTCCTCCTCTGGAGCGGCGTGCTGGCGGGCTTTGCCGTGCTGGTGGCGGCGGCGGTGAATGACAAGGACAGCGCCAAATGCAAAGGCATCCGCGTAACGCTGAAAGGCGACGACCGCAATGCCTTCGTGGATTCGAAAGATGTAAAAGCGCTGATCACGGCCGATAAAACCCTCAATCCCACGGGCAGGCCGATCAGCGAGGTAAACCTCGCGCAATTGGAAAAGATCGTGGAAAGGGATCCCTGGATCCGGTCGGCGCAGCTGTTCATCGATAACAACGATCTGTTGCAGGTGGAAGTGGAGCAACGCGATCCCCTGGCCCGTGTGTTCACCTTCTCCGGCAACAGCTTCTACCTCGACGGCGACGGCGAGCGCATCCCGGTTTCGGATAGGTACTCCGCGCGGGTGCCCGTTTTCACCAACTTCCCGGCCGACGCGCAAAAGCTCCGGAAGGAAGACAGTGCGCTCTACGCCCAGATGCGCGACATGGCCGCCTTCATCGCGGCAGACACGTTCTGGAATGCGCAGGTAGAACAAGTAGTAATTACAGAAGACCGGAAGTTCGAGTTTATTCCAAAACTCGGCGACCATGTGGTATATTTTGGAGATGGGACGGATGTAGCCAACAAATTCGACCGCCTGCTTGTCTTTTACAAAGACGGCCTCAGCAAAGCGGGCTGGAACACCTACACCCGTCTCAACGTAGCGTTCAAAGAACAGGTGATCGGAACGAGAAGAGATGGCAAGAGCGCGCCTCCTCCGCCCATGTACAAGGATTCGACGGCGGCCGATATCGAGGCTAACGACGATGACCATGCCGCTACGGCGGCGCCAGTGGCGGCGGCACCTTCCAAATCTGCGGATAAGAAGCCGGCAAAGCAACCGGCGAAACCCGCTGCAAAACCTGCCCCGAAAAAAACGCCAAAGCCCGCAAGCGGCGACCGGCAACAACCCCGGGCAGTATATCAGAAACCTAATCAACGTAATCGCAACTAAAAACAATAAAGAACCATGAATCAGGAAGCTCCCATCATTGTAGGTCTCGACATTGGAACCACGAAGATAGCAGCCATCGCAGGAAGGAAGAATGAATACGGGAAATTGGAAATCCTCGGATTCGGGAAAGCCCCATCTTTCGGTGTACAGCACGGTATGGTACTGAACATCGATCAGACAATCAAAGCCATCAGACAGGCGCTGGAAAACTGCTATGCATCCAATCCTAACCTCGAGATCAACGAGGTGTATGTAGGCATCGCAGGCCATCATATCAAAAGTTTGCAGACCCGGGGAGACATCGTGCGGAACGATACCGACGCGGAGATCTCCCAGAAAGACATTGACCAGCTGATCAACGATCAGTATAAAACGGTTATTCCTGCCAGCGATCAGATCATTGACGTGATCCCGCAGCAGTATATCGTGGATGCCCTGCAGAACATCACCTATCCCATCGGGATGAGCGGTGTGAAAGTGGGTGCGAATTTCCACATCATTACCGGCGACAAAAACGCCATCCGCAATATCAACCGCAGCGTGGAGAAATCCGGTCTTCGTATTAAAGACCTGGTACTCCAGCCCCTTGCATCCGCCGCGGCCGTTATGTGCGACATGGATTTCGAAGCCGGAGTTGCGATTGTAGACATCGGTGGCGGTACCACCGACCTGGCTGTTTTCTATGAAGGCGTCCTGAAACATACCGCTGTAATCCCGTACGGCGGCGAAAATATTACCAACGATATCAAAAACGGCCTTGGCGTGCTGAAGACCCAGGCGGAGCAGATGAAGGTGCAGTTCGGTTACGCCCTCGCGGACGAAGCCAAGAACAACGCCTACATCACCATCCCCGGCCTGCGCGGCCAGAGCCCGAAAGAGATCTCCGTGAAGAACCTGGCCCACATCATCCAGGCGCGCATGAGCGAGATCCTCGATTTCGTGGTGTACCACCTGAAACAGATCGGCATGGACAACAAGATGCTCAACGGCGGCATCATCCTGACCGGCGGCGGTTCCCAGCTGAAGCACCTCATCCAGCTGACGGAATACACCACCGGCGTGAGCGCCCGCATCGGTTACCCGAACGAGCACCTCGCCAGCGGCCATACCGACGAGCTGACGAAGCCCATGTACGCCACTTGTGTGGGGCTCATTCTCAAAGGTTACAACGACTACGAGAACGATCGCCGCGCACTCGAGGAGAATTACGTGAAAATCAACACCAGCTACTTCGCGAAGGAAAGAGTGGCCCGCCAGGCCGAATCCGGAGACGAGTGGATGGAAGAAGAAGCGGAAGAAGAAACGGCGGACGCGCGCCAGGACCGCAAGTCCCGCGAGCGCAACGCTTCCCTCAAAGGGTTCCTGGACAGGATGAAGACAAAAATCATCGACATGTTCACCGAAGAAGAAGACGCCAAACTGTAATGGTTTCGGCTTGATTGTTGCAATTCATTAAGATTCACATAAAATCGATCAAAGCGTAACGTAGGATACGGTACACCACTAATACTAACCCATATAAAGAGCTAGAGTCATGATACATTTTGATCTTCCAAAGGAAAAATCTTCCATCATCAAGGTGATAGGCATTGGTGGCGGAGGAAGCAATGCGGTCAACCACATGTTCAGTCAGAACATCGAGGGGGTGAACTTCATTATTTGCAATACCGACGCACAGGCGATTGCAAACAGCCCCGTACCCAACAAGGTACAGCTGGGACCGCATCTGACGCAGGGGCTCGGAGCCGGCGCCAATCCCCGGATCGGCGAGCAGGCAACGGAAGAATCATTTGAAGAAATCAAAAAAATACTGGAGGTGAACACCAAAATGGCGTTCATCACTGCAGGCATGGGCGGCGGCACCGGCACCGGAGGCGCTCCCATCATCGCCAAAATATGCAAGGAACTGGGTATCCTCACCGTGGGCATCGTTACCACGCCTTTCTCTTACGAAGGGAAAAAGAGAATGCTGCAGGCAGAAGAAGGCATCAACCGCCTGAAAGATTACGTCGATACCCTGCTGATCATTTCCAACGACAAACTCCGCCAGAAATTCGGCGACCTTAAATTCAAGGCCGCATTCGAAAAAGCGGACAACGTACTGGCAACGGCAGCCAAATGTATCACCGACGTGATCAACTCCACCGGCCAGATCAACGTCGATTTCGCCGATGTGTGCACCGTGATGCGCAACGGCGGCGTAGCCATCCTCGGATCGGCGGTGGCTGACGGCGAAAACCGCGCGCAGCGAGCGATCGAAGACGCGCTGACTTCCCCGCTGCTGAACGACAACGATATCAAAGGCGCCAAATGGATCCTCATCAATATTTCCTCCGCCGAAGGCGAATTCGAGCACACGCTCGATGAAATGGATATCATCCAGGCCTATGTGCAAAGCATGGCCGGCGAAGATTGCGACGTGATCCTCGGTGTGGGTTACGACCAGTCGCTGGAGCAAAACCTGGGCGTTACGATCATCGCCACCGGCTTTGAACAAAACCCCATCCGCCAGGCGAAGCAACAACAGGCAACGCCTTCGGCAGAACCGAAAGAAGAGCCTAAAATCGTGATGACCCTCGGCGGCGACGGCGAAGAAAAGAAAATGCACAACCAGGCCACGCTCTTCACCGACGACGAGCCTGAAATCCTCGACGTGATGGCGCCCCGCCTCGTGGAGCCTACCGTTACCCACCCGGCCAGCGCCGCTTCTTTCCTCCCCCGGCTCCCCAGCAACCGGAACGCGAGACCTATACGCTCAACATCGAGCCTGTAGAACCCGCCGCACCCCAAGCCCAGGCAGCTCCCCAGCCGCAAGCACAACCCGCGCAGCAAAAACCCGCTACCAGCGCAGGTTCCGGAGGGTACCTCAACCGTCCCTCCAATATCTACGTGGAACCGGTGAATACCAATAACCAGCAGGACGAAATGAAGATGGTCTACAAAGAGGAAGAACCGGCCCCAACGCCCGCTCCTCCCCCGCAGCCCCAGCAACTGCACGACGACCAGGCCGAAGAACAGAAGAGGAAACAGCTCGAGCGCGTGGCCAAGCTCCGCAGCATCAGCTTCAACGTGAAGAACATGGATAACAACCAGGAGATCGAAAACATCCCCGCTTACCTGCGCCGGAACATCGACCTGGATAATGGCGCCGGCTCCGCCGAGCACTTCTACTCCAGCTACACCATTGGCCAGAACGGCGAAAGCCAGGCCGAAATCAATACGATTAACACTTTTCTCGACGGGAAAAAGCCCGATTGATGAATTTTAAGATGATATTAGTTTGATTGTTTTTTAGTTGTGTTAAAAAAATCCTCCGATTCTTCGGAGGATTTTTTTATGCGGGTATGTCTTCTTTCCTACAAGCTATTCAACACGGCAGCGGCGGTATTCACCATATCAGCTGCAGATTTCTGTTTCAGCCGGCTCCATTCGAACGTCTTCAATACTTTTTCCAGCTGCGGGCCTTTGCCTTCTTTTTTCAGTATCTGGATTTTCTCATACGTCTGGATCCCTTCCGCCAGCCGCTCGAAACGGATGGAAGTACGCGGACCGGGGTATACCAGGTACGTATCGCCGGCAGCCCAGGTGCGGAAGCGGGAATCACGGAGCGGATCTTTCACCCAGCAGTTGTATGCCCAGCGGAGGTAACCTTTGTAATCTTTAGCCGCCGCATACCAGCCCAGCCATGCGGATTCCGCCGGCGGGGAAAAGGTGAAGGTATTCGGGAAACCTTCGGTACAGCAGGTATAATATGTAGTGGGCCAGCCTTTGCTGAAGCGCATGGCGCGCTCTTCTGCCGTAAAGTCTTGCCCGATGGCCACACAGTAATCATAAATATCGTTCACCAGCTCTTTATGGTAGTTACCCGCCAGCGACACTTTGAAATCCTTATCCACACTGCGGATCAGCTTAATGGCGGCCTGCATGGCGTCCATTGGGCGCTCATCCATAGCAATGCAGGTGATATCGAACCAGCCCTTTTGTTTCAGGTGTTTCGCGAAATCCGCCAGCATGGGGCGCCAGTGCGCGTCATATTCGGCGGATCCGGGTTTGGCCACGATGTGGGTCATTTTGCCGGTGGCTTCGTCGTAATAGAAGAATTTCAGGTTCCACGGGATCATGCTGTAGCAGGCGATCTGTTTGGTAACGCCGCAATCCATCATGAACTCCACCCATTTGTCGAATTCGGTGTAGTCGTAAGTCCAGGAGCCGTCGCGCTTTTTGGTCCATTTCACCATATCGCCGTAAATGTCTTCGGTCTGGCTGTTCCAGGGGTCGTAGATGATGCTGGCGGTGATCACCTTCTGCCCGATGCCCGCCAATTGGGTCATATAAGGCCGCATGGCGTCGAAATGCGCTTTACTGAAGGGTTTTACATTGTGGTAGCGCGAGATCGCGTATGGGCTCTGCCAGAGGTCCAGGTGGTAGCTCCAATCTTTCGCGTCGGGGAGGGTGCGGGAATTGACGGTAACGTTGTAAGCGAGGGTTTTGATGGAGACACCCTTGTTGTTTTTAACGGTCACCGTGCCTTTGTAAGTACCCGCCGCGGCCTGCGCCGGCACCTTGATGCTGAGCCAAACGGGCTGGGTGTTATTGGCGGCGATGTGGATGGAAGATTTGAAATCGATCGCGTCGGCCACCAGGGAAGAGTCGAAGTCCGCCGGATTGCGGTGGCCGCATCCGCCGCCTTCGCTGTTCAGCTCGTCGGTCATCACATACCGCAGGAATCCGGTGGAAACTGCGCCGGCGGGGATGGTATTCCCTTTGCCGTCGGTCAGGGCGGATGCGCTGACAGTTACACCGGGTTGCGCTTGGGTGGTGTAGATTACGAACTGGGTGTGGATTTTTTCGTTTTTCCAGGCGTGGCCGCTCCAGGAGGAGCTAAGGCTGGAAGCTTCGGGGGCGAATAGTTTGTCGTAACGCAGATCGGCGCTGCCGAATTGAACATGTGTACCGGGGCGGATGGCGCTCCAGGCCGCAGGATCTACCTGCCGCCAGTCTTTAATCTCCGTAAAATCGGATGAAATACCGTTCTGCCCGAACGTGGTAATGGAAGAGGCTACCAGGAACCCGGCAGCGAGTAGTTGTCTTATCATAACATTGACGAATTGCAGATTGAAGCAAGCTCACAATATAAGACTCGCTTCTCATCGATGCAAACCGTCAGTCCTCAAATCTATACCGGTCAGCCACTCTTTTCAGCTGTAGATTGGTGACAGGCGCCACCACCAACGGGAATTTCTCGATGGTCACATAACTGGAATCCAGGCCAAACCCCCGCTCTTCCGACAAACCGATCTTTTTGAGCATGAAATACAACCGCATGATAATTCGCTCGTGCAGGGGCAGATCGTTGTCGTGCGACAGGAACTTCTCCATCACTATAAACTGGAAATCACCTACCACATTGTTTTTGCTGAGCGATTCATATCGGCTGGTGATGTTCACTTCCTTGTTGCGCACCATGTCTTCCACAACCATTCTGAACATGAGGTTGATGCGCTGTTCCACCCTAAAGCCCAGCCGGAATTCCACGCGGATCACTTCGTTGGGGATGATGGTTTGCACGGTGTATTCGCTCATATAGGGCTCATCTACCACATCCACATGCACGAACCAGTAAATATCGGCCCGTTTGGGCTTTTTGTTGAGGATGGAATAGATGATTTTATGCTCGATTTCCTTGGGATTGTCGGCACTGCTCATGTATACGAGGTGTGTGGCGTATTTCGGGATGGAAGAGTCGTTGCTGAGCTCCTGTAATATCGGCAGGTAATCTTCGAGCCGCACGAATTCCACATACCGGTTTTTGATCTTGCGGGAACGGAACCAGGCGTACATGACGAGGAACAGCGCACCGCCCACGATCACTGTAACGTAGCCTCCATGCGTAAATTTCTGAAGGTTGGCAAACAGGAATGAAAATTCGATGGTCAGATATACGGCGAGGTAAATGCCTATCCACCACAGTTTCACACGCCTGGTATATAAATAAAACGCAAACAGGCAGGAAGTCATCAGCATGCAGAGCGTTATGGACAGGCCATAAGCGGCTTCCATTTTCGATGACTCTTTGAAAATCAGCACAATAGATATACAACCAACAAAGAGCATCAGATTAATGCCGGGTATATAAAGCTGCCCCCGCTGTTCGGTAGGATAATTGATTTTGAGTTTGGGCCATAGGTTAAGGCGCATGGCTTCCGAGATCAGGGTGAAAGAGCCTGAAATGAGGGCCTGCGATGCAATAATGGATGCGATGGTGGCGATGAGCACCCCGTAAATCACGAATCCTTCGGGCATAATGAGGAAGAACGGGTTTTCGCCGTTGAGGGTTTTGCCTTCCTGAGTAAGGAGCCATGCACCTTGCCCGAGGTAGTTGAGGATGAGGGATGCTTTCACCCAGATCCAGGAAACGCGGATATTGCCGCGGCCCACGTGCCCAAGGTCGGAATAGAGGGCCTCGGCCCCGGTGGTACATAGGAATACCGCCCCCAGCAGCAGGAACCCGTGCGGATATTGCAACAGGAGCTTAACCGCGTAATAGGGGTTGAAGGCTTTCAGTACGGAGAGGTCGTCAGCAATGTGCATAATCCCCAGGATGGCAAGCATACCGAACCAGATGACCATGATCGGGCCGAAGAGTTTGCCAATGGATTTTGTGCCGAACTGTTGCATGAAAAACAGCCCGGAAATAATCAGCACAACGATTTCTACAATTGTATTGGTGCCGAGGTCCTTGAAAACAGGCAGTGTGCGCAGACCTTCCACGGCCGAGGTAACGGTGATGGGTGGTGTGATAATACCGTCGGCAAGCAGCGCCGCCCCTCCGATCATGCCGAAGATGACGGTCCATTTGCCATGCCGCCGTACGAGGGCGTAGAGGGAGAATATCCCACCTTCTCCTTTGTTGTCCGCCTTGAGGGTGAGGATAACATATTTGACAGTGGTTTGGAGGGTGAGGGTCCAGATGATGCAGGAGATACCACCGATGACGAGTAGTTCATCGATTTGGTTGGTTCCGACAATGGCTTTGAATACGTAGAGCGGAGAAGTACCGATATCGCCGTAGATGATACCCAGCGCAACGATGATGCCGGCTAGGGTAGCTTTATTGAAATCTTTTACCACGCTAAATACGATATGAAGTTTAGGCTGGCCAAATTTAGTGATAAATAATCAGGATTTGCAAGAAGTAAAAAAACGCGTTGTAAATAAAACGGGGATGGGGTCCCGGGGGTTCACGGCGGCGAAAAAATAATGGGGAAACGGCCATAAAAAAAGAGGCTGCCCGAGCAGGCAGCCTCTTTTCGTTATTTACCTTGGCGAGGTATTAGTTAGCGGGATTCAGATCCACGGTACCAGCGTCGCCAGGAGTGTTTTGTTTGATGAAGCGACCGCGGTCGATACCTTGTTTTTCAGCGAGGTAGTCGATCACTGCGTCAACGCGGCGGCTGCTCAGGTCAACACCACCTTTCTTGCCTTTGGCACCAGCGTGGCCGGTAACCAGGATGTTGCAGGAGGGGTTGGAACGGAGGGTGTTAGCCACGCTGCTCAGGATAGCTTCGTTTTCAGAAGAAACCTTGGTAGTAGAACCTTTGAAGGAAACGCTGGGGAATACCAGGGTTGCGCAGGTTACTTCAACGCGGTTTTTGCAGCACTCAGGATCCGGGCATTTGCCTACACCGTCAGCGTCAACAGGGAAGCAGTAGGTCGGAGTGATGAGTTGTTTGTCTTTGTAGTCAGGAACGCCGTCGCCGTCAGTGTCTTTTGCTACACCATGCGTGTCAACAGGAGCACCAGCGGGAGTGTTGGGTTCGCGGTCGAACTGGTCGGTAACACCGTCGCCATCAGCGTCAGGCAGTACGGGAGCCGGCAGTTTCATACGACGGGGGCTGTTGAGCTCGTTGTAGGCGAAATCCAGGGGATTAACCCACCAGAGGGGTTCAACGCGTTTGTTGGGATTACCCAGGTTGAAGTTCAGGCGAACGCTGGTGTAAGACAGGAAATCATTGCTCTTGTCGTACGCACCGGCGGTGTAACCGTCCAGATAGTCGTCGAAGGGCAGGGTGATTTTTTCTTCGATACCGATGTTAAAGCGTTTGGACACTTTGAAGGCGATACCAGTACCTACGTTCAGAGCGTGACGGAGGAGTTGGTTCTCGTCTTTACGGCCGATCTGAACGCGGTTACCCTGGTTCGGAGCGTTTTGCTCGTATTTACGATCGTAGAAATCCTTCAGGTCTTTACGGATGTCTTTTTTCTTACGACTAAAGTCGATCGAAGAATAGTTGTAAGCTGCACCGCTTTCGTTCAAAGCGTCAACGTCAACGTCTGCCAGCATCAGGCCATAACCACCCAGTACATACCAGTTAACTTTAGGCTGCGCCTTGTAGAACAGGATGTTGCTGAGGGAAGCGATGAAGTCCAGAGATACCTGGTGCGTTGCGGTTTTGTAGTTGGGAACGATTCTGCCACCGTTAGCTGCTGCAGTTGCGCCCCAGGGGTTGATGCCACCAGCAGCGATCGTCGGTTTCAGCTGATAATCCAGACCGTAATCGAAAGAACCGGTATATTCAGCTCTCACGGAGAACGTGTGGCCGAGGGCTTTTCTCAGAGAGATACCGCCACCGAAACCAGGCAGAGCGGATACGTCGCCTTGAATGAAGTGGTAGCCACCATGGAAACCGAGTTCCCACATGCTACGGGGTTTTGCGGGGTAGTCAGACTGGTTGTTTCTGAAGCTGTTGAATTGCGCCATATTCTTAGCCGAAACTTTTGAGGAGTCCAGGGCATCATATGTGGGCTTAACCTGCGCAAAACCAGGAGATGCAGCCAGAGCGGACATTGCACCTGCCAGTAGTAAGTACTTTTTGCTTGCCATAATTGTTTTTTATTTAAAAACTGTTAAAGATTTTACAATTAACGCGTTTTTTACCAAGCAAAGGTAAAAATCCTAAATGAATATACAAATTTTTCTTGCGATTTTATTTGCATTGATAAGTGCTTCAAAATTAAACGCTAATTTAAGGAACATCCAGCTAATGTATACAAATTCGGGGCCAAATTTGCAAAATGTCCGATTTTAGGCCTAGCTTAGCGTACCTTTTTATTAATAGCATGGAGGAAATTAAACAACTGATTGGGAAGGAATTACACGATTTCGAAGGAAAGTTTGCAGAGGCCGTAAAAAGTCATGTTCCCCTGCTGGACCGGATCATGCACTACATCGTAAAACGAAAGGGCAAACAGATTCGGCCGATGTTCGTGCTCCTCTCCGCAAGGCTGTTCGCCGAAAGCATCAATGAAAACACCTACCGCGCAGCTGCACTGGTAGAATTGCTCCATACCGCCACCCTCGTGCACGACGATGTGGTGGACGACTCCCTTGAACGCCGCGGCTTCTTCTCCATCAACGCACTGTGGAAGAACAAGATAGCTGTCCTGGTCGGGGATTACCTCCTCTCCAAAGGCCTCCTCCTTTCCGTTTCCAATAAAGAATTCCGCAGCCTCGAAATCCTCTCCCAGGCCGTGAAGGAAATGTCGGAAGGAGAACTTCTCCAGATCGAAAAAACCCGCAAACTCGATATCAAGGAAGATATCTATTTCGAAATCATCCGCCGCAAAACCGCCTCCCTCCTCGCCTCCGCCTGCGCAGCCGGCGCCTGGAGCACCACGGCTGATGAACACACCACCGAACAAATGCGCCTCTTCGGCGAAAAAGTCGGCGTCGCCTTCCAAATCAAAGACGACCTCTTCGATTACGGCACCGCTAATATTGGCAAACCCACCGGCATCGATATCCGGGAAAAGAAAATGACCCTCCCCCTCATCTACACCCTCCAGCACGCTTCCCCCGAAAAAAGGAGGAAAATCATCAACATTGTAAAAAATCATAATAAAGATAAGGAGCGCGTCAACGAAGTCATCGCCATGGTCAACGAAAGCGGCGGCATCGAATACACCCGCGAAAAAATGTTCCAGTACCGCGACGAAGCCCTCGCCATTCTCCACACTTTCCCCGATAACGACATAAGGAAAGGACTGGAATCCCTCGTACGCTTCACCACAGATCGCAAATTCTAGTTCCACTTTCTCCTTTTTTCGGAGAATTTCCCGCATTTGGCAGAAATACGGCAATCATCATTATATTACAACCGGATCTGCCAGATCCACGGGATGCTTCCCCTATAATACAATTGCATGCAGAAACGCTGGACAGTAAAGAAATATCAACCATCACAGGAGCAACAGCTCCAGGCAGCTTTAAAAATCCATCCCATACTATGCCGCTTACTGGTACAAAGAGGGATCCTGAAATTTGAAGAAGCCCGCCATTTCTTCAGGCCGTCGCTGGACGATCTCCACGATCCCTGGCTGATGAAGGACATGGACAAAGCAGTTTCCCGCATCGAAGAAGCATTCTTCCGCCGCGAAAAAATCCTCGTGTACGGCGATTACGATGTGGACGGCACCACCGCCGTCGCCACCGTGTACGGCTTCCTCCAACAACTGTACGACAATATCGAATTTTATATCCCACACCGCTACAGGGAAGGTTACGGCATCTCCATGCAAGGCATCGAATACGCGCGCGACAATGAATTCGGCCTGGTCATCGCGCTCGACTGCGGCATCAAATCCATCGATTATATCGCACACGCCGCGGAAATCGGTATCGATTTCATCATCTGCGACCACCACCTTCCCGATGCCATCCTGCCGCCGGCCGTTGCTATACTCAATCCCAAGCAGGAGGGCTGTCCCTACCCTTACAAGGAGCTCTCCGGCTGCGGGATCGGATTTAAACTCATCAGCGCCCTCGCCCAGAAAAAAGGCATTCCCATGGCCGATGTATACCAGTACCTCGACCTGGTTGCCACCAGCATAGCGGCCGATATCGTACCTATGACCGGCGAAAACCGCGTGCTCGCATTCCACGGCCTCAAACAGGTCAACGAAGTGCCTTCGCCCGGTATCAAAGCCCTTCTCACCCTCAGCAACCTGAAGGAAAAACTCACCACGTCCAACCTCGTATTCGTGATCGCCCCGCGCGTGAACGCTGCCGGAAGGATGGACGACGCCCGCAAAGCCGTTAACCTCTTCATGGAAAAAGATGATGAGAAAGCCCTCGCCATCGCTGAAATGCTCCATGGCGACAACCAGGAACGCAAAGGGATCGACATGAGCATCACCCAGGAGGCCGTGAGCATCATCCAAAACGACGCCGGCATGATCGCGCGGAAGTCCACCGTCCTCTTCCAGCCGCACTGGCACAAAGGCGTAGTGGGTATCGTAGCATCGCGGCTCATCGATAAATATTATTACCGGCCCACCATCATCCTCACCCAGAGCAACGACAAAGTGGCTGGCTCCGCGCGCTCCGTATCAGGGTTCAACGTGTACGAAGCCATCCACCAGTGCAAAGACCTGCTGGAAAATTACGGCGGGCACTTCTACGCCGCGGGCATGACCCTCAAACCCGAGAACGTCCCGGCCTTCCAGGAGCGCTTCGAGGCCGTGGTATCCGCTACCATCAGCCCCGACCTCCTCATTCCCGAAATCGTCATCGACTCCGAAGTGTGGCTTTCCGACCTCACACCCGCTTTCTATAATATCCTCCGCCAGTTCGAACCGCTGGGCCCCGAAAACCTGCGCCCCGTATTCCTGGCCCGTAACCTCACCGATACCGGGTTTTCCCGCATCGTGAAAGACGAGCACATCAAGCTCTCCGTCCGCCAGCGCAACGGCACCCCGTTTTCAGGCATTGGCTTCTACATGGCCGACAAATTCGACTTCATCGCCGGTAAAAAACCTTTTGACATGGTGTTTACGGTGGAAGAAAACGAATGGAACGGCAACACCACCCTACAGCTAAAAGCCATCGACATACGGCCCGCCGCCTACGCCTGATGGCACGAAAAACCCCGCGGGCCAAAGGCCGCGGGGTCCGTTACATTCATTTGCCGTACACCTATTTTTTCGACTGCTGGTTCAGCCACGTAAACAAGGCCGGATCGCTGTAGGCTTTTGTCCACGCGTCGTGTCCGCCGGATTCATTTTCCGTGTACTTCACCAGGGTGCTGCCGCAATCCCTGAGCGCCTTGACCATATCCTGCGATCCTTTCACGGGAACGGTAGGGTCGTCTGCGTTATGGAAAACCCACAACGGCTTGTCTTTCAAGACGCAGGCACTTGCAGGCGTACCTTCTCCGCAGATGGGCACCACGGCAGCGAAACGCTCCGGCTTTGTCTGCGCCCAGGTCCAGGCACCAAAGCCGCCCATGCTCAATCCCGTGAGGTATATACGGGAAGGGTCCACCTTGTAATCGCTCATCACCTGGGCGTGGAGTACTTCCAGGCTCGGAATATTCCACCAGCTGGGAGTTTTGCATTGCGGCGAAATAAGGATGTAGGGGAAATTCGCGTCTTTGGCCGCGATCGCCGCCAGTGAGGCGCGCTTGATGATGTTGATGTCGTCACCCCGTTCTCCCATGCCATGAAGGAAGAATATCACCGGCCACTTTTTGTTTGGATCGTCATTGTAAGTAGCGGGCAACTGAACAAGGAAATCAGTAATCTCTTTCGGATTCTTAACCTTCTGCGCAGTTACGCCGGTAGGCAAGGGAACGGAAGGCTTGGGGGTTTCCGGTGGTGTACCCGTTCCAGGGCCTTCTTCCTGACCGCTTCCGGGAGCGGGGGCAGGGGTTACGTCGGTGTCTTTTTCGCTGCTACAACTTAAAATAAACGTCGTCCAGGCTAACATTAAAACTAATCTTAAATTCATTTTACTTTTCATAAGTTTAGGAACCGCTAAAATACTGCATTATTTCCTCCGGGAAATACTACTTATATGCCATAAAACCCGCCATGGCAAAAGGTTTCGTTATAAATTTAACATATTTCTAATTCATTTTAATAAATAATATACAACCCTTTCAGCACTACTCGCCAATTCTGATTTAAACGGAGTGGACATCTCTGCAATGCCAAAAAAATCCCGCGGCCGGGAGGCGCGCGGGATTAAAAACGGGTTTTTTCCGCTATTTCTTCTGTTGATTTAACCACGTATACAGTGCGGGATCACTATATGCTTTCGTCCAGGCGTTATGTCCGCCGGTCGCATTTTCCGTGTATTTAACCAGGGTTCCGCCGCAATTCCGGATGGCATTCACCATATCCCGGGAGCCTTTGACAGGAACGGTAGGGTCGTCTGCATTGTGGAAAACCCACACCGGTTTGCTCTTTAACACACAAGCTTTTGAAGGAGTACCCTCCCCGCAGATGGGTACCACCGCGGCAAAGCGCTCCGGTTTGTTCAACACCCAGCTCCAGGTGCCATACCCGCCCATGCTCAGGCCCGTCAAATAGATCCGCGAAGAATCCACGTTATAATCCTTCAGCACCTGGCTGTAGAGGACTTCAAACTGGGCACGTCCCACCAACTGGCGGTTTTGCACTGGGGAGAAATTACAATAAATGGAAAGTTGGCGTCTTTGGCCGCATGGGCCGCCAGCCCGGCACGTTTTACCATGTTGATATCGTTACCGCGCTCACCAACGCCATGGAGGAAAATAATGACCGGCCATTTCTTGTTCGGATTGTCATTATACGTAGCCGGCAGCTGACGAAGGAAATCAGTGATTTGCTTAGGGCTTCTCACTTTTTGCGCGGTTACGCCTGTGGTCAGGCGGGTGCTGCTGGCGGGTGGTGGCGCCGTTTCCGCGCCAGGTTTTTCTACCGGTGCGGCAGGAATGATCGCCTCATTTTCGCGGCTGCAACTCATCGCAAGGGCCACGCACGCCAGCGCGCAAAACTTTCGGAATGTCGTGAAGTTAGTCATGTCGGATATGGTTAAATTATGGTTTCTCTGTTTCCGGTAAAACAACTTCCATACCACAAAACCCGCTATGGCAGCATTTTTCGGCCAACAAATAATACATAATCATAACTTACGAAAGATGCTAATATTCAAAAGTATCTGCATCATTCCCAACACGTTCATTCCCCGCAAACCTGCGCTTCACCAGATGGCATAAAAAAAGCAAAGCACCGGAGCGCTTTGCTTTTCAGTTATATATAGCATGATGTTTTATTTCTCCATCAGCTCCACACTCCGGTTCACGAAAGCCGTGAGATCCGCGCCGGTCAGGAGGCCCTGGGAGAGCAGTGCAAGATCGGCCAGGTTGCGCACCTGTTTCTCCTGCAATGATCCGTCGCCTTCGCCGAGGATGCGCTGATAGATGGGATGATTGGCGTTGACGGTCATGGTGATTTCGTCGGGCATGCCGGCATACCAGCTCGCGGCCGATCCGCCCATTGCGGCCATGTCTTTCATCCGGCGCATCAGTTCGCCGCGGGTCACGATCACGGGCTGGTCCTGCTCGCCGAGGCCTTTCAGCTCCACTTTCACGCCGGCAAGGGGCACCTGTTTACCGAAAAGGTCTTTCAGCTTGCCTTCCTGCTCTTCGCTCAACACGCTTTGGGCGGCGGAACCGGGGTTGATGAGGTTATCGGTGATGTCGGCATCCACGCGGGTGAACACAACGTTTTCCCATTTGAGTTCCATCTGGTTGATGAAACCTGCGTCTACCATCGTTTCCATCTTCACAACTTTATATCCCCTCGCCTTGGCGGCGGAAATATAACTATCCTGCTGAACGGGATTGGTGGCGTAGAGGATCACCAGTTTGCCTTCCTTGTTGGTTTGCAGACCGGCAGCCGCGGTGCGGTATTCTTCGAGGGTATAGAAAACGCCGTCGATATCTTCCAGGAGATGGAACTTGCTGGCTTTGTCGAGGAACTTATCTTCGGTCATCATCCCGTATTTCACGAACAGGGCGATGTGTTCCCATTTTTCCTCGAAAGACTTCCGGTCGGTCCGGAACATTTCGTCCAGCTTGTCGGCAACTTTTTTGGTGATATGCGCGTTGATTTTCTTTACGTTAGGATCGCCCTGGAGGTAGCTGCGGCTTACATTCAGGGGAATATCCGGGGAGTCGATCACGCCATGGAGCAGCATGAGGAACTCGGGCACGATGTTTTTCACCTCATCGGTCACGAACACCTGGTTGGAATACAGGCTGATCTTATCTTTCTGGATCTCGTAAGTCTTCGTGATCTTGGGGAAATACAGGATGCCGGTGAGGTTGAAGGGATAATCCACGTTGAGGTGAATCCAGAACAGGGGCGGCTCCGCGAAGGGGTACAGCTCTTTGTAGAAGGCCTGGTAATTGTCGGAGGTCAGCTCCGAAGGCTTTTTCACCCATGCCGGTGTGGTATTGTTGATTTGTTCTCCCTGGAACTGGATGGGAACGGGGAGGAAGCGGCAGAATTTTTCGAGGATGGTACGGATGCGGTGCTCGTCGAGGAATTCTTCGCTTTCTTCGTTGATATGCAATACGATATCGGTTCCGCGGGTTTCTTTTTCGGTTTCTTCGAGCTGGTATTCCGGGCTGCCGTCGCATTCCCATCGAACGGCCTTGGCGTCGGGGCGCCAGGATTTGGTAAAAATTTCCACCTGGGAAGATACCATGAAGGAGGAGTAGAAGCCGAGGCCGAAGTGGCCGATGATGTTGGCGCCTTCGCCCTGGCCTTTATATTTTTTCACGAACTCTTCCGCGCCGGAAAAAGCGACCTGATTGATGTATTTGTCGACTTCTTCGGCGGTCATGCCTACGCCGCGGTCGGAGATCGTGATGTTTTTTTTGTCTTTGTCGAGGGAAACGGTAATGGCGATGTCGCCGGTTTCTCCTTTGAATTCGCCTACGCTGGCCAGGGTTTTGAGCTTCTGGGTGGCGTCCACCGCGTTGCTGACCAGTTCGCGCAGGAAAATGTCGTGATCGGAATAGAGGAATTTTTTGATGATGGGGAAAATGTTCTCCGTTTGTACACGTATAGCACCTTTCTGCATATGTTTATCAGTTTTTTAGACGGATGAAGGTATTCAAAGGGTGTGCCATGGGCGGGTGGACTGACAAGTTGACCGTCAAACTTAAAAACAGGCATTGATTTTCAGTGTGTTGCGGAAGCTCTGGCGCAAACCTGCGACAGTTGGGGCTGTGGGGAGGAAAAATCGCGGAAAATCGCACCAGCAGCGCGCTGGAATCCAAAAAAACCCTTTATCTTTGCAATCCATTTTAATTTTAAATCACTAACAAGGGAAAATTATGTCAAACTACGAATTGATGGTGATCTTTACCCCTGTGCTTTCTGAGGAAGACTACAAAGCTGCCCAGAAAAAATTCGCTGACCTGGTGAAAGACAACGGCGGCGCAATTGTGCACGAAAATCCCTGGGGCCTGAGATCACTGGCGTACCCGATCCAGAAGAAAACCACGGGCATGTACCTGGTGCTGGAGTACACTGCGCCATCCGACTTCAATGAGAAGCTGAAGATCCAGCTGAACCGCGATGAAAATGTATTGCGTTACATGTTTACCAAACTGGACAAGCACGCGGTAGCGTACAACACCCGGAAGAAAGGTAACTATGATGCTGAACCTAAACCCGCAGAAGCTTAAAGTTATGGCAGTTAAACAAGAGATCAAGTACTTAACCGCGGTTAAGCAAGAGAAGCGCCAGAAAAAATACTGCCGCTTCAAGAAATTGGGTATCAAGTATGTAGATTACAAAGATGCCGAGTTTCTGAAAAAGTTCCTGAACGACCAGGGCAAGATGCTCCCCCGTCGTATCAGCGGCAACTCGCTGAAATTCCAGCGCAAGGTGGCCGAGGCTATCAAGAAAGCACGTCAAATGGCGCTGTTGCCTTATGTTACTGACCTTTTAAAGTAAGAAACAATGCAAGTAATCTTAATACAAGACGTAGACAATCTGGGCCAGAAGAATGAACTGGTAGCCGTTAAGAACGGTTACGCCAGGAATTTCCTGATCCCTCAAAAGTTCGCCGTAGAGGCCAGCGAGTCTAACCTGAAGCAACTGAACGAGCGCCTGAAAGTGCAGAAAGTGAAAGAAGAGAAAATGCTCGCTGAAATCGCTAAAGTGGTAGAAGTGCTGAAAGCCGCTCCCGTTAAAATCGGCGCGAAAACCGGCACCTCCGGTAAAATCTTCGGTTCTGTTACCGGCGTTCAGATCGCCCGCGCGATTAAAGAACAAAAAGGTTATGAGATCGACCGTCGTCGTATCCATATCCTCGGTGATGTGAAAGAACTGGGTCTTTACAAAGCCCGCCTCGATTTCGGTAAAGGAAGCGAAACCGAACTGGAATTCGAAGTGGTATCCGAGTAATCGCCTGATCACCATATTAAAAAAGCTGCATCCATCGGGTGCAGCTTTTTTTATGCTTCTATTATTCAATAATTACGTTATTCGTACCGCAACGCCACGATCGGATCGAGCCGCGACGCCTTCACTGCCGGATAAATGCCGGAAATCAGGCCCACCACCGCGCAGGCCGCAATGCCGCCCATCGTCCAGCCCCAGGGGATAAAGAAAGTGGAGCCCATCAAGCTGGCCACACCGTTTCCTACCAAAATGCCCAGGATCACGCCGAGCAAACCGCCCAACAAGCTAATAATCACCGATTCGAAAACGAACTGCAGCCGGATGGTGGGAGCCGTGGCGCCGAGGGCTTTATTCACCCCGATCTCCCGCGTCCGCTCCGCGACCGATACCAACATGATATTCATCAAACCGATCGCAGACCCCACCAACGTGATAATCCCGATCACCGTAGCCGCTGCCGTCACCATTCCCAACTGCCGGAAAAGCATCTCCGCGATACTGTCGCTACGGCTGATATAAAAGTTATTCTCTTCGTTGGCATCCATCTTCCGGATGACGCGGAAAACGCCTGTGGCCTCTCCTATCGCTTCATCCATCAACTTGATATCGTCGACATTCACGTTGATCTGGTACGAGGCCCATGGCCGGTTGAATACGCGCCGGGTGCTGGTTACAGTCGTTATCACCACATTGTCGGCGCTAAACATATTACTGCTGCCCTTGCTCTCCAATATCCCTATCACCCGGTACCGCACATTTCCCAACCGCACGTTGGTGTTCAGGGCCCGCTCAGGAAATTCCCCGAACAGCGTTTTGGCCACATCCCATCCCAAAATCGCCACATTCCGCCCGGATTCAATATCCGATTTGGTAAAGTTGCGCCCGTATTGCAGTGTATAATTGTTGAGTTGCAGGTAACTTTCGTCCCCCCCGATCACCTGGATATTGGGATTGGTCTTGAAATTCTCCCGGTAAACGGTCATACCTCCGCCGGCGCGGAACAGCAATCCTACCGAAGACGGAAAGTCGTACTTCTGCTTGAATGCCATCGCCTCGCCAAAAGTGATGACTTTATTTTGGTTGGACGTGCGTACCCGGCGCTTCTGCCCCCTGGAATTACCGCTGACGGCGCCACCGCCGCCTCCCATACGGATACGCATTTCACGGTTCCGGATAGAGAAACCGTTGGCACCCATGCTGGCGAAGCTATCGTAAATCTTGTATTGCAACGCGTCGATCACCGTGAGGATACTCACAAGCGCCATGATCCCGAATGCGATCACCGTCACGGTAAGGCCCGCCCGGAGGCGGTTGGCGCTCACGGAGCGCAGGGCGAGGGAGAAAATATCTTTTGTACGCATAACGACCGTTGACTAAAGTTAACGGTTTTCTCTCATCTGTAGGACTATACTCCTACAGATTTGCTATAAAAAAACGGCAAGGCCACCTGGCCTTGCCGTTTCCAACAAATATTGTTTCCCTTTACAGGTACTGGAGAAGCAGGTTGGGGAAGATGCCCAGCACGATCACGATGGCCGCGGCAATTACCAGCAGGGCCTTGAAGCCCGGGGTAACACCCTCCGCGTCCGCCTCCCCCGGTTTGAAGTACATGGCGATGATCACGCGGAAATAGTAGTAGGCGCTCACCGCGGCGCAAAGCACGCCGATAATCACCAGCCAGAGCAGATCTCCCTGCTGAATGGCCGCGCTCAGCACGAAATATTTCGCGAAGAAACCGGCGGTCAGGGGAATACCCGCCAGCGAGAAGAGGAATATGGCGCACACCACGGCTACGAGCGGCTGCCTGCGGGCAAGACCGTTGAAACCGTCGAATGTATAGTCGTTCAGTTTGAGCAGGATCGCGAATACCCCGATGGTGGCCACGCTGTAGGCAGCGGAGTACAGGATGAGGCCCTGGTTGGCCATTTCGTTGTGCGAAACGATGGCAAACAACATGAAGCCCGCCTGCGCAATACTGGAGTACGCTAGCATGCGTTTCACGCTTTGCTGGAACACGGCCGTCAGGTTACCGAGGATGAGGGTGGCGGCGGTGATGATGGCGAGGATCAGCTGCCAGTGGCCGCTTACGTTGCCTCCGGAGAAGCTGACGTGGAACAGGCGCATAAAAGCGATGAAGCTGGCGGCTTTCACGATGGTGGCCATGAACGCGGTGAACACGGTGGGAGAACCATCGTACACGTCAGGGGTCCAGAAGTGGAAAGGAGCGGCGGACACTTTGAATGCCAGGGAGAAGCCCAGCAGCGTGATACCGCACAGTGCCAGGGGGCTCAATTCCCCGGTGCCCAGGCCCATCTCGCGGATGTCGAAAGTACCGGTGGCGCCATATACCAGGGCGATCCCCATGAGGAGGATACCCGTGGTGAAAGAGCCCATCAGGAAGTATTTCAGCGAAGCTTCGTTGCTTTTCAGGTTCTTTTTATCCGCGCCCGCCAGGATATACTGGGGAATGGAAATGATCTCGATCGCGAGGAACAGCATCAGCAGGTTGCTGTATGCACCCGTGAGCATGATCCCGGCCAGGATGAAAAAGATCAGCGCGAAGTAATCGGCCACATCTTCGCCCACCTTTTCGAATGCGCTGCCGCACAGCAGAAAATACAGCGCAGTGGCGGCAATCGCTACGGCGTTGAACAGCACGGAAAAGGAACTAACTTCCACCATGCCGTGCAGCACACCGTATCCGCTCTGCGCGTCGAGCAGGTTGGCGATGAAGGCGAGCACCGTGCCGGCGATCGCAACATATTTGATATACTGCCTCTGTTTGACAACCAGTCCCACGAACATCAGAATAATACCAAATACAGCAGTCGTAATTAATGCGTTCATATCTTAACGTTACAGAATCATTTATTAAATCAACGTCCGGTTAGTGCGGCTACGGTGTTTTGAATACCGGAACCGGAAACGAGTTCCAGCAGCGGTTTCGGATAGAAGCCCAGCACAAAGATCATGGCGGTGATACACACCAGCGCCAGCATCTCCCCGCCTTTCAGGTCGGAAGTGGTGGATGTGAGCGCATTGGCTTCGCCGAACAGCACTTTCTGCAGCATCCGCAGCATGTACACGGCCGCCAGGATGATGGCGATCGCGGAAACGGCGGCGAACCAGACGTTGTGCTGGAACAGCCCGCTGAACATCAGGAATTCGCCGATGAACCCGTTGGTCAGCGGCAGGGCGATGTTGGCGAGACTGATGATCACGAGCAGGATCGACAGTTTCGGCGCCACGGCGGCGATGCCTCCGAGCTGTTGCATGTTTTTAGTACCGAGGCGCTGCTCGATCACTTCGATGATGATCCAGAGACCGATGATATTGATGCCGTGGTTGAACATCTGCACCTGTACGCCGGCAAGGCTTTGCTCGTTATTGGCGAAGATCGCGGCGCTCATCAGCCCGATGTGGGCGATGGAGGAATACGCGATCAGTTTCTTCAGGTCGGATTGCATAATGGCAATGCAGCTGGCGTAGATGATGCCAATCACGCTGAGGAGGATGGCGGCTTCCTGCCACATGTACGCACCTTGCGGGAGCACAGGCATCAGCCAGCGCATCACGCCGAACAGGCCCATCTTCACCATGATACCGCTCAGCACCATGGTAACGGCGGTGGGCGATTGCTCGTAGGTGTCGGGCTGCCAGGTGTGGAAGGGGAAAACCGGCATCTTGATGGCGAACGCCACAAAGAAGAGCCAGAACAGCCAGCTTTGCTCGCTGTTGCTGAGGCTGAGGCTGGTGAATGCCTGCCAGCTGAAAGATCCTTCGGTCTGGAAATAAATATAAATAATGCCGACCAGCATGAGCAGGGATCCGGCGAAGGTGTAGACGAAGAATTTGAACGTCACCGGGATGGCTTTCTCACCACCCCACATGGAGCAGAGGAAATACACCGGGATGAGGGCCAGCTCCCAGAACACGTAAAACAGCAACGCGTCATAAGTGAGGAACACGCCGAGCATGCCCGCCTGCGAAAGCAGCATCAGGCCGTAAAATGCGCCTGCTTTTTCATAGTTGCGGCTGAATACGGTGATAAAGATGAGCGGGAAGGAAATCGTGGTGAGCAGCACGAGCATCAGGCTCAGGCCGTCGAGCCCGAAATTAAGCTGGCTGTTCAGTTGCGGGATCCATTCGGCGGTGAAGCTGAGGGCTTCGGGAGCCGTCCGGAATTGGGACCATGCAGCCAGGGCAACGGCCAGCGTGGCCAGCGAGGATACCAGGCTGAGTACTTTGGCGCCGCGGCCGCTGAGTCCGAATGTAATCAGGCCCGTCACCAAAGGAATCAATATGAGTAATACTGTCAACATATCTTTTTCTTAATCCGCTATCGATTTATAAAAACAAACTGATCACAAACAATACGATCATACCAATAACCATGGCGAAGATGTAGAATCCTACCTGGCCGTTCTGCAACAGCCTGGCGCGGCCTCCACCCCATTTCACCGCCGAGCCTACACCGTTCACGAGCGCGTCGATGCCGGAGCGCTCTACTACGTCCTGGAAAAATTTGCTCAGGACCATGAGGGGCTTCACAATGATGGCGTCGTACAGTTCATCTACATACCATTTATTTTCCAGCACTTTGGCAAAGCCTGTCGTAGGCTCGCCATTGTCGGTATAGTTGGCGAATTTGCTGCGCGCCCACAGGATCATCACGATCACCAGGCCGGTGCTGAGGCCCATCAGTCCCCATTCGAGGCTGTGGCTCAGGTGATGTTCGTGCAGGAAAGGCATGGAAGGCGCGAAGATCGGGCTGAGGTATTCCGCCAGCAGGTTCGGTACGCCGAACACGGCGGGCATCCCCACATATCCACCGATCACCGACAGGATGGCCAGGATGATCAGCGGGAAGGTAATGGCGGCGGGGCTTTCGTGCAGGTGGTGCTCCTGCTCGTGCGTACCGCGGAATTTACCCGTGAATGTGATATAATACAAACGGAACATGTAGAAGGCCGTCATCAGCGCGCCGATCAGGGCCAGACCGTAAATCACCGGGCTGTAGCCGAAGGCGTGGGCGAGGATTTCGTCTTTGGAGAAGAAACCGCTCAGCCCCGGGATCCCCGCTATCGCCAGGCATCCGATCAGGAAGGTGATGTGGGTGATGGGCATCCATTTCTTCAGGCCGCCCATCTTGCGGATGTCCTGCTCCCCGCCCATGGCGTGGATCACGGAACCCGAACCGAGGAACAGCAGCGCTTTGAAGAAGGCATGCGTCATCACGTGGAATACGGCGGCGGTGTAAGCGCCAACGCCCAGCGCGATGAACATGTATCCAAGCTGGCTCACGGTAGAGTAAGCCAGTACTTTTTTTATGTCGTTTTGTTTCAGTGCGATAGAAGCTGCGAGCAATGCGGTCGCCAGGCCCACGAGCGTCACGATCGTCTGGATGTGCGGGGCCAGGGTATAAATCACGTTGCTGCGGGCCACCATGTAGATACCGGCGGTCACCATCGTGGCCGCGTGGATGAGGGCGGAAACGGGGGTAGGCCCGGCCATTGCATCGGGGAGCCAGGTGTACAGGGGAATCTGAGCCGATTTACCCATGGCGCCGATGAAGAGCAGCATGGCGATGGCGAAGAGCACACCGCTGTTGGTGCCCATGGCAGCGGCCTGGGGCAATACTTCCGAGAAAGTCACGGAACCAAACTGCTGGATGAGCAGGAAGATGCCGAGCAGGAAACCGAAGTCGCCGATGCGGTTCATGATGAAAGCCTTGTTCGCGGCTTTGTTGTATTCGATATTTCTGAACCAGAACCCGATGAGCAGGTAAGAACAGAGGCCTACGCCTTCCCATCCGATGAACATCATCACATAGTTGGCGCCGAGCACGAGGATGAGCATGGAGAACACGAAGAGGTTGAGGTACGCGAAGTAGCGCGCAAAACCTTCGTTGGACTCGTCATGCATATAAGAGGTGGAGTAGATGTGGATCAGGGAACCCACACCGGTAATGATCAGGAGGAACAAAGCGCTCAGCTGGTCTACCTGGAAGGCAAAAGGAATGTGCAGGCTGCCTACGCTGATGAAATCGAACAGCGTCACTACCTGCGGCGTAAAGCCGGGCGTGCGCACTTCGAAGAAGATGAGCAGGCTGATCACGAAAGCAGCTACTACGCTGCCGCTGCCCACGAAGCCGGTAAGCGGCTTGGATAAATACCTCCTGCCCAATCCATTGATCAGGAAACCTAACAACGGTAAAAACGGTACCAGCCAAACAAGATGTATCATCGATCTATACTATTTTTTAATCCTAGTTTTTCAGTCTGCTGAGAATGTTGATATCTACGGAGTGCGTATTCCGGTACATCATCACGATGATGGCGAGGCCAACGGACACTTCCGCGGCGGCCACTACCATGACGAAGAACACAAAGAGCTGCGCGGAGGCGGCGTCGATGCGGCCGGCGTCGACCCACATTTTGGAGAAAGCCACCAGCAGCAGGTTCACGGCGTTGAGCATGAGCTCGATGCACATGAAGATGATGATGGCGTTCCTGCGCATCAGTACGCCCATGATGCCGATGCAAAAAAGGGCGATGCTGAGAAAGATGTAGTATTGAACAGGCATTTGAAAACGTTTTATTTCTTACCGATCACTACGGCGCCTACCATCGCGCTGAGGAACAGCACGCTGCTCAGTTCGAAAGGCACCACGTAAGAGGTGAACAATGTTTTACCAAGATTTTCTACCAGACCGATTTCCGTGTTGCCGCCGCCCTGGATGGCAGGCAGGCTCGCGTCGCGGAGGGCGGCTACCAGTACCAGCAGCAGTGCGCCGCCGGAAATGGCGCCCGCGTATTTCAGCCAGTTGCGTTTCTGCGGCTCGATGTCGGCGTTGAGATTCATCATCATCAGTACGAAAAGGAATAGTACCATGATGGCGCCGGTGTAAACGATCAGGTGAACAACGAACAGGAACTGTGCGTTCAGCATGATGTAGTGGCCCGCGATGGCGACGAAGCAGGTGATCATGCATAGCACGCTGTTCACGGGGTTCTTGCTCAGGATCACGCCCAATGCCGATGCGATGGCGATCGCAGACAGCACTGTAAAGATTATCATATCGATTCCCATTGCCTTATTGGTTGTTTTCTTTGATTTGTTTTTGAGGATGGGGGATCAGCATGTCATCCTTCCCATAAATGAACCCTTTACGCTGGTAGTTGGCCGGCGCGAAAGTTTCAGACATGTACACCGCCTGTTTGGGGCAAGCCTCTTCGCAGAATCCGCAGAAAATGCACCGCAGCATGTTGATCTCGTAACGCGCGGCATATTTCTCCTCGCGGTACAGATGCTCCTCGCCCGGCAGACGCTCCGCCGCTTCCATGGTAATGGCTTCGGCAGGACAGGCAACCGCGCACAATCCGCACGCCGTGCAGCGCTCGCGGCCTTCTTCGTCGCGGTTCAGGATGTGCAGGCCGCGGAACACGGGGCTGAAAGGGCGGGTTTCTTCGGGATAGTTCACCGTCGCTTTCTTTTTGAAAAGGTGCTTCAGTGTAATGCCCATACCTTTCGCAATCGCGGGCAGGTAGAGTTTCTCCGCAAAAGTCATGGGCCTCCTGTCTACCGGCGTCGCCCTGTTGGTTAAAGATTGCATATGATGAGTTTCTTCAGTTTAAAAATTAAAACCGTTCTGACGGAAAAGTACCACGGCGCCAGTGATGAGCATATTCAGCAATGCCAGCGGGATCAATACTTTCCATCCGAGTTTCATGAGCTGGTCATAACGGAAGCGCGGAATCGTCCAGCGCACCCACATGAACAGGAATATGAAGAAGAACGTTTTCAGGAACAGCGCCACAATCCCCAGGATCGTCAGCATATTGCCGTCGAGCCCCAGCGAATCCATGTACGGGAAGGCGTAACCGCCGAAGTACAGGGTGGCCATCAGCACCGAGCTGATGAACATGTTGATGTACTCCGCGAACAGGTAAAAGCCCAGTTTCATGGAGGAATACTCCAGGTGGTAACCGCCATTCAGCTCATTTTCCGCTTCCGGAAGGTCGAAGGGCGTACGGTTACATTCCGCAAAGGCGCAGATAAGGAAGATGAGGAAACCGATGGGCTGCAGGACTACAAACCAGAGGCCGTCGCGCTGCTGCTCCACGATGTCTTTCAGGCTGAGGGAGCCGCTGAGCATGAACAGGGCGATCAGCGCCAGGCCCATGGGCAGCTCGTAGGAGATCACCTGCGAAGCGCCGCGGCAGGCGGCCAAGAGGGAGAATTTGTTGTTGGATGCCCAACCGCCGATCATGATACCGTATACGCCCATACCTACAACCGCCATGATCCAGAGTACGCCGATGTTGATATCGGCGATCTGCAGGCTCACTTCACGGCCGGCGATGGTGAGGCTGTCGCCCCAGGGAATCACGGCGCTGGTGAGACAGGCGGTGAACATGGCCAGCGAAGGGCCCAGTACGAACAGGAAACGGTTGGCCTGCGCGGGGATGATCTCTTCTTTAAAGAACAACTTGCCACCGTCGGCCAGCGGCTGCAGCAAACCAAAGGGACCCGCGCGGTTCGGCCCGCGGCGGTCCTGGATCCAGGCAGCCACTTTACGCTCACCCCAGGTGCTGTACATCGCCACCACCAGGGAAATACCCAGCACTGCCGAAATCAGCAGCAGTTTCTCTATGAGGAAATACCAGTCGATTGTAAATTCCATATCTCGTTATTGTACGCCTTTATTCTTGGGAAAATCGGTTGAGTGCGCCGGACCGTCGATCTGGCTCAGGTCCACCTGCGGCATGTTCACCTCGCTCACCGAGTGGATGTCCATCAGCAGTTTTGGCTGACGGCCGTCCATAACTTTGGCGACGGTTTCCTGCGGCTTGTGAACACCTACGTAGTGGCCGGCGGTGATTACGCTGTGGCGCGAAATCTTGCGGGGGCCTTCCACGATCCAGTCTTTCACCTCTTTCTTCTCGAAACGGCAGGTATCGCAGATGAATCCTTCCACTTCGCCGTATTTATCTTTCCGGGCCGTAACGCGGAAAATCTCGTCGCCGCGCATCCAGAGCACCGTTTTGCCGCAGCATTTCGGATCGCTGCATTCGCGGTGCGCGTCTACCGGTTTGAGGAACCACACACGGTTTTTGAAGCGCGCGGTACGGTCGGTGAGGGCTCCAACGGGACAAACGTCGATCACGTTACCGATGAAGTTGGTGTGATCGAGGGATGCGCGCATGTAGGTGCTGATCTCGGAGGCGTCGCCACGCTTCAGGATGCCGTGCTGGCGTTTCTCCGTGAGCTGGTCTGCCGTGAACACGCAGCGGTAGCAAAGGATGCAGCGCGTCATGTGCAGTTTGATATTTTCGCCGATATCTTCCTTCTCAAAAGTGCGGCGTTTGAATTCGTAGCGGGTGCCGGATACGCCGTGCTCGTAGCTAAGATCCTGCAGGTCGCACTCACCGGCCTGGTCGCACACGGGGCAATCGAGCGGGTGGTTGATGAGGAGGAACTCCACAACGCCCTTGCGGGCTTCGAGCACTTCTGGGGAGGTGATGTTGGCCACTTCCATCCCGTCCATCACGGTTGTGCGGCAGCTGGCCACCAGCTTGGGCATGGGGCGCGGGTCTGCTTCGGAGCCTTTTGTCACTTTCACGAGGCAGGTGCGGCATTTGCCGCCGGAGCCCTGCAGCTTGGAATAATAGCACATGGCCGGGGGCACCACTTCGCCGCCGATGTTACGGGCAGCGTTGAGGATAGTGGTTCCCGGCTCCACCTCTACCGTGATATTATCAATCTTGACCTTGAATAATTTCTTTTCTTCCGCCATTATTAAAAAGTAAAAAAGAAGAATAATGTTGTTTCCTTATCAGACAGCGGCAGCTACCGGCAGCGGGTCTGCGTAATGCGCCAGGCCGAAGTTGCGGCGCTGCGCCTCGTCGGGATGCAGCACGTGCCATTCGAACTCGTCTCGGAAGTGACGGATCGCGGCAGCCACCGGCCATGCAGCGGCGTCGCCGAGGGGGCAGATGGTGTTGCCTTCGATCTTGCGCTGGATGTCCCACAGCAGGTCGATGTCGCTCATTTTTCCTTTGCCGTGCTCGATGTTTTTGAGCACTTTCTCCATCCATCCGGTGCCTTCGCGGCAGGGGCTGCACTGTCCGCAGCTTTCGTGGTGGTAGAACCGGGCCAGGCTGAGGGTGTGGCGTACCACGCACTGGTCTTCGTCCAGCACGATGAACCCGCCCGATCCCATCATGGTGCCGGTGGCGAACCCGCCGTCGTTGAGGCTTTCGTAGGTCATCATCCTTTTTTCGCCTTTGGCTGTGGTGAGCAGCAGGTTGGCTGGAACGATGGGTACGGAGGAGCCGCCGGGGATGCAGGCTTTGAGGCGTTTCCCGTTGGGGATGCCGCCGCAGTATTCGTCGGAGTAAATGAATTCTTCCACGGAAATGTTCATCTCTATCTCGTAAACGCCGGGCTTGTTGAGGTTGCCGCAGGCGGAGATGAGCTTGGTGCCGGCGGATTTGCCGATACCGATTTTGGCGTATTCGTCGCCGCCGATGTTGATGATGGGAACAATGGCCGCAAGGGTTTCCACGTTGTTCACCACGGTCGGGCATTGGTACAGGCCTTTCACAGCGGGGAATGGCGGCTTGATCCTGGGGGTGCCGCGCTTGCCTTCCAGCGATTCGATCAGGGCGGTTTCCTCGCCGCATATGTAGGCGCCGGCGCCGCGCTGCACGTAAATGTTCAGGTCGAACCCGGAACCCTGGATATTCTTGCCGAGCCAGCCATTTTTGTGCGCTTCCGCGATGGCTTCTTCGAGGATATCGGGAATCCAGGCGTATTCGCCGCGGATGTAGATGTAAGTGGTATTGGCGCCGAGGGCGAAGCTGGAGATCAGCAGGCCTTCGATCAGCAGGTGCGGGAGAAACTCCATGAGGTAACGGTCCTTAAAAGTACCCGGTTCGGATTCGTCCGCGTTGCACACGAGGTAACGGGGCACTCCTTCCGGTTTGGCCAGGAAGCTCCATTTCAATCCTGTGGGGAAGCCCGCGCCGCCGCGGCCTCTCATGCCGCTTTTCTTCACTTCTTCCGTAACCTGATCCGGGCTCATGCTCTTCAGGGCTTTTTCAGCAGCGGCATAACCGCCGTTTTTCCGGTATACGTCGTAGTACCGGATGCCTTCTATATGCGCCTTGTCTAACAATAATTTACGTCCCATTGTCTCGCTTTATATAAGTTGTTGCCTTGGCAACGTGATGTTTTTCGTTTGGTCAGCTTCCGTTCTTCCCTCCTCCCCCGTTGCGTCGCACACTTCGGCGGCAGGAAGCCGGTTCAGCTTTTAGTTGTTCGCCTGTGCGCGGCATTCCGCGATGATCTGGTCCACCTTCTCTTTGGTGAGGTGCTCTTTATAGAACTTGCCCAGCTGCATCATCGGCGCGTAACCGCAGGCGCCGAGGCATTCCACGGTTTTGAGGGTAAACAGCCCGTCGGCCGTGGTTTCCCCGATTTTAATGCCCAGCTTTTCCTTGATATAATGAATAATGTCGTCTGACCCGCGAAGCATGCAGGGCCCCGTCTGGCATACCTCGAACAGGTATTTGCCCACGGGTTGCAAATTGAACATCGAATAAAAGGTAGCCACTTCATACACCTCGATCGGCTCGATGCTGAGCAGGGTGGCCACATAATCCATCGTGTCTGCACTGAGCCATCCGCCGAAAGATTCCTGTGCCAGGTGCAGCACCGGGATCAGGGCGCTCTTCTGCTTCCCTTCCGGATAGCGGGCGATGATCTCTTTTACTTTATTCAGCTTCTCTTCAGAAAATTGAACGGCCATTTCTGTCTGTCTTTATATGTTAAATTTCAAATTTCCCCCGCCGTTTCTCTTTGCGGATCATAGGAGGGAATATATAGCCGCAGGGCCCGCGGGGGCCCTGCCAAAGTTTTACGCGTCGAGTTCGCCTGCGATCAGGTTGAGGGATGACATGCAAATGATGGCATCGCTCAGCATGGCGCCCTTCACCATTTCCGGGTACGCCTGGTAATAGATGAAGCAGGGCCTGCGGAAATGCAAACGGTAGGGCGACCGGCCGCCGTCGGAAATGAGATAGAATCCCAGTTCGCCGTTGGCGCCTTCGACCGCGTTGTACACTTCGCCCGGCAGGATGTCGGTTTCACCCATCACGATCTTGAAGTGATAAATGAGCGCTTCCATTTTGGTATAAACGTCTTCTTTATCGGGCAGGTAGTACGCCGGCACGTCGGCATGGAACACGTCAGACGGAAGGTCTTTCAGTTTGTCCATCGCCTGTTGGATGATGCTGAGGCTCTGCCACATTTCCGCGTTGCGCACCAGGAAGCGGTCGTAAGTATCGCCGGTGGTGCCTACGGGAATGTTGAATTCGAAGTCTTCGTAAGAGCTGTACGGTGAAGCCACGCGAACGTCGTAGTCTACGCCTGCGGCGCGAAGGTTTGGCCCGGTGAATCCGTAGTTGAGGGCGCGTTCGGCCGTGATGGGGCCTACTCCCTGGGTGCGTTCCATGAAGATGCGGTTGCGGGTGAAGAGGTTTTCGAACTCTTTCAGTACAGCCGGGTATTCGTCGAGGAACTTCTGGATTTTAGTAAAAGCCGTTTCAGTGAAGTTTCTTTCGAAACCGCCGACGCGGCCGATATTGGTGGTGAGGCGGGAGCCACAGATTTCTTCGTAGATTTCATACACCAGCTCGCGGTACTGCATTACGTAGAGGAAGCCGGTGAATGCGCCGGAGTCTACCCCGATTACGGAGTTGCAGATCAGGTGGTCGGTGATGCGGGCCAGCTCCATGATGATCACGCGGAGGTAATCCACGCGCTTGGGGGTTTTGATCCCCAGGAGTTTTTCCACGGTAAGGTGCCAGCCGATATTGTTGATGGGCGCCGAGCAATAGTTGAGGCGGTCCGTCAGCGGGGTGATCTGGTAATACGGTTTGCGTTCCGCGATTTTTTCGAATGCGCGGTGAATATAACCAACGGTAGGGGTCGCGGAAACGATGCGCTCGCCGTCCATTTCCAGGATGTTCTGGAAAACGCCGTGGGTGGCGGGGTGGGTAGGACCCAGGTTGAGCGTGTTGGTCTGCTTCTCTATCGAGCCTTCCGGTAATTGTATATGGTGATCAGACATATCCTGAATTGCTAAAAGTTAAACTTAAATGCCGACGCTTCCGCCGCGGCCAAACATCTCATCGTCTTTGTCTACGCGGGTCTGGTCTTCCAGCGGGAATTCCTTGCGCATGGGGAAATAGTCCATTTCGTCCACGTTCAGGATACGGCGCAGGTTCGGATGCCCTACAAAGTCGATCCCGTAGAAATCGTATGTTTCCCTCTCCTGCCAGTTGGCGGTGGCAAACAGCTGCGTGGCGGTGAACACCTGCGGCGTGGCCACGGAGGCAAACACCTTGAAGCGGAGGCGGACGTTCTGCACGAGGTTGTGCAGGTGGTACACCACGCCCAGTTCGGCGCCTGCGTTATCCGGGTAATGTACGCCGCAGAGGTCGGTCATAAAACGGAATTGCAGGTCCTCTTCATCGTAGAGAAACTGCATGACTTTCAGATTGATCTCTTTGGGCGCGTGAAACGACATGATGCCGTACGACTCCTCAAAATTGGTCAACGCCTCGCCGAACTTCTCGACCAGCCTGTTCTTGATATGCTCATTCGTCAAAGACATGTAATCGCTATTATCGTGACTATTGTATTCCGTAGGAATTCATCAGATCCTTATACCGGTCGCTGTGGCGGCGGCGCAGGCTTTCCTGGCCCACCAGGTCCTGGATGCGCATTACGCCGTCCAGTATGGCTTCCGGGCGCGGGGGGCATCCGGGAACGTACACATCCACCGGTATCACCTGATCGATCCCCTGCAACACGGAGTAGGTATCAAAGATACCACCGCTGCTGGCGCAGGCGCCAACGGCGATCACCCAGCGGGGCTCGGCCATCTGCAGGTACACCTGGCGCAGTACGGGGCCCATCTTCTTGGCAATGGTACCCATCACCATCAGCAGGTCGCACTGGCGGGGCGTAAAACCGATACGCTCGGAACCGAAACGCGCCAGGTCATAGTGAGCGGCCATGGTCGCCATGAACTCGATGCCACAGCAGGATGTGGCGAAAGGCAGCGGCCAGATGGAATTTTTCCGGGCCATGCCGATTACCTTATCGAACGAGGTGGCAAAGAATCCTTCTCCGCTATAGCCTTCCGGCATTTCGACCACCTTCACATTGGTATTAAACTGAACAGGACGAGACATAATCTTTACCCTCCTTCCCCACCGCATTCACACGGCAGGAATTTATTAATAGTTAACTAAGTACTAATCTTCCCACTTCAGGGCTCCTTTCTTGATGATGTAGTAGAAACCACTCATGAAGAAGCAGACAAATGCGAGCATAGCCATAAACCCTTCCCAGCCCAGCTCTTTAAAATTAACAGCGTACGGGTAGAAAAAGATGACTTCCACGTCAAACAACACGAAGAGAATCGCGGTGAGGAAATACTTGATGGCCACCGGCTGACGCGCGTTGCCCATCTGTTCGATACCGCTTTCGAAATTCTCCAGCTTGTCACTGGTCTTACGCTTCGGGCCCAGAAAGTGCGTGGCAACCATGGTAACGCCTACAAAACCCAAAGCAGCAACAACTTGTAAAAGGATAGGAAAATAACTGACCGGCGTGTTGCTTGCTGTCAATAATTCAGAGACAAAAAACATAAGCTTCCCAATATATTGTCTGAAAGCGCAAAAATACTGCAACTAAACTATAATTCAAATCGACAATCCCGAAAATCTAATCTTTTTTTGTATATGTAATATAATAAAATATGTGATGTTGGTTTCCGCAGTTTCCCAAATCCCTCACCCGTTTGTGTAATCGATTGAGACTAAGCGCATAGCACAAAAACGGCCCGGGGACGTTCCCGGGCCGTGTATTTCAAATCCTTGAAATTTAAATATTTATTACCTGCCGCCGCCTCTTTGCTGGGGCTTGCTCATGATATCCTTGATCTGTTTCACGGGCTCGCTCTCAGGGTCCAGCGGGGTGAGTTTATCCATGAACTTCTGCATGTTGGCCTTGTCGTCCTTGTTGTAGTAATATACCATCAGGTATGTGTACGCTTTGATGAGGCCGGCTTTGTTTTTGGCGGGATCGGTTTCAGCCAGCGCGAGATATTTATCGAAGAACGGCTGTGCAACGCCGGTTTTGGCTTCCACGTCGCGGGCCGCGGCCGCCATCCCCTGCCAGAAGTGACCGGTGGTCAGATCCGGGTAAGCGGCGGTCAGTTGCCCGAAAGCAGCGGAAGATTTGCCCAACATTACGGTATCGGTACCGCCGTTGGAGGCGTAATAGTATTGCTGGCCAATGTTAAAGAGGTCGAGAGCGGAGGGTTTTTCCCCTTTTTCCACCTTCAGGTCTGCGAATTTCTGGTACCACTCCCCCGCTTTATCGAATACCCGCGCTTGCTGGAAGGCTTTGGCCACGCTTTCGTAGCGGTCCAGGTCCTTCGCGGTGTCAGAAGTAGCGTATTTCTCCAGGAAATTGAGCGATTGCTGGTCGATGGCCGCCTGCTGAGTGGAATCGCCCAGTTTGATACGGCTGTAGATTTCGCTGCCGAGCTTGTAGTCGATGGGCTCCAGCTTGCTTTCGCCCAGGCGCGCGGAATATTCGTCGAATTGCTTGCGGGCGCCGAGGGAATCGCCTTTTTGGAGGTACGCATCGGCGATCAGGCGTTCCAGCTTGATTTTGTAAGCGTCGTTAGCCTGGGGGATGATGGCCTGGGCTTTGGAAATGGCGCCTGCATAATCGCGGTCGAGGAACATGATGGAGGCGAGATAATACTCGTTCCGGGTTTTATCGGCCTGGTCGGAGAGTGCCAGGTACTTCTGCAGATTCTCCTTTGCTTTGGGCAGCGAGAACTGCCGGGGCTTCGGAGTGTAGTAGAACTGGTACAGTTCGTAGAAAGCCGGGGCATAATTCGGGTCCAGCGTGGTGGCTTGCGCCCAGTCGGCCACGGCCTGCTCCAGGAGTTTAGCATTATAATTCACCTGGCCGCGTTTCAGGATGGCTTCAGCATTCTTATCCTCCAGCTCCAGGGCCTTTTCATAGGCTTCGATGGCTTTACCGCCGTTTTCGCCGCCGAGGTAGCGGTATACGTCGCCCAGCTCGATATAATCGGCGGCGACGGGTTTATATCCCTTCCGGCCGTCGTTGCCGGCCAGGAGCGTTTCCATGACGGTGAGGGCAAAGGCTTTGTCGCCCCCTTTAACTTCCGTATTGGCGTCCGCGATGGCGCGGGATACGTCTCCATTCTTATTTTTAGCCGTAGCGGCGAGGGCGGCATCGAACTTCTGGCGGGCTGCGGCGGCGTTGCCATTAAGGAGGTCGATACGGCCGAGGCCGGCGGTGAGGAGGGGCGAGTTGGGCACGGCCTGCAGGCCTTTCTGGAAGGCAGCGGCGGCACCATCTTTATTCTCCGTTCCAAGTTCCGCGATGCCGAGGTAATAATACGCCCGATCATCCGTGGGTTTGGCAGCCACCACCTTCTCGAAATCGGATTTGGCGGTAGCGTATTTTCCGTAATAAAGGTTTTTGAGCCCGTCATCTATCGTTTGCGCCATTGCCCCGCCTGCGAGGAGGAAGAGGGCAACCACGGTACTGATATGCTTCTTCATGTTAAAATTGTTTTAAACCGTTAACTAAACATTACCGGGGCCAATTGGTTCGACTGCGGTATGGGTTCTAGTAATAAAAAAACATGCCAGAATGGTGGCTGCGGCCACGATACAGGCAGGCTCCGCCTCTGAATTTACTTAAATATTCCGGTAAAAACAATGGAGGAAACGTTAAAAAGGGGCATAAAAAAAGCAGCGCCCGTGTGGGCGCTGCCGGTAATCCTGGATTAAAACCTGGAATTATTTAGAACCGTTGGCGGTGGCTGCTTTCGCGGAGCTGCCTGCGGCTTTGTTGGAGGATTCGAGGAATTCCTTCACCTGGCGCACGGTATCATTGTTCGGGTCGATCGCTACCAGCTTATCCATCCAGGGCTGCATGGCGGCCTGATCTTCCTTATTGTAGTGATACAGCATCAGGTAGGTGTAAGCGTTGAGGAGGAAGCGCTTGTTGCGGGCTTCGTCTTCGGGCTTCACCATTGAGATGTATTTCTCGAAGGCCTCTTTACCGCGGCCTTCCTTGGCCTGCTGGTCGAGGGCGAAGTTAGCCATGCCTTTCCAGTAGAACGCAGTGGGCTGGGTGGGATACTTCTCGGTGAAGCTGGTCCAGGAGGAGTCGGATGCACCGTATTGGGCAGCGTAGTACTCATAGAATGCTTTGTAGAAGTGGTCGGTCATAGCGCCGGGGTTGTCTTTTACTTCCAGTGCTTTGCCGTACCAGGTAGCGGCTTTACCGTAGTTACGCATTTCTTTGTATGCGTCGGCCACGTTGCGGAATTTCTCCGCGTCGGTGGTAGTATCGGTTTCAGCGAATTTCTCCAGGTACAAACCGGCGGTTTCCTGGTATCCGGCCTGCGTGGCGGAATCGGAATTTTTCAGTTTGGTGTAAATGGCGCTGAGCAGTTTGTAATCGTTCGCCTGCAGCTGATCTGCCGGAACGGATTTCACGCGCTCGTCCATGAGTGCTTTTGCGGAAAGGGAGTCGCCTTTCTGCAGGTGGGCATCGGCAGCCAGCAAGGTGAGTTTACCTTTGTAAACTTCGTTTGCCGTGGGCAGCAGGGCTTTCGCTTTCGCGATGGCACCGTCATAATCTTTTTGGTAGAAGTTGATGGCCGCCAGGTAGTATTCGTTCTTCGCCTTGTCGGAAGGATCACTTACTTCCACATACTTCTGCAGGTATTGCGCGGCATGGGGGAGGGAGAATTGTTCCTTGCGCTGGGTAATGTAGAACTGGTACAGTTCGAAATACGCAGGTGCGTAGTTCGCGTCCATGTTGGTGGCTTTGGCCCAATCTGCCACGGCTTGCTGGAGCAGGCGGGCGTTATAGTTTACCAGGCCTTGTTTCATCACGGCTTCGGCGTTGTTGGCGTCTACCTCGAGTGCTTTTTCGTAAGTAGTGATCGCTTTGCCGCCGTTTTCACCGCCCAGGAAACGGTAAGCGTCGCCCAGTTCGATGTAATCGGCTGCGGTCGCCGTATACATTTGTTTTTTCTTACGTCCTTCGTTGTTGAGGAGTTTCTCCATGATGGTGAGCGCGTAACCGCGGTCGCCACCTTTCACTTCGGTGTTGGCATCGGCGATGGCACGGGCTACGTCGCCGTCACGACCTTCGGTGGCGGTGCTGGCAGCTTCGAATTTTTGCTTGGCTTCGGCAGTTTTGCCGTTCAGGAGATCGATACGCCCCTGTCCTACCATGAGCAACGGGGAATTGGGAACGGCGGTGAGGCCTTTGGTGAAGGCGGCTGCGGCTGCGTCTTTATTCTCCAGGCCTAACTCGGCGATGCCGAGGTAGTAATAAGCGCGGTCATCCGTAGGTTTCGCGGTGATGGCTTTTTCGAGGTTTTGCTTGGCAGTTTGATACTTTCCGTAGTACAAATCCTTCAAACCATCTTCCACTGTTTGTGCCATAGCTCCGTTGGCTATGCAGAGCATGGCTACAAATAAACTTTTCCTTCTGTTCATGAGCAATCCGGTTTTAGTTGTGTTATCAGTATTTAGTTTTTAGCTTCTAATTGGATGGCTACTCCGATAAAGTGGCTTCCCGGAACACGATATTTAAACGGGCAGGGAATAATTTAAACTTACCTATCACAAGTTGGCCTGGCTGGGATGATAAAAATGTCACGAAACCGGAGCCCAGCCCCTGACGCGGTTCCTTCAAAATATAGAACATCCCCCGGGTGAGCGGGTAAGATTTGGTTCCGATATAGTATTGATACGGTTTCACGAAATCCGTATATCCGTCTCCGCGCAGCTTCACCGTAGTAACGCGGCTGCTGAATTCGATCGCGGTGGAATCATTGGTGTCGGAGATCCAGTTTACACCGATAACGCCGACAGCGTTCACATCCTTCTCCACATGCGACAGCACTTCCTCGTTGGACTTTGCCGCCATGGTATTGGGCGGTAGCGGTTGTCCCTTGTTGATGGAGTCGAGGATATAACGAACGGTGCTGGAGTTCTGGTCATCGAAAACGATGTTCCATTTCTTCTGCGCTTTGCCGTTCATGATTTCCCGCACCTGGTCCATCGTAAGGATGGAATCGGCGTTTTTATGGTTCACGATCAGGGCGATGGCGTCTGTAGCGAGCTTGGCGCTTTGCGGACGCATCTTTTCTTTCTTGAAATATTCCAGTTCGTTTTCCTTCAGGTCGCGGGTCACAATTATGAGCCGCGCACTATCGTTAAACAAATCCTTGAAGCATTCCGCTTCGGGTTTGTAATGGGCGATGATCTTCGCTTTCGGGTACTGCGACTCGAACACCCTGATTTCGGACTCCATCAGCGGCTGATAGGTTTTATCAACCGAGATATGGATTTCTCCTTTCGTGGGGGTGTCCAGTTCACCTTTCCCGGAATTGTCTGCGCCTCCGCAACCTACGGCCAGCATGGAAACGGAAGCCGTCGCCAATGCCATGCCCATCCAGTTTTTAGCTTTTAAAAACATACGCACTGTGGGTGATACTTGGTTAAAAGAATAATTGTTTGATACCCCTGTAGACACGAAATAATCCATAAACACCTAACGCGCCGGCCAATATGTACAGCCATGTCTCTGACAAGTTCAGTTTTCCCATTCCTAATTTCTCCGAGAACAGTGCATACAATCCGAAAAGAATAAATAATACTCCCCTGATCAGTTCGCCCACCGGGCGGTATTGCACGTTCATCCGTTGTTTTGTATTGTCGTTCTCCTGTCGCATTGGTGGCAAATTACAAGTATACAAAAAAATTGCTTTTTTCTACCGCATCAAACTTTTATTCGATTGTTAAAAATTTTTCGGGCTGTTTCAAAAGCTTTCAAAAGGATGATGCCGATCCTTTCAAATTCCATAATACACCAAAGTTTTAACATATGCAATCCCTTCAAAATGCGTTAGCGGTTTCCCTGAAAATTCGGTAGGTTTGCGGTCTGAAAAACCGGGTCGCCGCGAAGGGATGATTCCATAGAAATCATTGATTACCAAACGATACCGGTCAAGCTTATTTACATGAAAATACTGATGGTCTGCCTCGGCAACATTTGCCGGTCTCCCCTTGCCGAAGGCATCCTCCGCCACCTGTCGGGCCAAAACGGCCTGGATTGGGAAATCGATTCGGCTGGAACCGGCGACTGGCATGTGGGTCACCCGCCCGACCGGCGCTCGGTAGCGGTGGCGAAAAAAATGGGGTTGACATCTCCGGGCTCCGAGGCCGGCAGTTCACCACGGAAGATTTTGACCGGTTCGACCGGATCTTCGTCATGGACCTCGACAATTACCGTGACGTTCTCCGCAAAGCGCGCTCCGAGGCCGACCGGCAAAAGGTACAATTGTTGCTGGAAGACCAGCAGCCGGTACCTGATCCCTGGTACGACGACGCCCTTTTCGAGCCTGTGTACCGGCTTATCCACGACGCCTGCGAGCGGATCGTCCGCCTCGGTTAAACTTTTCTAACATTCTTGACGCGAAATAGCATGGCAAAACTCAGCATCCCCCAAGGGACACGCGACTTCGGGCCGGACGTGGTCCGCAAGCGCAACTACATCTTCGCCACCATCCGGCAGACATTTGAGCGGTTCGGCTTCCAGCCCCTGGAAACACCCGCTATGGAAAACACTTCCACCCTGCTCGGCAAATATGGCGAGGAAGGCGACAAACTGATCTTCAAGATCCTCAACAACGGCGATATCCTCGGACAGGCGCAAATGGCGAAAGACAGCCGTGAACTGGGAATTCTGCTGTGCGAAAAATCCCTCAAATACGACCTCACCATACCTTTCGCACGGTATGTAGTCATGAACCAGGGCAAGCTGCAGCTACCGTTCAAACGTTACCAGATGCAGCCGGTATGGCGCGGCGACAAGCCCCAGCGCGGGCGCTACCGCGAGTTCTACCAGTGCGATGCCGACGTGGTGGGCAGTAATTCCCTCCTGAACGAAATCGACCTGTTGTCGATTTACGATACCGTTTTTAGTTCCCTGGGCCTCGGCGGCTACCAAATGAAAGTCAACAACCGCAAGGTGCTCACCGGGCTCGCGGAGCTGGTGGGGCGACCCGACCTCATGCTCGATATCACCATCGCGATCGACAAGCTTGACAAAATCGGCGACTCCGGCGTCCGCGACGAACTAACCGGCCGCGGGCTTCTGGCGCACGAGGTGGAGCAAGTGATGGCCTTTATCGCGTTACGGGGCAGTAACGACGAAAAGCTTGATCGCCTGGCGGAGGTTTTCGCCGGTTCGCCTACGGGTTTGAAAGGTGTGGAAGAATTGCGTTTCATCCTGGGCAGCGGGCTTACGCAATTCAGTTCGCCGCCGGAAATTGACCTGACGCTGGCACGGGGTCTCAATTACTACACCGGGATGATCGTGGAGGTAAAAGCCCCGGATACGGTGAAAATGGGCAGCATCGGCGGCGGCGGCCGCTACGACGATCTGACAGGCCTCTTCGGGCTCCCAGGTATTTCCGGCGTTGGCATTTCCTTCGGCGTAGATCGCATTTACGACGTGCTAGAGGAACTTCAATTGTTCCCGGAAACCGCGCAACAGGGTACCCAAGTTATTTTCCTCCATCCCGGAGCGGAAAAGCTGGCGGAAGTGTATGGCTACGTAACGCGGTTGCGGCAGCGGGGCGTCAATGCAGAGATTTACCCTGACGATGTGAAACAGGACAAACAATATAAATACGCCGAAAAGCGCGGCGTGCCGTATATCGGATATGTGGAAGACAATGCCCCGGGCACGGTGTTCCTCAAAAATATGACGGGTAAACAGCGCCACCAGCTTAGCATTGAAGAGCTGGAAGCTTTTGTTTTTTAATAGTGGCAAGCCCGCAAGATCTTGTAAAAGGCGCCGAACTTCCGGCGCCTTTTTGATTTCTATTGTTTGATGGTTGAATGGTTGTGGATACACGACCGTTGTGGCGGCCCTCGCTTTGTTGGCTACGATCCGCGACGGGACTGTATTGTACACGGTACAAATATGCCATCGGTATCGCCGCTCTTTGATCTGTCAGTCGATGTACATTCTCCTCCGCGGCGATTCAAATTAGCTATGATAGCGGGCTACCGTGTAAGTCAACCCCATGCGTCCGCGCCGATCTTTTTGCCTGAAATCAATTTCCAGTAGCTATAGAATTCGTCATCGAGCGGTTTGTGCATATATTCCGGGATGGTTGTTTTGACGTAGTTGCCCCAATGCGGGCGGGCACCGTTTTGGTCGGTAAATCCATATTCATCGGAGAGGTTCCAGGAACTGAAGACTTTACCTCTTTTTTCGAAAACGTTAGGATCGGCGGCGAGGGCGGCAACGGCGCGGCCAACAAACCAGGGTGTTTCCGAGGCGATAAAGTTAGGATCGACGGCGGTGCCGTCTTTCCAGTTGTTCTCGGTGACACCGAAGTGCTCGAGCATGGCTTCTGAGCGGAGGAAACCGGGGGTGACGGCGAGGGCGCCGATGTTGTGGGGCTCCAGATCCTGCGCCATATTGTATGCCAGGCGAATGATTGTTGTTTTGACCAGATCGTAGAAGAGCTGTCCGCGGTAGAAATAGCCATCTCCGTCGGTGATTTCGACGATAAGTCCTTGTTTTTTGGAAGCATCAGGGGGACCGCATACTTCGCGGTGATAATGTGGGTATCGATGGCCTGGCGCATCATCTGGAATCCCTTTGATAGATCGTTTTCCCAGAAAGGCTGGCCCCATTGCATGAGGGCGTCGCCGCCCCATACGTCGTTCACGAGTACGTCGAGATGACCATGGTCTGCGCGGATCCGGTCCATCAGGGCGATTACGTCGGCTTCTTTGCTATGGTCTGTCTGCACGGGGATTCCTGCACCACCCAATTGCGTAACGATTTCGGCCGTTTCCTCGATGGTTTCCGGGCGCTGGGGGCCCGAGGCCAGTGCTCCTCTCACACTACGGCCGGTACAGTATACGGTGGCGCCGGCTTCGCCCAGCATAGCGGCAATGCCCCTTCCGGCTCCTCTTGTGGCGCCTGCCACAAGCATAACTTTATTTTTCAGCGGTTTCATACATATCCAGGTTTGTTGGGAAGATGAATTTCCGCATTCACTACGCATTGTATTTGCGTAGTAAAATATTTCCTGATGAAAGGATTATGGAATTTCTACGGAAGTAGGCGGAAGTAGGTTAAAGAGCCAATTAATGGCTTGGAAAAAGCAGATTGATTCCGGAACAAGTGTACAACTGCTATTTGCCTCAGGGATAATTCATGCAAATGTATTAACATGCCTTCCGCAAGATTTGGGGTTATGCAGTGCTAATTTACTCAACGATGTAGCTTGCTGTTAATGAGTGTATTGTGAATTAATAATACCATGAGGGGACTCAACTAATTGCCATTTAGCACAAATGAACAGTATTGCTGCGCTCGACCAAAATAGGGCCCGAATTCATTCCGAAGTAATTAAAAGTGGGGGGCGTTTTGTATTGTGGAAGGTTGCTGGTGGAAAGTGAAATTACTCGATGTCGGGGCAAAAAGAGGGCGCAATTTGCTAATATAAAATTGTAGAAGTAAAAAACCTTGCAGCGAAAGTTAGTGTCTATAAACAGATTCGGTTTCTACGATTTAGTTCGCGCATGAAGCAATTCGCTCAAATTAATAATTGAATCCATTGGGAAGTAATTCGCATCATACCCGCATATCGGTAAGGCACGGTAAATTTGATGTGTTTAAAATTGAAATGTAGCAGGTACAAATAAAAAAAGGTCCAGGATTTCTCCTGAACCTTTTTTCAATAAATATGGCAGCTACCTACTCTCCCGCATGATAGTGCAGTACCATCGGCCATGAGGGGCTTAACTTCTCTGTTCGGAATGGGAAGAGGTGAACACCCTCGGTAAAACCACCATAAGATCTTAGATGGATGCTGTTCGTTTTATCTTTCGATGATTCGAACGGTGATCCTAGTATCTTACTACTAATAAATTTACATATCGGGAAGTTGTAAAACACGCTCTTTTCAGAGAAAGAGCATAATAAAATTAAAGCTTACGGGCAATTAGTATTACTCGGCTTCGATGTTACCACCCTTACACCTGTAACCTATCAACGTCATAGTCTCTGACGGCCCTTAAAAGTAAACTCATCTTGAGGTAAGTTTCACGCTTAGATGCTTTCAGCGTTTATCTTGCCCGTACATAGCTACTCTGCACTGCACCTGGCGGCACAACAGATACACCAGCGGTACGTACGACCCGGTCCTCTCGTACTAAGGTCATGTCCTCTCAATTTACTAACGATCACAACAGATAGGGACCGAACTGTCTTGCGACGTTCTGAACCCAGTTCACGTGCCACTTTAATCGGCGAACAGCCGAACCCTTGGGACCTTCTCCAGCCCCAGGATGTGACGAACCGAC